>CANRQI010000062.1 GCA_947632835.1 uncultured Clostridia bacterium
AATCTAGTTTGATATAATACTCTTCATGAAATTAAAAATTTTAAGTAATAATTAAGCTAACATATATATAATATTTTTGTTGAGGAGGGTTAAGGTATGATAAGAACACTAGCAAAATGTATTAGAGAGAATAAAAAAGCTACAATATTAACTCCAATTTTAGTATCAATTGAAGCAATTTTAGATGTTTTAATTCCGTTTTTAATGGCATTTTTAATAGATAACGGTATTAATAAAAGTGATACTAAAGTTATAATTATTTTTGGTATTATTTTAGCTATATGTGCGATTTTGTCTTTATTTTTTGGAGTTTTATCTGGAAAATATGCAGCAAAGGCATCTACTGGATTTGCTAAGAATTTAAGAAAAGATATGTTTTATAATGTTCAAAATTTTTCATTTTCAAACATAGATAAATTTTCAACAGCCAGTATTATTACAAGACATACTACTGATATTATGAATGTTCAAATGGCATTTCAAATGATAATTCGTGTAGCAGTAAGAGCACCATCAATGTTGATATTTTCGTTAATTATGGCTTTTGTTGTAAATGTAAAACTTGCATTAATATTTTTAGTTGCAATTCCATTTTTAGGAATAGGATTGTATTTAATTGCAACAAAGGCACACCCAATATTTGAG
Source organism: uncultured Clostridia bacterium (assembly GCA_947632835.1). GTDB lineage: Bacteria > Bacillota > Clostridia > TANB77 > CAG-508 > Scatovivens. Next base: position 646 of record CANRQI010000062.1, read on the forward strand.
AAGGTTTTTAGAACTTATGATAAATTAAATTCAGTTGTTGAAGAAAATGTAAAAGGTATAAGAGTTGTAAAATCTTTTGTAACAGAAGATAAAGAAATAAATAAATTTTATGGAATATCTGGAGAAATTTATAAAGATTTCTCAAAAGCAGAGAGAATAGTTGCATTAAATAATCCATTAATGCAATTTTCTGTAAATATTGTAATAATTCTTATTTCATTATTTGGTGGAATGGCAATAGTTCATAACAATTTAACAACAGGAGAGCTTACTAGTTTAATAACTTATGCTATGCAAATTTTAACTTCACTTATGATGTTATCTATGGTTTTAGTTACAATTATGATTTCAAGAGCTTCTGCTGAAAGAATTGTAGAAATATTGCAAGAGAAAAGTGATTTACAAAATAATGAAAAGGCAATTAAAGAAGTACCAAATGGTTCGATAAAATTTGAAGATGTAAACTTTAGTTATGTAAATGATGAAAATAAGTATTGTTTAAAAAATATTAATATTGATATAAAATCAGGTGAAACTATTGGAATAATAGGAGGAACTGGTAGTTCTAAATCTACATTAGTACAATTAATTCCAAGATTGTATGATGTAACTACTGGGGCAGTATCAGTTGGTGGAATAAATGTAAAAGATTATGATATAAAATCTCTTAGAAATCAAGTAGCAATGGTTTTACAAAAAAATGTGTTATTTTCTGGAACAATAAAAGAAAATTTGCGTTGGGGAAATGAAAAAGCAACAAATGAGGAAATTATAAATGCTTGTAAACAAGCTCAAGCAGATGAATTTATTAATAATTTCCCTGATAAATATGATACATATATTGAAGAAGGCGGAACGAATGTGTCTGGGGGTCAAAAGCAAAGGCTTTGTATAGCAAGGGCACTTTTGAAAAAGCCAAAAATACTTATATTAGACGATTCTACAAGTGCTGTTGATACAAAAACAGATAGTTTAATTAGAAAAGCTTTTAAAGAGGATATTCCAAATGTAACTAAATTAATCATTGCTCAAAGAATTTCATCAGTAGAAGATGCAGATAAAATAATTGTTTTAGAAAATGGTGAAATTAATGGAATTGGAACTCATGAGGAGCTATTGAAAAATAATACAATTTATAATGAAGTTTACACTTCACAAACAAAAGGAGGGAAAGAAGATGAAAAGTAAGTTCCCTATAGATATGAAAGTAGTAAAAAGATTATTCAAATATATTAAAGATAATTATAAATGGACTTTTGTTTTAGTTTTTATATGTATAACATTAACTACAGTTTCAGGAGTAGCAGGTTCGTTATTTTTAGAAGTTTTAATTGATGATTATATTACTCCATTAATTGGAAATGCAAATCCTTCATTTTCAGAATTATTTAAAGCAATAGGTGTTATGGCTGGAATATATGGAATTGGTATAATTGCTGGTTTAGCATATAGTCAATTAATGGTTAAAATTTCAGAAGGAATACTTAAATTAATTCGTGATGAAATGTTTATAAAAATGCAGAAATTACCAATAAAATATTTTGACACTCATACTCATGGAGACATAATGAGTCATTATACTAATGATACAGATGCGTTGAGTCAAATGATTTCGCAAGGAATTCCTCAAGTTTTTGCTTCTGCAATGACTATTATTTCGGTTTTTGTGGCTATGCTTGTAACTAATATATATTTAACTTTAGTAGTATTATGTTCGTTAATATTTATGCTTAGTGTTACAAAGGCAATAGCTTCAAGAAGTGCTAAATATTTTATAAAACAACAGGAATTTGTAGGAAAAGTTAATGGATATATAGAAGAAATGATTAATGGGCAAAAAGTAATAAAAGTATTTTGTCATGAAGAAATTACGAAAGATGAATTTGATAAAATTAATGATGAATTGTGTGAACATGCTTATAATGCAAATAAATTTGCCAATATATTAATGCCAACTTTAGGTGCATTAGGAAATTTACAATATGTAATATTAGCAGTAGTAGGTGGAATTTTGGCTGTAAATGGAATAGGTGGAATAACTATAGGATTAATAGTTTCATTTTTACAACTTAGTAGAACATTTATAAGACCAATTAGCCAGATATCTCAACAAATAAATTCCGTTGTTATGGCATTGGCTGGAGCTAAAAGAATATTTGAACTTATGGACGAAGAACCAGAAAAAGATGAAGGATATGTTACTCTTGTAAATGCAAAATATGATGAAAATGGTAATTTGACGGAAACTGCTGAAAGAACTGGCTTGTGGGCTTGGAAACACCCACATCATGATGGAACTTTAGAATATGTTGAATTAAAAGGTCATATTGAACTGTATGATGTTGATTTTGGATATGAAGAAGATAAGTTGGTATTGCAAAACATAAGCTTATATGCAAAGCCAGGTCAGAAAATTGCATTTGTTGGTGCAACTGGTGCTGGAAAAACAACAATTACAAATCTTTTAAATCGTTTTTATGATATAGAAGACGGAAAAATAAGATATGATGGAATTAATATAAATAAAATAAAGAAAGAAGATTTAAGATTATCTTTGGGAATGGTACTACAAGAGACCAACTTGTTTACAGGAACAATTAAAGATAATATTAAATATGGAAATGATAAGGCAACAGATGAAGAGGTTATAGAATCAGCGAAACTTGCTAATGCACATGATTTTATTATGAGGTTACCAAACGGATATAATACCTACTTAACTGGAAATGGTGCAAGTATTTCACAAGGTCAAAGACAATTATTAGCAATTGCAAGAGTTGCTTTGAACAATCCTCCTGTTATGATTTTGGATGAAGCAACTTCAAGCATTGATACAAGAACAGAGAAAATAGTTCAAGATGGAATGGATAGATTAATGGAAGAAAGAACAGTTTTTGTAATAGCTCATAGGCTTTCAACTGTTAGAAATTCTAAGGCAATTATAGTTTTAGATCATGGAAAAATTATAGAAAGAGGAAATCATGAAGATTTAATTGCACAAAAAGGCACATATTATCAATTATATACAGGTGCATTTGAATTAGAATAAACTTCATTTTGAAAATATTTATATTTTTAAATAATTACGAAAAATATATGTTTTATTCGTTCTCTGGGCATACGCACAGTCTGTAAAATTTTAAAATTCTGTAGAACATAAAATTTAACAGACTGTAGTTAGTCGGTCCCCACGAAATAACTTCATAAAACATATATTTTTCGTAATCTATATAAATTTAAAAATAAGGAATGATAATTATGTTAGATGAAAAATACTTAATTGATAAATTAAGGAAAACACAAAATCTTTTAAGAGATGAATATTTATTTTTAATTGAAAATAGAGAAAAATGTAGTGATTATTTATTTAAAAATGCGCGAGAAGTATGTGATGAGATTTATGGAAAAAAAGTCTATATTAGAGGTTTAATAGAATTTACAAATTTTTGTAAAAATAATTGTATATATTGTGGAATACGCAGGGATAATAAAAATGTAGATAGATATAGACTTTCTAAAGAAGATATTTTAAATTGTGCAGAACAAGGATATAATTTAGGATTTCGTACTTTTGTGTTACAAGGTGGAGAAGATAATTATTATACAGATGAAATTTTATGTGATATTGTAAAAAGTATAAAAGATAAATATTCAGATTGTAGAGTAACTTTGTCAATTGGTGAAAGAAGTTTTGAAAGTTATAAAAAGTTAAAGTTAGCTGGGGCGGATAGGTATTTATTGCGACATGAAACTGCTACAAAATCTCATTATGAAAAATTGCATCATAAGGAAATGAGTTTTGAAAATAGAATTAATTGTTTAGAAAACTTGAAGAAATTGGGATATCAAGTAGGTGCAGGTTTTATGGTAGGTTCGCCATATCAAACAATGGAAAATTTAGCTGATGAATTTATTTTTTTGAAAGAATTAAATCCACAAATGGTAGGAATTGGGCCATTTATTTCTCATAAAGATACACCATTCAAAAATGAAAAATCTGGAGATGTAGATTTAACATTATTTTTATTAGGTTTAATAAGGTTAACCTTACCAAATGTGCTTTTACCAGCTACTACTGCTTTAGGAACATTAGATGAAAATCGGTAGAGAAAAGGGAATAAAGGCTGGTGCTAATGTACTTATGCCAAATCTTTCACCTATTAATGTTAGGAAAAAATATATGCTTTATGATAATAAAATTTGTACTGGAGATGAAGCTGCACAGTGTATAGAATGTTTGAAAAATAGAATAAGTAAAATTGGATATGAGATTGTAGTTGATAAAGGCGATTATAAAGAAAATTAAATTATCCAAATAAAAGGAGTGGAGCTATTGATATATAATCCAAAATCTTTAAAAGCAGAGGAATTTATTAATGATGAAGAGATAAATGAGACTTTGAAATATGTTGATGAAAATAAGAATAACTTGGAGTTAATTGATAAAATATTAGAAAAGGCTAAATTGAAAAAAGGATTAAATCATAGAGAAGCAAGTGTACTTTTAGCTTGTGAGAATAAAGAAAAAATTGATGAAATGTATAATTTAGCAGAGCAAATAAAAAAAGATTTTTATGGAAATAGAATAGTTATGTTTGCACCACTTTATCTTTCTAATTATTGTGTAAATGGGTGTTTGTATTGTCCATATCATCTAAAAAATAAAAATATACCTCGAAAAAAATTAACACAAGAAGAGGTAAAAAAGGAAGTAATAGCGCTTCAAAATATGGGACACAAAAGATTGGCAATAGAAGCAGGTGAAGATCCTGTAAACAATCCTATTGAGTATATACTTGATTGTATAAAAACAATTTATTCCATAAAACATAAAAATGGTGCGATTAGAAGAGTTAATGTTAATATTGCTGCTACAACAGTTGAAAATTATAAAAAATTAAAAGATGCTGGAATAGGAACATATATACTTTTTCAAGAAACTTATCATAAAAAGAGTTATGAATATTTGCACCCCACAGGACCAAAGCATAATTATGATTATCATACAGAAGCAATGGATAGAGCAATGGATGCAGGGATTGATGATGTTGGAATAGGTGTGCTTTTTGGGTTAGAAAAATATCGTTATGAATTTGCTGGATTATTGATGCACGCAGAACATTTTGAGGCAGTACATGGTGTTGGACCACATACAATAAGTGTTCCTCGAGTAAAAAAAGCAGATGATATAAATCCTTCAGATTTTGATGATTCTTTAAGTGATGAAATGTTTTGTAAGATAGTAGCTTGTATTAGAATTGCAGTTCCATATACAGGTATGATTATTTCAACTCGTGAAAATCAAGAGATTCGTGAAAAGGTAATACGTTTAGGAATTAGCCAAATAAGTGGAGGTTCACGTACATCAGTTGGAGGATATGCAGAAGAGGAACGTCCACATGATACTGAACAATTTGATGTTTCAGATGATAGAACACTTGATGAAGTTGTAAATTGGTTGATGAGCTTAGGATATATTCCTTCATTTTGTACTGCTTGTTATAGAGAAGGTAGAACAGGAGACCGTTTTATGAGTCTTTGTAAATCTGGGCAGATTCAAAATTGTTGTCACCCAAATGCTCTTATGACTCTTAAAGAATTTCTTATGGATTATGCAACTTCAAACACTAAAAAAATCGGAGAAGAGTTAATTGAGAAAGAAATTAATAATATTGGTAAAGATGAAGTAAAAAAGATTGTTAGAGAACGTTTGCAAAAAATTGAAAAAGGAGAAAGAGATTTTAGATTTTAATGGAAATGAAAATGGGATTAAATGATACACCATCTGGTGAAAGATTAAGAATTGGATTTTTTGGATGTAGAAATGTTGGAAAAAGTAGTTTAGTAAATGCTATAACAAATCAAGAAATATCAGTAGTTAGTGATGTAAAAGGAACTACAACAGACCCTGTAAAAAAGTCAATGGAATTACTACCACTTCGGGCCAGTAGTTATAATAGATACACCAGGCTTTGATGATGATGGAGTTCTTGGTGAAAAGAGAGTTGAGAAAACTAAAGAAATTTTAAGAAATTGTGATATTGCTATACTTGTAACAGAAATGCAAAATAATAATTCAGATAAGATTATAAATAAGGGGATAGAGGATTTTAAAGATATAGAATTAAATGAAATTGAAAAAGAATTGATTTCTATATTTGAGGAAAGAAAAGTTCCATACATTGTTGTAAGAAATAAAGTTGATAAGTTGGATTATGAAGTAAAAGATGTGCAAGAAAAATTAAAAAATGATACTGAAAATATATCAAAAGAGTTGGTGCGTGATGTTAAAAGAAAATTAGTTTATACGAGTTCGGTTGAAAAAATAGGGATAGAAGAATTAAAAAATGAAATTGGAAGTTTGTTGAATAAGGAATTTAAAGAAAATCATTTTGTATCAGACTTGATAAAACCAAAGAGTTTAGTTATTTTAATTACTCCAATTGATAGTTCTGCTCCTAAAGGTAGAATGATAATGCCACAACAGTTGGCTATAAGAGATATTATAGATGCTAATTCTATTGCAATAGTTACAAAGGAAACTGAACTTGTAGAAACTTTAGAATCTCTAAAACGCAAACCAGATCTTGTTATAACAGATTCTCAAGTATTTGAATTTGTAAATAATATTGTACCACAAGATATAAAATTGACATCTTTTTCTATTTTAATGGCAAGATATAAAGGCTTTCTGAAAGAAGCAGTAAATGGGATAAAGAAAATTGAAAAATTAAACGAAAATTCAAAAATACTTATTAGTGAAGGCTGTACACATCATAGACAATGTGAGGATATTGGAACAGTAAAATTACCAAATTGGATTAAAAAATATACTGGTTTAGAATTGAATTTTGAATGGAGTAGTGGAAATGAATTTCCAAAAGATTTGAGTAAATATGATTTAATAATTCATTGTGGGGGCTGTATGTTAAATTATAATGAAATGCAATATAGAATGAATTTGGCAGTAGAGCAAGGAATCCCGTTTACTAATTATGGTATAGCAATAGCATATATGAAAGGAATTTTGGATAGGAGTCTTAAAGCAATAAATTTTTAAGCTTCGGTATTTTTATTATACAAAAGTTATGAAAGTATATGTTTTATTCATTATACCAACAACGCACAGTCTGTAAAATTTAAAAATTTAACAGACTGTAGCTAGCTGGTCCCCACGAAGCTCATTCATAAAACATATACTTTTCCATAACTTAATTTTTTATATTGCTTAAAAGCTTTAATATATTTTTTAAGTTATGGTTTGTGGGGACCGTTTTAGAAAATGTTACGAACGTTAGTGAATTACATTTTCTTAAATGGGGAGAATAACTAAAAAAATATATTAAAACTTTTTGAAACGTATACAAAAAATACCGAAACTTAAATAAAATAAATTATGTTTACTTTTGATTTAAACCGTGATATAATGTGTCCATTCTAGCGGGAGCTAGGAAATTATAAGAAAGGAGTCCAAAAAATGGGAAAACGGACTGATATTTATCAATCTCCTTTAGAAGGGAGATATCCGAGTCAAGAGATGCTAAATCTTTTTTCGGCAGATAAAAAGTTTAGTACTTGGCGAAGATTGTGGGTTGCGTTGGCAGAGGTCGAGCATGATTTGGGACTTCCAATAACGGAAGAACAAATCGCGGAACTGAAGGAACATGTTGAAGACATCAACTATGATGTTGCAGACAAGCGTGAACGAGAAGTAAGACATGATGTTATGGCACATGTCTATGCTTATGGTATGCAATGTCCAAAAGCTAAGGGGATAATACACCTTGGCGCAACAAGCTGCTATGTAACTGATAATACAGACCTGATTTTAATTAAAGAAGGTTTGTGGATTATCATGGAAAAGTTGGTAGTAGCAATGAAAAATTTGGCGAATTTTGCTGACAAGTATAAGGGAGTGCCTACGTTAGCTTTTACGCATTTTCAGGCGGCAGCTCCTACTACAATCGGCAAAAGAGCTACATTATGGCTACAGGATTTATACGAATGTTGCCAGGATTTAATGGAACTGAGGGCAAGGATTAAATTTTTGGGATGCAGAGGTGCAACTGGAACACAAGCTACGTTTAAGGAGCTTTTTGGCGGAGATGAGTCGAAGATTAATAAAATCGACAAAATGCTTGCTGAAAAGTTTGGCTTCAACGAAGTTTATCCGGTATCTTGCCAGACATATCCGAGAACCTTGGATACCAAAGTGATTGATGCTTTGAAACATATTGCTGAAGCTCTTCACAAAATGGGAACTGATATTCGACTTCTTCAGCACATGAAGGAAATCGAAGAACCATTTGAGAAGAAACAGATTGGATCTTCAGCGATGGCGTACAAGAGGAATCCAATGAGAAGTGAAAGAATGTGCTCTTTGGCGAAATTACTTCCAGGATATTCCTCAAGTGCGAGTATGGTTGCCATGACTCAATGGTTTGAACGAACTCTGGATGATTCAGCAGCAAGGAGAGTTTTTATTCCAGAAGCGTTTCTGACTGTAGATGCATCAATTATTTTGTGTGCTAATATTAGTGATGGATTGGTAGTATATCCGAAGATGATACAGAAACATCTGGATGAGGAGTTACCATTTTTGGTAACAGAAAGCTTACTCATGCGTGCGGTGGAGAATGGCGGAGACAGACAGGAACTGCATGAGAGAATCCGTGTACATTCGATTGAAGCCGGAAAAATGGTGAAAATCGAAGGCAAATCAAACGATTTGGTAAAAAGACTTGCTGATGATGAGGCATTTATGATGTCTGAAGATGAAATCAGAGAATGTCTCAGGGCAGAGGAACTTTGTGGACTTGCAAAGGAACAAACAGAACATTTTTTGGGAAACAATATTGGCCCAGTACTGGAGTGGGCGAAAACTAAAATATCAGAAGATATAAATACTGATGTTTTGGTTTAATGTTAAGAAATAGGGGGGATGGGTTTCCATTCCCCCTTGAACTTTTTTAGTGATGTTTTAAAAGAATAAAATAGTAAAAATTATGAATAAAAAAATTTTAAACATTTTATAATATATAATGAATTTAAAAATTAAATTAATTGTCGGAAAAAAATTGACTTTATCCGACAATTAGGTTAAAATATTGATGGGGGAATATATTATGATTTACACGTATCAAGAGTTAAAAAATAAATATAATACAAGTTATAGTATCAAAAAAGCGATTGAAAAAGAAGAAATATATAAAATAGAAAAAGGATTATACTCAAATAAAAAATATGT
>CANRQI010000063.1 GCA_947632835.1 uncultured Clostridia bacterium
CCCATAAAATCAAACTAGATAGCCTATCTGCTTTAATAGTTCTATATAATAATTTGTCTTTACCTATAATATGCTCTTGACCAACATACTCCTCTAAGCTTTTTGGACGTACTCTAAATGCTAATGGTTGTTCACTCATAATTACTAACATTCCTTTCTTAAAAGGCACAAAATTTAATTAAAACATTTATTGTTTTCCTAAATATTTAAGTGCACTACGAATTATATCTTCTGTTTGCATAGTACTAATATCCATTTTTTGCAATACATCTTCTATTTCTTTTCTATTATATCCAAGTATTTGAAGTGCTGATACTGCATCATTTGATACTTCTTCTTCGGCTAATGCAACTTTTACATCATCATTTTGAGCAATTTCACTATTTTCTGCCTTTAATTTGTCCTTTAACTCTAAAACTATTCTTTGCGCACTTTTATTTCCAACACCTGGTATTTTTGTTAATTTTTTTATATCATTTGTAATAACTGCTAATGCAAAACTTGATGGATCTATATTTGAAAGCATTGTTATAGCTGACTTTGCACCAATTCCACTAACTGATAATAAAAGCTCAAACATAGATAATTCCTCTTTAGTAACAAAACCATACAAACTAATATTATCTTCCCTAACATAATAATATGTGTGTACTTTTACTGTACTTTTTAATTCTCCTAAAACTCCAATTGCTGAATTAGACATAAAAATTTTGTACCCAATTCCCCCAGTTTCAACAATTACATATCCATTTGATTTTTCCTCTAAAACTCCTTTTATATATGCAAACATTTCATTCTCCTTACTAAAAAATATTTCATACACCTTCAACTAATTTTTCTAAAGTCTCTAAATTATCTTTAAAATATTTAAAAGCTATATCATAAGTTTCACTTTTCTCTAAATCTACTCCAACACTTTTTAATAAATCAAGAGAATCCATAGCTCCACCCTTACTTAACATGTTTATATATTTGTCTACAAATCCTTCTTCTTTATTTAATATTTTACTTGCAATAACAATTGCAGAAGTTATACCAGTAGAATATTTATAAACATAAAAATTTGTATAAAAATGTGGTATACGAGCCCACTCATACTTTATTTCATCATCAATTACTACGTCATCCCCAAAGTATTTCTTCACTAAATTATAATAAATTTCATTTAAATCATCTGATGTTAAACTTTCTCCTCCTTCAACTTTTTCATGAACAATTTTTTCAAACTCAGCAAACATTGTCTGTCTAAATAAAGTTGCTCTTACCATATCCAATTGTTCATTAATTAAATAAGCTTTTTTCATTTTGTTTTCTTCATGATTTATTTGATAATTTGCAAGTAAAATTTCATTAACAGTTGAAGCTACTTCTGCTACCATAATTGTGTAACTTGCATTAAATACATTTTGAGTATTATCTGCAAAATAGCTATGCATACTATGTCCAAGCTCATGTGCTAATGTAGAAACATCTCTTGAAGAATTTACATAATTTAATAATATATAAGGATGAACACCATAAACTCCCATACTATATGCTCCTGAACGTTTATTAGGTTTTTCATAAACATCTATCCATCTATTTTCCATAGCCTCTTTTAATTTTGAAACATATTTTTCACCCATTATTGAAAGTGCATTCAAAACTATCTTTTTAGCTTCTTCATATTCTACATTTTCTTCTTCAACACCTAAAGGATTTCTGTAAACATCATATAAATGTATATTATCTCCTTTTAGTTCATCATTTAAAATTTTCTTTTTAAGCTTCAAATATTTATGATTTAATTTTAAATTTTTATTAACCTGCTCAACTAAACAATAATAAACATGTTCTTTTGAATCATCATTATCTGTTGCCATATCAATAGCATTTTTATAATTTCTTAGTTTGGCTGAAACAATAACATCTTTTACTCTAGCTAAATATAATTCAGTTATAGTTCTAACTACATTTCCATAAGAGTTATGTAATGCTTTAAATGAATTTTCTCTTAATGTTCTATCACTACCAGCAAGATATTTTGAATATAATCCATGAGTTAACTTATAATTTTTATTATTACTATCCTTTACATCAGGAAGCTCCATTTCTGTTGTAGTAAAAATATCATAAGCATTTTCAACAGCTCCAAATACCTCATTATATTGAGTCAAAGCATTTTCAACCTCTTTACTTAGAATATGTTTCTTAGCTTTAGCAATTTTTTCTAAATGTCTTTTTGCTTTTTCAAGTTCTTTACTATTGATAAATTCTTGTAATTTTTCATCTGAATTTTCAGCTATTTCAGGAGTAGCAAAGCTTGAAGCTACATTAAATTTAGTTCCTATATTATCTATATCTTTTTGCAATTTCATAGCTTCATTATTGCTCATATCTTGGTGAAAATTAAGTGCTACAAAACAAGCAAGTTTTTCATATATTTTATATGATTTTTCTCTTACATCATAAAATTTTTTTAAATCTTCAATGTTATTTAATTTTCCTTGAAATTTTTTTATTTCTTTTATACATTCTTTTAATTCTTTTTTTGCATTCTCAAATTCTTCTTTATTCTCAAAAATATCTTTTAAATTCCAATTTACGTTATCCATTCTTTATACCACCTCTCAAATATCATGACTATTTTATCATAGATAAATTAAAAAGTGAACTTATTTTTTATTTTAAATTTCGACAATTTTTTCATACTAAATTAAGTTACGAAAATATATGTTTTATTCGTCCTCCCAACAACGCACAGTCTGTAAAATTTTAAAATTCTGTAGAACATAAAATTTAACAGACTGTAGCTAGCCGGTCCCCACGAAACAACTTCATAAAACATATACTTTTCGTAACTTATATTTATAACTTTAAATTGTCGAAATTTGTATAAAAAATAAGTTCATCATTATTATTTTAGTAAGATAACTTCATTATTTTTTAGACTTTTTTGTACATCAATAACTCTTTGATTTTCTGAACCTTTCCATTTTAATGTAGGATTATGTAATTCATCAACATATCTACCATCTACTAAAACATCTATATATTTAACTACTTCTTTATCCTTCAAATCTTTATCAAAATTAAATCCTGACCATACCCATAAATTTTTATTTGGATATTTTTCTTTAAATTGTTTTGCTAAATTTGTAGTTGCTTCTATATTTTTAGGATGCATAGGTTCTCCACCTAAAATTGATAAACCTTTTATATGATTCTCACCACATAATTTCAATACTTCATCAATAGATTCTTGTGTAAAGTTTTTCCCATCTTCAAAACTCCATGTTTCAGGATTAAAACAATTTTTGCAATGAAAATCACATCCTTGCATAAATATAGACACTCTAATTCCTGGTCCATTTGATATATCCATTTTTCTAATTACATTATATTTCATTTCTCATTTGCCACCTTAATTTATTATTTGTACTAATTAAATTGATTTTATTTATTTTGTATTTGCAACTTTATTATCTATATGTAAAACTCTTTCTTTAATCTCTTGTGTTCTTCCTTTATTCCAAAAATTGGTACCAATGTAACCACAAGTTCTTCTTGCCACATTTAAAGTTGAATGATCTCTATTTCCGCAATTTGGACAATACCATTCTAAATTATCGTCAATTAATATTTCTCCTGTATAACCACATTTTTGGCAATAATCTGATTTTGTATTTAACTCTGCATACATTATATTATCATAAATAAATTTAACAATATCCAAAATTGCATCTAAATTATTTTGTAAATTTGGTGTTTCAATATATGAAATTGCTCCACCTGGACTTAATTTTTGGAATTCACTCTCTAATTTTAATTTTGTAAAGGCATCTATTTCTTCAAATACTGGAACATGATATGAATTTGTTATATAATTTTTATCTGTTATTCCCTCTACTGTTCCAAAACGTTCTTTTAAACATCTTGCAAATTTATAAGTTGTTGACTCAATTGGTGTACCATAAACTGAATAATCAATATCCTCTTCTTGTTTCCACTTTTTGCAAGCATCATTAAGTTTTTGCATGATTTTTAAACCTAATTCTTTTCCATCTCCATTATCAGTATGAGAATGACCTGTCATATACTTTACACATTCATATAATCCAGCATATCCTAAAGATATTGTAGAATATCCATGATGTAATAATTCGTGAATACTTTCTCCTGGTTTTAATCTTGCTAATGCTCCATCTTGCCATAATATAGGTGCAACATCACTTGTAGCATTTCCTAATCTTTTATGTCTTATTTGTAATGCTTTATGACATAATTCCAATCTTTCTTCAAATATTTTCCAAAATTTATCTATATCTTTTTCTGAAGAAAGTGCTACATCTGGTAGATTTATAGTAACAACACCTTGGTTAAATCTTCCATAATATTTGCCTTTGCCTTCAACGTAATTTTTAGCTTTTGAAATGTTTCCTAAAGACATAAATCTATCTGGTGTTAAGAAGCTTCTGCATCCCATACAAGGATAACATTCTCCTTCTCCTTTTTCGTTTTTCTTTAATTCTAACATAACCTTCTCTGAAATATAATCTGGAACAAGCCTTTTTGCTGTACATTCAACTGCAAGTTTAGTTAAATAAAAATATCTTCCATCTTCTTTTATTGTATCCTCTTCTAAAACATATAATAATTTTGGAAAAGCAGGAGTAATATATACACCCTTTTTATTTTTAAATCCAAGAATTCTTTGCTTCAAAAATTCTTCAATTATAAGAGCAAGTTCCTTTTTATACTCTTGGGTTTCATTCATATACATAAAAACACTCAAAAATGGTGCTTGTCCATTAGTATTTGTCATTGAGTTTACTTGATAATTAAATGTTTGAACTCCATCTTCAACTTCTTTTTTTGTATCTTCCCAAGCGAATTTTTCGCAATCTTCCTTCTTTAATTTTCTTTCTTCATATTTTTTATAATACTTCTCATAACTACTTCTAACAAATGGTGCTAAATGTGTAAGGGAAATTGTTGCTCCACCATAACTTGAAGAAGTAACCGCTAAAATAATTTGTGTTGCAATTGTAGCTGCCGTAATGAATCTATGAGGTTTTTCAATCATAACGCCGTTTATAACTGTTCCATTTTGTAACATATCATCCAAATTTATAAGTTCACAGTTATGCAAAGCATTTTGAGCAAAATAATCTGCATCATGAAAATGTATTATTCCTTCATCATGTGCTTTAACAATTTCTGATGGAAGTAAAAATCTTCTAGTTATATCTGTACTTGTTATACCAGCTAAATAATCTCTTTGAGTTGTTACAACTGTAGCATTTTTATTAGAATTTTCACTATTCCAATATTCATTTTCACCTTCAATTAATTCTTTTATAGTTTGATCTGTTGTATTTGCTTTTCTAACTAATTCTCTAGTATAACGATAAGTAATATATTTCTTGGCTAATTGATATTTATCAAATTCCATTAATTTTTCTTCAATAATATCTTGAATATCTTCAACTAATATTCTTTTCTTATTTAATTCCTCAATATATTGAATAATTTCTTTTATTTCTTGTTCTGTTGCTCTCTCTTTTGGTCTAACCTCTAAATTTGCTTTTTTTATTGCTGTTTTGATTTTGCTAGGATCATAATCCACAATATGTCCATCTCTTTTTACTATTTTCATTTCCCTATTCCTTTCGACAATTATTCTTCTTTTGAAGTTAATAAAATTATAATCATAATATAAGAAAATAAAAAGTTGCAATTGCAACTTTTTGAAATTTATGATAAAATTTTTTTGGTGATAAAAATGATCAGTCCATTTGAAGGCCTTTCTCCCTTACAAAAGGCTAAATTAGTGAGAAAATTAGAAAGTCATATATATAAATTTAATAAACAAGAAGAAATACTACCAAAGCTTAAACAAACTAATATTGTCTGCATTTTGCTAGAAGGTCATGCAAAAATTGTAGATATAAATTACCTTGGTGAAGAAACTCTTGTAGAAGAATTATTTGAAAATAATGTATTTGGAACAAATATATCAAATATCAATAATTTTGAGTATCAAATTATAGCTTTAGAGCCTTGCAAAATATTAATTATTGATTATAATAAGTTGATAAATTCAGAAAACACAAAATATTCATATTATAATATATTTATTCTTAACTTATTTCAAATATTAAATATAAAAATTAAAGAAAACAATAATAGAATTCAGATTCTTACCAAAAAAAATATTAGAGATAAATTATTAGCTTTTTTTGAAAATGAATATAGAAAAAATCATTCTCAAAATATATATTTGCCAAGTAATTTTAAAAATTTAGCTGATTATCTTTCCATAAATAGATCTGCTATGTTTAGAGAATTAAAAAGTTTAAAAGAAGAAAAATTTATAAAAATTGATGGAAAAAAAATTACACTTCTTTATGTACCAAATATTTAAAAATGAGTTATTTTTTGAAATAAAAAACTACGAAAATATATGTTTTATTCGTCCTCCCAACCACGCACAGTCTGTAAAATTTTAAAATTCTGTAGAACATAAAATTTAACAGACTGTAGCTAGCCGGTCCCCACGAAACAACTTCATAAAACATATATTTTTCGTAGCTTTAAATATTTTTTACATAAAAATAGATTGAATTCCATTAATTATTTCAATAATAATGTTACTATTTTTACTTTGAAAAACTAATCTTTTTCCAAGTGTAATATCATCAGTAATTATATTATCTACATTTAATTTTATCATTTTATTAATTCCTTCTTCTGTATTAACAGTCCAACCATAAATTTGTTTTCCTTGTTTATGAATTTGCGAAACCATCTTTTTAGTTATACTTGTAGCTTCCACACTAAAATAATCAGCTTTATCTAGTTCAGTTATATTTCCAAATGCTAAACTCATAACATATACAGTTTTAATATTTTCATCTACCTTTTTAACATTTTCTAATACTTTATATTCTTGAGAAGTAATAACACAATCATCTTCAAAATTATATTTTTTTATAATGTCTACTACTTGTTTTTCAAAATCTGTTTCATGTCCTGTAGGTTTTAATTCAATATTAAGTTTTACATTATTTATATTTGCCCATGAAACAATACTTTCAAGCAATTGAATTTTCTCACCTTTAAAACTTTCATCTTTAAAGCTTCCTGCATCAAGTTTTTCTATATCTGCATAAGTAGCTTCCCATGAATTTATATTCTCACCAGTAATTCTTTTTAAATTAGTATCATGACATACAATTATTTTTTGATCTTTAGTTTGCTGAACATCAAGTTCAATCCAATCAGCACCTAAATTTTTTGCGCCTATAAATGCTAATAATGTATTTTCTGGATATAATGCAGAAGCTCCTCTATGTGCTGTAATTTCCATATTTCTTACATATTCTATATTCAAATTATAATTTCCTTTTATTACACCATATGTAAAAAAAGTAAAACCAAAAAAACCTAATACAGAAAATGCCTCTATAATATGAGACCACTTTGATTTAGTAAATTTTTCATCAAATTTTTTCACATTAATGTGTTCAACTTTTTCATTTATCTTTGCTTTATGTTCATAAAATAAATAGCTTACTAAAACATATCCATATACTGTACTTAATATTGAAAAAATTACTAACGATAAAAACATAAATGCAACTATAGCAGTAATTAAAACTGAGTCTAAAACCACAATACCTTTAAACAAATGATTTATAGAAATTATTAACAATATTCCTAATATAATATATATTACATATGTTGCAAAAAATATAACCTGTGTAACTACTAAAGTTATTAAATCTTTTATATGACTATTTTTAGATAAATTACTACTATATTTATGAGCTTCTTTAAAAGATTTATCTTCTAAAAAATAATAATGCAAAGAATAAATCCATTTTAATAACAAATGAAGCAAAAATAATACAAGTACCGCATAAATCACAGACAATATTTTATTTGCTTCTATGTAATCACTAATAAATTCTGGAATTTTTATTGAAGATATTGCCCCAGATCCAATTCCTAAATTTAAAAACGGAATTAAAAATAAAACTAATATTAACAAGCCAAAATTTTTAGGTTTAAATATATTAATAGATTTTTTTAAAGATAAATTTACTGCATCTTTTAACTCTACTTTTTTATTTTGCTTAGAACTATCTAATAATATTATAATTGTTCCTATATCAAATATAGAATAAAATCCTACAATAAGTAAAAATAAAAATATTAAAATAAATGTTAATGGATTTAATATGAAATTTGCAATGTTTTCAATAGTTAAATAACTGTAACCAGTCACTTTCATAATCATTTTAAAGATATTAAAAAATATTGGTGTAGCAACAAGCAAAGTAACTATTTTAAATATAAATTCAAACTTTATTATTGTTTTAAAATTTTTCAATATCATATTTTTCATTTCTTTTATCATAATTTCACCTTTTTATCAATTTTAATCATGAATGATTATATTATAAAAAGAAGAAATAATCAATCGAAAATTATCCTTTTAAATTTAGGTTTTTAATTATCAATTTACAAAAAAGATTTTATAATTTTCAAAAAGTTTTAATATATTTTTTAAATTATTCTCCCCATTTAAGAAACCATAACTTCAAAATATATTAAAACTTTTAACCTATTATAAAAATTAAATTTAATGATTCAAATTAATTTTAAATTCTCCATTTCCATCTTTATCTTGATATCCTCCTGCTCCACTACCAATTCCTAAACCATATCCACTTCCATTTTCATACGCAAGGTAATTTGTAAATGGAGTGTAATCTATATCTCTATATGCTGCATTATCATATCTTTGCCATTCAGAAATTAAACCATCCGCAGTTCTTGAAACAACTTTTTTTACTTCAAAAAGTTTTCTTACTTTTTCCAAATTAAATCCTACCTGAGCATATATTAAAGCTTGAGAATTTATCCTTTCACTTTCTTCCATATCTTTTGAATCCTTTGTTGTAATATAACTTCCATTATAAGCATGAATCTTACAAGACGAACAATAACTCACTATTCCTCCTTTGCCAGCTCTAGCACAGTCTGGGATATAAAACCATTCTTCATCTCTCCTCCATGCTTCGGCTCCACCCCCACCGATGCCACCACTCTGACCTATTACTTCACCATGGTATTTATGTCTTTCATATTCCCATAAAGTTTTAGCATCTTCTATCCTCTTTTTCTGTGTTTCATTAAAACTACTATAACCGCTATAAGTAGTAAAATCATAAGCAGCAAAAGTTCCATAATAAGAACCACTTATAGAATACCCAAGGTACTGTTCAAAATCTAACGTTTCACCGTTTTTTCCTCCAAGTCCAAACTTATATTCTCCACATCCACATCCGAAACCGCCACCCGGACTTGCAGTATTCCCACTCGTTCCTCCTGCACCACCGTCCACCGATTCCGTGCCGCTGGAAAACCAGAGCCACCACCACCGGATTGATGTTGTCCACCCGCAGTTACAGCTCCACCTG
>CANRQI010000064.1 GCA_947632835.1 uncultured Clostridia bacterium
CTATTAGATACAGGTGTTCCTGTAGCAAAAACAGTACCTTTTCCATTTGTTATCTCATCTAAATATCTACATTTCATAAATAAATCAGAACTTTTTTGTACTTCTGTTTGAGCTATTCCTCCAACATTTCTCATCTTAGTATATAAGAAGAGGTTTTTATAATTATGGGCTTCATCTACAAATAATTTATCAATTCCTAATTCTTCAAATGTTACAACATCATCTTTTCTATCTTGATTGTTAAGTTTAGCAAGTTTATTTTCTAAATTTTTTTTACTTTTTTCAAGTTGTTTTATCGTAAAATTTTCTCCTCTATCTCTTTTTACCATATCAATACCTTTAAGAATATCAGAAATCTGTTGTTCTAATTGTGCTTTTTGCCTTTCAATACTCATAGGAATTTTTTCAAACTGAGAATGTCCTATTATTACA
Source organism: uncultured Clostridia bacterium (assembly GCA_947632835.1). Lineage (GTDB taxonomy): Bacteria > Bacillota > Clostridia > TANB77 > CAG-508 > Scatovivens. The sequence goes on from CANRQI010000064.1 coordinate 433, forward strand.
GCATCAAATTCTCCAGTAGCAATTCTTGAGCAAAATTTCTTTCTATTTTTTGTTTCAAAGTCCTTTTTAGTTGCTACTAAAATGTTAGCACTTGGATAAAGTTGTAAAAATTCTGATGCAAACTGCTCAATAATATGATTAGGAACAACAAATAATGATTTATTACAAAGTCCCAACCTTTTACTTTCCATTGCTGAAGCAACCATTTCAAATGTTTTTCCTGCACCAACTTCATGTGCAAATAATACATTTTTACCATATAAAACATGAGCTATTGCATTTAATTGATGAGGTCGTAATTTTATTTCTGGATTCATACCTACAAAATTTAGGTTAGAACCATCATACTCTCTCGGTCTAATAGAATTAAATCTATCATTATATATTCTTGTTTTTCCATTATTTACAAGTTCTAATAATGCTTTTGCCAATGCAAACTTATATGTTGCTGTATTTTTTCCAAATAAAATAATTGAACGCCAATATGATTCTAAAGATGGATATTGTTCTTTAAATTCTTCAATTTTGTCTATCATATTTACTTCCTATTAAATATCTATTTCTGTCATTTCTCCAGATTTTACTTCTATAATTTTTTCAGCTAGATTTTCATCATTATAATTTTTTATTAATTTATATGTGCCTTCAGGAAGTTTATAAAAAGTTAGTACACCACTATCACCAACTTCTACCGCACATACCATAAGTTCCTCTGTATCAGACTTTTGATATATTCTTTTTAAAGTTGCTTTTGCACCATTTAAAGGCTTTCCTTCTTCATCTTTAAAATAAGCTTTAATTTGTCCATATAGTTTGTATTGTCCATCATTGCCTATTGGAACCATTTTTGAAACTTTATATACTTTATTTTTATATTTAAAAGTTATAGTAATTTTATATTTTATCTCATCATCATAATTTTTATAATTATATTTTACATAAAAATTTTCATTATTTTGAAAATCATTTTTATTATTTCCATCTTTATCAGTAATTTGTACTAAATCAGTATCATCATATAAATCTTCAACATGAACATTTGTAATTTCACAATTATCAATATGAATTGAACACTCATTTAAATTATAATCTTTTTTTGTAGAAACTTCATTTTTGTAGACCTCTAATTTTAGACCAGCGAGTTCATTTTTATAAAAAATATATGTTGCCATATCTTTTTCTGTTGATTCACTATTGCTCTTTGCTTCTTCACTATTTAATACAACCGTTTTTATTTCTTCGTTTGAGCTATCTTTTTTTTCTTCATTTTCATAAAATTTTTCACTTAATTTATTTTTTTCTTCTTCTAAAATATCTGTATCCGAATTAAAAAAATTAATTACAAAAGTTTTTCTTTCACTATCAGTTTTTGTTCTATAGACTGTAGAATCAACTACAAATCCATCTTTTGTTTCAGTTTGTTGAAAATAATAAGTTGAATCATTTTCTAAACCACAAATTGCATATTCTCCATTATCATTCATAGTAATATCTAACAATGGTTTTCCATAACTATCCATCATCAATACTTTAGCTCCTGGAATAGGATTAAATTGTTTATCAAGTACACGAAATAGAATTCTATAATTTTCATCGAAATTTCTAACATTAATGCAATTAGTATATATAGAATCTCCCAAACATTCCCTGAATTCTCGATAAAAAACTTCTTCTTCAGATAAATTAGAATAATCAATATCTACTTTTATATTATTATTTAAATTTATTTTTACAATAACAATTACTCCAATTAATAATAGTACCAATGCTATTCCAACTATTAATATTTTCTTTTTCACTATCAATCTCCCCTATCTCAATTTTTTAATGATATACTAATTCTTGTACACTGTCTTTATTCTTCCTTTGTTTCATAAATAATATTTTCTATATGAACCTCTCCTTTTAATAAATTTACTTCTATTGGTTCTTTTCCATCTTCTTGTATATAATATTTTCCAGTGCCAAGATTACCTGCTCCTGCTCTTCCTTTAGAATTACTTGTTACTGTAATGACATTCTCTTTATTTTCATTTAAAATATGATATTGAATTCCTTTTACTGGATTCCCTTCTTGATCATTTACAAAAATAATAATAGATGTAGATCTTGTATCGATTTTAAATGTATGATCTATATCAGATACAATAAAACTATACCTTTCTTCTAATTTTTTTTCTTCTCCTTTTGGAATGGAAAGCTCTTCTGCATAATATTTTCCATTTGATAGACCTACTAATCCACCATTTCCATCATTATTAGTTTCAAAATCACCTATGATATTTCCAATTTCATCAGTTATTCTCCATTTTGCACCAACAATTGGTTTTCCATATTTATCAACTCTTATAACATAAATATAATTTTTTGTAGCTCCAACTTGCTTACAATTTTTTTGCTCATCATTATATTCGGAAGATATATTGTACATCTCTTTAGTTTCTTTATTTTCAAGATATTCTTTACATACAAAATAACAGACTATAACAATAAGAATTATTAAAACAACCACTATTATCCTTCTTTTTTTCATATTTATAATCTAATCCTTTCTCTTTACTTTATAACACAATATTTGAAAAATTATATCATATAAAGCCAAAAAAGTCCAGTAATTAGCCAATTTTTAGTATCTTATAAATCTCATTTTTTGCATAAACTTAAATACAATTTCTCATAATATATTTTTTCAATAATCCACTTGGACTTTTTTCTTCGTCCTTTAAACAGTTGATATCTCCAAAAACTAGAAATGAATCTTCTGCTCTTGATACTGCAACATTCATAATATTTTTATTGTTATCTATGAAAAAACAACCATCATCACTTCCATAAGTTGTAGATAGTATTATTATTTTTCTTTCTCCACCTTGAAATGTATGTACTGTACCAATTGTAATTAAATCATTTAGATATTTTGGTAATATTGTTTTAAAAATTCTTTTAATTTCTTTAGCTTGTTCTTTAAAAGGCGTTATTACTCCTAAAATGTTTTCCCTTTTTACATTATTTACTGAATAAAATTCAAATATTTCTTTTTCGTTTTCTAATATCCACCTTGCTATTCTGGTAGCTTCAATTGTATTTATTCTACTCATTCCAACTTTTTTAGATTTTTTAGTTTCTATTAGATGATAGCCTATTTTTGGCAATATTGGCTGATATTTTTCTTCCCTTAATGGCTCAAGTTTATTTTTATAAACTAATTCATTACAATATTTTATTATATCATTAAAGCAACGTCTGTGTTCACTTAAAAATAGTCCTCTATCATCATATTTTCTATATAAACATGACTTACATGCTACTTTCATAACACTAGAATTTGAAGATGTTAATCCATAAGTTTCCAATTTTGTAAATTCTTTTTCATTATTTATAACTTTCTCTTGTATTGCTAATGATTTATCCAATGGTCTATCAATTCCCCAAACTGGTTTAATTTGTTTTTCATCACCTACAACTACCGATTTTTTTGCAAGTGCAAATGAACATGCTCCTATTTCTGTTGATACTTGTCCCGCTTCATCTACTATTAAAATATCAATAAAATTATACAAAAAATCCTTATTTTCTTCATAACTATATATTTCAAATTGTCTTGGTAACATGTAAAATGTCATTACTAGGCATGGTGTAATTAAACTAAGTCTTTGATAAAAACTTCTTAAAACATTTTCATAATTAGTGCCTTTTTGTTTATCTGTAAGCATGCCTTCTTTTTCTAACCATCTTGCTTCATAATAATGTACTGCAAGCCAAAATGATATATACCTGGTGTTTTTATCTAACCATTTATCTAGTGCATCTTTAGATGGTATTTCTTTTCTTATACTTAAATCTACACACCATTCTTGTAAATTATTTAATTCATCATTATAATTTAATTTGTATCTTTTTACTTTTTCTAAAATTTCTTTTTCTTCTCTAATTACTTCATTTATGCTTTGAACTTTATTTACATAGTAGTTTTCTATAATATCTATAGTAATGATATCATTTTCAAACTCTTCATTTTCATTCATTAATAATTTTAAATTATTTGATATTTTTGTTTTATATCTTTTCATAAAATTAAGTATTTTCCAAATTTTTGGAATCTTTTTATATTTATCTTTCCAAAAATTAACTCTTTCAAAAATTTGCTTTTTTTGAACATCTAATTCTTGCAAATACTTTTCTTTTTTATTAATAAATTCAGTTATCTCATCATTTCCAACAATCTTTTCTAATTCATCTATTATATCTATTAAGTGATTTTGTATTTTATTAATAAATAATAAGTTTTCATGTATTTTCTTTTTATATCTTGATATAGTTTTTTCTTCATTTGTTATTGGAAATAATTTTTGTGCTTGATCAAGAAATTTCTTTGTTGAAGCTAGTATATTTTCTTCATTATCAATTTCTGCTAGAGTATATTCACATTTATTATTTGTATATTGATATCCTTGTCTTTTAGCTATTCTTGTTTTTGGTTTTGATGGAAAATACATTGCAAAACTATTTACTTTTTCAATCCATCTAGTTTCTAAATTATTTTGATATTTATTACTTACTTTACTAAATGATTCTATTATATTTGTTACAGCTTGATTATTGGTAGATGCTGCAACAATGATTTCAGGAGTTTTTTCTTCTATAGCATTTTGTACATATTTAGTTGCTATAATAGACTTTATTAATGTAGTTTTTCCTGTTCCTGGAGGTCCTTGTATTGCTAAGATTTCTCCGTTATTCATATTATTAAAATGATTTAGGCCTTCTCTTTGAGATTTAGATAATTCGTGTTTTCCTTCTATCTGTCCATAGTGCATTTTTCTGTTTTCAGAAGTGTTTTCTATTAAATTTTTAGTTTCTTTTTCTGTTAATGAAATAAAATTTTCATATAATGGCATTTCAATGTTCTGTTTTATAATGCTATTGTATAATTTTTTTATATGTTGTGTAGGATTTATTGTTTTATCTAAAAAAATATATACATTCTTTTCAAGTGCTATTTTTTCATGTTTATTGTTTAAGTTATTTATTTCGTCTACATCAAAAGGACAGCCTGTAGTCATTTCATATATATTTTTGCAATATGATAAGTAATCTTGCCAACTAACAATTTTATAAATATTATATATTTCATCACTAACTATTCTATCATATTTTTCACTATCACCTATTGCAAGTTCTGGTTCTATCATTGGTTTTAATAATTCTCTTGGAAACCAAGGTAATTTATTAACTTCTATTGCAGGCAATAAGCTTGAAGTTCTTTTATTAAGCATTGCAGGAATAAAAAATATACCAGTTAAATCCTCCATATCTTCTTCCTTTTTTTGACTTCCTTCTACTTCAATTCTTATTACTTTAGCAGCAAGTATAACAAATAAATTTTCATCTATATTTTGTTCATCATCTTTTTCTTCACTTTTTTGAAACTCTTTTTTATTATTTTCGAAAAGATTTAATGTTATTTCTGTATCTATATTGCCAGATGTAAAGCTTTCCTTTGATATTTTATAAAATTCGTCATTTTTAAAATCAATTGCTTTGTCAACTTGTGCAAGTACAGCTTTTCTCAAATAATTCGTAATTCTTTGGTTTTCTTCTCTCATTTTTTTCTCCATTTTAATATTTATTTGTGAATATATTATAATATTACAGTTCAAAAAAGTAAATCTATTTTAATCTTAAGTTTTGATGTTTTTCTTAATATACAAAAGTTACAAAAAATATATGTTTTATTCATTATCCCAACTGCGCACAGTATGTAAAATTTAAAAATTTAACATACTGTAGCTAGTCGGTCCCCACGAAGCTCATTCATAAAACATATATTTTTTTGTAACATAGCATATTTCACGAAAACATCAAAACTTAAAATTGGTTTCATTACATTCTATATTTATGTATATCAACTTTATAATTATTAACTTCTATTCCTTCTTTTTCAAGCTTTTCTTTTTGTTTCTCTATTCCACCAAAAGCAAAATGCTTTGATAAATTTCCTTTACTATCTACTACTTTATAACATGGATATTTATGTTCATCAGGATTATTATGAAGAATATTCCCTACAACTCTTGCAAGTTTTTTATTTCCTAAATATTCTGCTATTTGACCATAAGTTACTACTTTTCCTTTTGGAATTGTTCTTAAAAATTCATATACTTTTTCTTTCATTACTATCCTCATTCATAAATTTTAAATTTCTTTTTTATCATAAATTTTGCAAGAAATGATAAATGATAATATGTACATTATTGTTACTGAAACACCTAATACAATTATTAAATAATCTTTTAACATCATAATAAAACTATCTACCGAAATATTAAAAAACTCCATTAAAGTTGTAACAATTAAAGATGTACCAATACTTAACACTACTATCATAATCATTTGTATAATTCTTCCCTTTTCAGCTCCGAATTTATACATAATTGGTATTTGAAAAACTTGTAAAAACATAATAGCAAACAAACTTCCAATGATACTTGCTAATGTATTTTCTAAAAATTCTTTATTAAGAATATTTGATGTTTTAATTTCCTGAGCAATCAAAGTAATAACGAATCCTAATAATGTACCTATTAAAGTAACCATCAAAATATAAATATATCTTGCTTTCACAACATCTTTTTTGTTTATAGGAAAAGTAAGTAAATATTTATCTGCTTTCGCTAAATTGTCATAGCTAAAACTACTTATTCCTAACGTTCCAAAACAAAGAGGTATAAAAACAGGTAAAAAGCCTATTATTTCATTGTTAAGAAAAGCACATATTATAAATACTATTATCATATATAATACTGTTGATTTATATGATTTTATTGTTTTAAAATCTTTAACAATTAATCCTTTTATAACATTCATTTTATTTTTCCCCCTTTATATAAATTAGCATAATATCTTCTATTGTTGGTTTATCAATTACTGAAACATCATATTTTCTTTTAAATTCATATTTATTTTCAATTAAAATATCATATTCATATTTGTTTTTCTTATATTTAACATAGTCATTTTTATTAAATTTTTTAAAATCTTTTTCATCACATTTTACTATTCCGAATTCTTCTATAAGTTCATCTTTTGCCTTTGTAAAAACAATTTCTCCATTATTTATAAAAACTATATAATCGGCAATGTGTTCTAAATCTGATGTAATATGGCTAGAAATTAATATAGAATGTTCACCATCTTCTATAAATTCTTGAAAAATATCTAATATATCATTTCTTGCCACAGGGTCTAAACCTGATGTTGGTTCATCTAAAATCAATAATTTAGGTTTATGTGCTAAAGCTGTTGCTATTTTTAATTTCATTTTCATACCACTAGAAAATTCTTTAGAAATTTTGTCTAATGGAATATTAAATTTTTCTAAATATTTTGAATAAAGTTTTTCATCCCAGTTAGGATAAAAATTTTTCATAATTTTACTGATATCTTTAGGATTTAGATACTCTGATAAAAAACTATCATCTAAAACAGTTCCTACATCTTGTTTTATCTTCTTTTCATTCTGTTGCAAATCTAAACCAAATACTTTTACTTGTCCTTTATCTTTATTTATAATATTTAGTATAGCTTTTATTGTTGTTGTTTTTCCAGCTCCATTTTCTCCTATTAAACCCATTATCATTCCTTTTGGTATGCTAAAATTTACGTTTTTTAATTCAAATCCTATATATTTTTTACATAAATCTTTAACTTCTAACACATTTTCCATAATATTATTTATCCTCCTCATATAAAATATCTATCATACTTTGTATATCTTCTTTAGAGATTTTACTAATTTTAGCAATAGAAACCACTGTATCTATTAGATTTTCTATTTTTTTCAGTTGTTCTTCTTTTATAATTTCAATGTTTTTATTTGCTACATAAGTTCCTTTTGAAGCAATAGTTTCAACATAGCCTTCTTGTTCTAATCCTTCATAAGCATTTTTTGTAGTTATAACACTTATTCTTAAATCCTTTGCTAAACTTCTAATTGATGGCAACATTTCTCCTGCTTTTAATTCATTAGATATTATCTTGCTTTTAATTTGCTCTTTTATTTGTTCATATATAGGAATATTACTCGAATTACTTATTATTATATTCATAGTTCAATTTTCTCCTTTTTGTATTGTGCATATACAGTATATACAGTTATGATAAAAAAGTCAATATATTTCTATATTTTAGTTTCAATGTTTTTAAATAATATATAAAAGTTACGGAAAATATATGTTTTATTCATTATCCCAACTGCGCACAGTATGTAAAATTTAAAAATTTAACATACTGTAGCTAGTCGGTCCCCACGAAGCTCATTCATAAAACATATATTTTCCGTAACTTAATATGCTTCCTAAAAAAACATTGAAACTAAAAATTTCTACAAAAAAAGATTATCTTTAATTGATAATCTTTTAAAACTATACTTTTTTATTTTACTACGTTACTCCATAGCCCATGATTATTACAATAAGCATAAATCGTACTTCCTGGAATATATTTAAAACTTGATTCTGCAATTTCACCTGGTTTAAAAAATTTTTTACAAGTTTTCTTATCACTATACATGGCAATCCATTCAATATAATGACTATCTTCCATAACATGATTTACTTTTACCAAAATCTTATCACCATTTATCTCATAATTTGGGACATGTTTTTCAACTGATGCATCAACTGAATTTGGAGCAACACTTTTCATTTCTTCACCACAACAAAAAATTTCGCATCCATTATCCTCCAAAATTTCAACTAATGCTTTGCATTTTGAGCATTTTTTTAAAACCAATTCTTTCATATCAAAATCTCCTTTTTAAAATCTTTTCTATATTATTACATATTTTTTATTATCTTTCAATAGTATAATTTTTTAAGTTTCTGTGTTTTTTATGATGATAAGTGAAAAAGTAAATGCAATTATGAATAAGCTCCATTGCAACAAGTCTTACATTTAATGTTACTGTACAA
>CANRQI010000065.1 GCA_947632835.1 uncultured Clostridia bacterium
ATGTTATTCCTTTCTTATTTTTCATCTCTTTCTCTTGATACATCTGTATTTCTCCTCTCTTTTGTTTTTTCTTCAAGCAACTAACTTGAAGAAAAATAAAAAAACTTGATATTACTTAATATATAAGTATTTACAAGTTTTTTATATTTTTAAAATTTGAAATAACAATATACTAAATTTTATTATAAAAATTTTTTCTAAAACTATTGATATTTCTAATTTTTATGTATATAATTATTTATATGAAAACTTCTTCAAGTTAGTTGCTTGAAGAAGTTCTTTATTATTCTTGCCAACTAAAAATTGGATAGCCTTTATTTATATTTTTATTCAAAACCCATTTTTCATCTTTAGAATTTAATGAATTTAAAAATTCTTGTGTTTTCATTTCATCTTCATCCATGCCGAATAGCAGGATAATTAGAAATTTTATTATTTTGACTTGCATTAATTGTATCTCTTAAATAGTAACAATTTTCACAAATTTTTCCAAAATCTCCATAACTAAAACTTAATGGACCAATTTGAATATCATCTACATCACAACTACTATTTATAAAACCAACAGAATAAGAATTAATAAGTTTTGATTCATTAGAAACATAGCCAACAAGACCACCTATCATTGCAGATGTATCTAAAATATTATTATTTAAATAATTTAATATTAATGAACCATTAAAATATATTCCATCTATATTTTTACTACTAGCTCCAACTACTCCTCCAAATCTTAATTGTCCCTTTTCATTAGCATTTTCTGACCTTTTAGTATCTATATCAGCACTAGAATAGCAACTCTTTACATTACCATCATTTGCTCCACAAAGACCACCAATATTCCCACTATATGATGTTATAATATCTATTTTTCCTTCAACAGCACAATTTTCTACTATTCCATCATCAACATTATGCCCAACAAGAATACCAATCGCATGAAACTTATTTGTAGTTATCTCTATATTAAATTTACTTTTTTCTATATAAAGATTTTTTATCTCTCCATTATTAACTGAAAAGAATCCCAAAGATACATAATTTTCACTTAAATTTATATTTTGATTTATTTTTAAATTGTATATTTTACAATTATTTCCATCAAAAGTTCCTTTAAATCCTATATTAGTTTTATCTTCATCTGGTAAACGAGTAATTTTTCCAATTGGAATAAATCCACTTTCATTTAATACTGTTTTTAACTCACCATTATAACCATATTCTTTGTAACTTTCTGTATATGGATCTACATAAGATTTTGAAGAGTTAAAATCTAAACTTAAACCTAATTTTATTTTTTCTCCTTCATAAGTTATTCCATTTGTTACACTATATGCAAAATATATTAAATCTTCTATACTGTTTATTACTTTTTCATCACCTACATTTTCTAATTTTCCTGGTTTTTCATCTTTTACTTGTTCTACTGTATTAGTTTCATTTACTGTTTCATCAATTAATTCAGCCATTTTATCTAAATTATTTCTTTCATTTTTGTCAGCAAATTTAGTCTTTTCACTTGCATCTGTTGCTCTATTTAATATCCCATTTTCTCCTACTATTGCATTAAGTGATACACCTGCTAATATTAATAAAACTATTATTGTTATTATTAGAGCTATTAGTGTTATCCCTTTTTCATTTTTTCTTTCTTTCTCTTGATACATCTGTATTTCTCCTCTCTTTTGTTTTTTCTTCAAGTAACCTACTTGAAGAAAAATAAAAAAACTTGCTATTACTTAACATATAAGCAATTACAAGTTTTTTATATTTTTAGAATTTGAAATAAAAATATATCAAATTTTATTATAAAAATTTTCTTCAAAACTCTTGATATTTCTAAATTTTATCTGTATAATTATTTGTATAAAGAGTTCTTCAAGTAGGTTACTTGAAGAATTTTTTATTTGTCATTTACTAATAATGAATGAAAATTTTTGGTTTTTTCATAATTTTCCAATACTTCTTCATCAGTTAAATTTCTACCATAAATTCTTAAACAATATACTTCAGCATTTAACAATCCATAATAATTTTCACCACCTTCTCCATAAGGATTTTTAATATATCTAGCTTTTCCAACTGTTAAAATATTACATCCGTTCCAAACTTTCATTTATAAAATGGTTCCAAACACCTTCGGATTCATCCCATTTTCTAGTTTCTACTAAATTTCCATTTACAAAAGCCTTTAATGTATTATTTTCACCATCAACCGTAACAGTAAAATAATTATCCTTATTATAACTTGTATCAATATTTAAAGTTTCAAATTTTGAAAACACACAAAATCCATCACTTCTTCCGAATATATGGGATAGAATAACTTTTTGAAAAACTATATCCAAAATTAGATACAATTTCTTCTATACTATCTTCAAAATCATCAAAAGAAAATTCTATTCCCATTTTTCCCTTATTTACATTTTTATCACGAATTTCAAAAAAACCTCCTAAACTTCTTTTTTCTTCTCTATTATATATAGAATCATCAACTTCATGGCGTAGAGTACCTTTTCCTAATATTTTCCCATAAAATTCTAAAGTCAAACCACCATTAAAACTATATAAATTTTTATCAAATGGCATTTCTATATAATCATCAAAACCATCAAATTTAAAAGAAGTTTCTGTTAATCCACTGTTATTGTCAAAATTAAAACCTTTTAACTTAACTCCATTTCCTAAACTGTTTTCTAAACCATCTTTTGTATTTGGAACATTTCCATCAATTACTGATGAATCTAAATTAAAAATAATGTTATCTTTTATTGCCATTGCATCTGTTGCAGAAATAATTGAATATTCTCCATCTTCTAATACTATTATTTCTCCTGTTTTTAAATTCATTAGCCAATTTTTCTCTAAAATTCCAAATTCAGAAATATCAGTTCCTTTCTTTAAATAAATCCAACCTGTCCCATAAACTTTATCATCTCTCAAAATAACTTTCCAATTACTATTTCCTACTTTTTTATCTAAAAGATTTTCACCTATTTTTAGTTTATTTTCATCATTTATATAGCTATCCATTTGTATTTCAGACATTGCTAATTCTATTGCTTCCCTCTCACTAGCAATTTTAGTTTTTTGACTAGCATCTGTAGCTCTATTTAATATTCCATTTTCTCCTACTACCATTGATATTGATACACCTGCTAATATTAATAAAACTATTATCGTTATTATTAAAGCTATCAATGTTATTCCTTTCTTATTTTTCATCTCTTTCTTTTGATACATCTGTATTTCTCCTCTCTTTTGTTTTTTCTTCAAGCAAATTACTTGAAGAAAAATAAAAAAACTCGCTATTACTTAATATATAAGTAATTACAAGTTTTTTACATTTTCAAAATTTGAAATAAAAGTATATCAAATTTTATCATAAAAAATTTCTTTAAAACTCTTGATATTTCTAAAGTTTATATGTATAATTATTTGTATGAAGAGTTCTTCAAGTAATTTGCTTGAAGAACTTTTTTATTTATTTTAAATAAAGAACAACTCTAAATCCATTACACAACGCCCAACAATCAATTTTATCTTGAGCAGCTGCATTTACTATTGGACACCAATTACCTTGATTCGTAAAATGTCCCCCTCTATCAACCACATAAATATCTCCATCTTTATATACGCACTCTGTAGTCCATTCACACAAATTACCAGCCATATCATATATATTAAATACTTTACAATTTTCATTAAAACCTGTTGATAATTCTATATAATTGTCATTGGTATTCATTATAACATAATCATTTTGATATTTATTTGCAATATTCTTCTGACTTATATGATTTGCCCACAAACCTTCTATTTGGGTATAGTTTGAAATTTTATTATTGTGATAATTTCCGTAATTTTCTGAATTTTTAATATTAATATGTAACTTATCCTGATATATATTTTTACAAATATGATTCCAAGCTTGACTATCTATTAGAAAACTTCCAACACTACTACTGTCATTATACATATTCTCGGCAATCAATTTTGAATTAGGTTGAGTAATATAATTCCAAGCCTGTACACCTTTTTGACTTAAAGGCTTCAAATTTCTTATATATCGTGTGTCAATACAACTTCCTCTAACATTTTCCAAATCAGTTCCAAATAATTTATTCATATTTTCTTTATTAACATTGCAATAATTTAGTTCATTATTTAAACAATAAAATGGAGCATCATTTGGAATACCTGCTTCATATCTTGCTACATAAAAACCTTCATATTTTTGTAAACTTTCTTCAGCTATTTGTGATTGATTTTGATTTTTCCACCTATCTATTGGCAATTTATTTTCACCAATATATAGTTCATTTAATTTCACAAAATCTGTATAATTATTTTCCCATCCTAAACCATTTCCATTTCCATCTCCACTATTTCCAGAAGTATCTCCATTATCTTTATATTCATTGTTGCAAACCCATCCTTCATTCATAGTCGCATGTTTAACTGAATCATATTGTTCTTTGGTACAAGGTATCCAAACAAATTCATTTCCTTTACCATCAATTATAACAAGTCCTTCATTAACTGTATTTTCTCCTTCTATTCTTGTTGGAGCAAATCCTGCTGGAATCGTTACTTTTTCTCCATTTTTATCTTCATATTCGGTATTTTCAAAATTCATTGTTGCTTCTGCCATTGCAAATTGTCTTTGTTCTTCATCTTTAGCTTCATTTGTTTTTTGACTAGCATCTGTGGCTCTATTCAATATTCCATTTTCTCCTACTACCATTGATATTGATACACCAGCTAATATTAATAAAACTATTATCGTTATTATTAAAGCTATCAATGTTATTCCTTTCTTATTTTTCATCCCTTTCTCTTGATACATCTGTATTTCTCCTCTCATTCGTATTTTCTTCAAGTAAACTACTTGAAGAAAAATTAAAAAACTTGATATTACTTAATATATAAGTAGTTACAAGTTTTTTATATTTTTAAAATTTGAAATAACAATATACCAAATTTTATTATAAAAATTTTTTCTAAAACTATTGATATTTCTAAAGTTTATATGTATAATTATTTGTATAAAAAGTTCTTCAAGTAGTTTACTTGAAGAATTTTTTATAGTTCTTAATTCTTTTTTACATATAAAACTATCCTAAAACCGTCAGCCCAATCAGCCCCCTTCCAGCCTATACCCACACTACCATCTCTCTCCATTGCGTTAGCTTCATCCTTAGACGACCAAGCATTTCCTCCTCTTCTAATTATATGGTATAATTCTTCCGAAGTAGAAATCTCAGTAGTATATTCATAGACATTTCCAGCAATATCATAAATATTTTTTTGTTTTGTATTTTTTCCAGTTGAAGTTACAAATGATCCTGTTGGAAATATAGCTATATTTTCTTCTGTTGTTTCAGAATTTCCTAATTTTATTAATCCATTTGTAAAATTCCACCCTAAACTCCCTTTTGGTGCATAATATCCATTGTAATTAGATGATTCTGTAGTTCTATAATTTGCCCAATTTCCACAATCTTTATCTGTTATATCATATCCTATAAAGCTACACATTACATCCCACTCTGTTCCAGTAATTAAACCACTTTGAACATTATTATCAATCTTCCAATTATTAGCAAAATTTAAAGCATTTTGATAATTACTAGCTCTTGCTGGTTGAACATTTTTCTTTACTACAATTTCTGGTTTTTCTTCATAATTTATCTTTTCATTTACTACAATCCCAGCTTCATATCTTCCTACATAAAAGCCTCCTGCATTAACTATTACATCTGCTTCTGGTTGAGTTTGTACCCATCCTTCAATTTTCGTTCCCAAAAGATTTTCAATTCCTAAAAGATCTCCTCTTTGAACTTGATTAATATCCGTAAAACTATCATCACTTCCGTTAGTTATACTATGGTTATACTTTCCAATTTTCTTTTTATATTCAGCTTTACTTTTTACTGGTATCCAAACAAATTCATTTCCTTTTGTATCAATAATTACAAGCCCATCTTCAACTGTATTTTCTCCTTCGACTTGACTTACTGCAAATCCTGTTGGAATCGTTACTTTTTCTCCTTTTTTATCTTCATATTCTGTATTTTCAAAGTTCATTGCTGCTTCTGCCATTGCAAATTGTCTTTGTTCTTCATCTTTGGCTTCATTTGTTTTTTTACTTGCATCTGTAGCTCTATTCAATATTCCATTTTCTCCTACTACCATTGATATTGATACACCTGCTAATATTAATAAAACTATTATTGTTATTATTAGAGCTATCAATGTTATTCCTTTCTTATTTTTCATCTCTTTCTCTTGATACATCTGTATTTCTCCTCTCTTTTGTTTTTTCTTCAAGTATTTTACTTGAAGAAAAATAAAAAAACTTGCTATTACTTAACATATAAGCAATTACAAGTTTTTTATATTTTTAGAATTTGAAATAAAAATATATCAAATTTTATTATAAAAATTTTCTTCAAAACTCTTGATATTTCTAAATTTTATGTATATAATTAATTATATAAAAAATTCTTCGAGTAAAATACTTAAAGAATTTTTTATTATTTTTTTATTTAAAATTGCTCTCCAGAAAATACAGATCTAGAAATAGCAATTACAGGTCTTAAACCAACTTTTTTATTGGCAAAATCAAAACAACCGAAATGCTCCATCCGAACAACTAACACAACATAAATCTCTATTTTTATTGGCAGAAATTCCGTAACATCCAGTACCCTTCACAGTTATCAACACTTTCTTGATGAGGAAAGAACATTTTATCATTATAAATATTTTTATCTTTCAAACCGATATATCGATTAAAATTATTTGAATCTATACTATAAAAATAACCTTTGGTTATTTCTCCATTAGAACCTTCTATATTTTCATAATATTTTACTTTAAAATTATCTTCTAAATATTTTTCATTGTACGCTTTTTCAAACAATAGTATATCTGGAGCACCTGTTATTTTTATCATTGATAACTGATCTTTTGATATATTTTTGGATAATAATGCTTTTTCTATTCCATTTTTTAATTCATTCCATATTTCATTATATATTCCATTTCCACTTAAATAATCAATTAAATCTTCTCTATTATTATTTGAATATACAGAGTAGTTATCATTATATCCTATTGTACTACTTTCTAATGTTGGAATAGCATTGCTTTCTAAGTAATCCTCATATATCAAATATACATATTCATCATCTTTATAAAAAAATTGCCAATCTTTTTCAAGTGGAACATTATTTACTATAACTGAACCAATTTTTACAGTTTGATTTTCAGAATTAGAGTCTGGTAATACTATCGTATTTTCAATTATTGTTGCTTTTCCATCTTTTGAAATTTCTACTTCAATGTTCTTATATTTTACTCTTGTTGGTAACTTTTCTATCTTATTACTAGTTGATAATTTAGAATAATTTTCACCTTTTTTTACTAAAATTCCATTTAAATTAGCTAAAAAATTATCATTTAATCTTTCAATTTCTAAATATCCATTTTCATCATAACTTCCCATAACTTCAAGTTCTATACTTTCTTTAATTTTTGCTTTTTCCGTTTCTATTGATGATCTAGTAGCATGATTTAAAATTCCATTTTCTCCTACTACCATTGATATTGATACACCTGCTAATATTAATAAAACTATTATTGTTATTATTAGAGCTATCAATGTTATTCCTTTCTCATTTTTTCTCTCTTTCTCTTGATACATCTGTATTTCTCCTCTCTTGTATTTTTTCTTCAAGCAAGTTACTTGAAGAAAAATAAAAAAACTCGCTATTGTCTAATATATTAGCAACTACGAGATTTTTATTTTTCTAAAATTCAAAATACTTTTGTATTAATTTTCTTTACAAAAATTTTATACAAAACTCTTGATATTTCTAATTTTTATGTATATAATTATTTATATGAAAATTCTTCAAGTAACTTGCTTGAAGAATTTTTTATAATTTTTCAAGATATTTTTTCTTTACTTTATAAGAAGAATGAACATATTTATTTAATGTTATTTCTACACTAGAATGACCTAAAATTTCACTTAAACTTTTTATATCCATTCCATTTTCTATACATTTTGTTGCAAATGTGTGTCGTAATATATGAAATTTATGGGATTTTATTTTCGTTTTTTTTAAATAATCTTTAAAAATATCCCTATATGCTTTAGGTTCGATTCCCTTTTCATTTCCTGTTAATAAGAAATCTTCATTTTTATATTTATTTTTTAGCGGAATTAAAACTTCATATAATTTATTTGAAATAGGTATAGTTCTTATTGATGTTTGTGTTTTTGGAGTATCAACAATTATTTCTGTTTTTTTTAATTTTTTATCACTATAAACTCTTTGCAATGTTTTTTTTATATAAATTTCTCTCCTATCTAAATCAATATTCTCCCATTTCAAAGCACAAATTTCACCTATTCTTAAACCAGTATTTAAACAAATAATTATTCCTATACTTCTTAATGTATTTAATTTTAAACAATATTTCTCTAATTTTTTTATCTCTCTATCATTTAAAATAATTGTTGGCTTTGCTACTAACTTTGGACCTTTTATTTTCTTAAAGTTTGTTTTGCAATCAAATTCTTCTTCAATAAAAGACAATATAGACTTTAAATTACATAGAACATCTCTAGTTTTTTTCGGTGATAAATCTTTTGATAGCTCATCTGCAAGCTCATTAAAGTTATACTTTTCCAGTTTTTTTAAAGTTAATTCTTTTAATTTGGGAAATAAATAGTGTGTAACATTGTATCTATATGTTGAATATGTTGATATTTTTATCTCACTTTTTTTATATTCTAACCATATATAAAAAACATTCTCAAATGTTAATCTATACTTACTTATAGAATTTCTTATTTTTTTTAATCCTTTGTTCATTTTTCTCCTCCTATTTCCATAAATTATGTAAAAAAATAACAAGAGCTTGTAAAAACTCTTGCTATTCCATAATTAATTATAATTAAATTTAATTATAAAATTTTCCAATACCCACCGTTCTTGCTTCCTTCTCTTTTCAGTTTATTATTATCTTTTAACTTTTTTATATTTCTTTTTACAACATCTCTGCTAACATTAAGTATTGTGGCAATTTCAGCCTGTGTAATTTTATTATTTTTCTTTATAATTTCTATTATATCTATTTCAGTATCTTTTTTAATATCTCCATTTGTTTGGGCGACATTTGGGCGATATTTGGGCGACATTTGGGCAGTTAATGATTTATTTTTACCTAACATTGCTTCTAAATAACTCTTTGAAGGTTTACATTTTACTGCTACTCCACCAGCCTCATTCACAATTTCTGGAATAGGTGAACCATATTCTTCACA
>CANRQI010000066.1 GCA_947632835.1 uncultured Clostridia bacterium
GAAATGGCAAGAAGAAGAGAAATCTTTTTACATGATCAAACAACAATGAAAGCACGAGCATATGAAGATGGAGAAAAGGTCGGACTTGAAAAACGGAAAAAAAGAAATAGCAAAAAAATTATTAAATAAAGGAATAGATATAAACATTATTATTGAAACAACAGGATTAAGTGAAGAAGAAATTAAAAAGATTAATTAGTAAATTTCAAGAAAATTAAGTTTCGGTATTTTTATGAATATAAAAGTTATGAAAAATATATGTTTTATGAAGTTGTTTCGTGGGGACCAGCTAGCTACAGTCTGTTAAATTTTATGTTTTACAGAACTTTAAAATTTTACAGACTGTGTGTGGTTGGGAGAACGAATAAAACATATATTTTTCTAACTTAATATTTTTCAAAATGCTGAAACTTAATAATAAAAGTTATATTTATTTTTTTTATGTAATAATTATATAATAATATATAGTGGATTTTAATTTTGGTATTTTTTAACCTGAAATATATTACAAAAAATATCAAAAATATAATATTGTAAAAAGAGGTTTTTTATGGTTAGATTTATACTATTCATTATAATTGGTTTTTTGCTATTAATAAAAGGTGCAGATTTTTTGGTTCATGGTTCTTCTAGTATAGCTAAAAAATTTGGTATACCAGAGATTATAATTGGACTTACTATAGTATCTATTGGAACGTCTATGCCGGAACTTTTTGTTTCTTTAACATCAGCTACAGAAGGTTTTAGTGATGTTTCAATAGGAAATGTTGTTGGAAGTAATTTATGCAATTTATTATTAATTCTAGGGATTACTACAGTTGTGCGAAGTGTAAAGTTCACGCATAGTACTAAAGTAATAGAAATACCATTTATGATTATGATAACATTTGTATTTTTTATTTTATCTCAAAATGGTATAATTTCAAGAATGAATGGAATTATGCTTGTAGCTTTATTTTTGCTTTTTATTTTATATACAATTATTTCAACAAAGATAAAACAGAAAAGAAATGAAGAGTTTGAAGTTGATGAAACACCTGAAGAAATTTCAATAATAAGAAGTATTTTAAAAATAATAATAGGTATTGTAGCACTAAAAATTGGTGGAGGATTTGTGGTTAATAATTCTATAAGTATAGCTAAAATGATTGGAATTAGCGAAAAAATTATAAGTGTTACGATAATAGCAATTGGAACAAGTTTACCAGAGCTTGTAACTTCTGTCTATGCAAGTATCAAAGGTGATACTGATATGGCCATTGGAAATATAATTGGTTCAAATATATTTAATATGTTATTAATAGTAGGTTTATCTAGTGTAATAACACCAATAAATTATAATCCTAGTTATAATTTGGATTTAATTATTTTATTTGGAGCATCTTTACTCCTTTTGATAATACCAGAAGTTGGAAAGAAAAATCAAATGACAAGAACCAGTGGTGCTTTATTTTTACTTTCTTATATTGGATATATGATACATTTAATTATTGCATAAATTTATAATATCAAAACTTAAATATAAATGTAATTGACAATTTTAATAAAAAATGGTATTATATCACATATATTAAGTAAACGTTTGAAAGAGACAAAGTAAAATAAAGGTTACTAAAAGAGATGATTAGTCAGTGGCTGAAAGCTAATCTTAGGAAACGTATTTGAAAAACTACCTCTTGAGTTTCTATTTGAAAAAATAGCGTTTGGATTACGTTATAAATCTGTTAATTAAGTAAAATTAAGGATGGAACCGTGTAAATTAAACACTCCTTTGAAGAAAAAATCTTCAAGGGAGTTTTTTTATATAAAATTTGTAAAAGTATTGTATGCTAAAAATATAATTTCACATAGTAAACAAATAAAAAATTGAAAGGAAAATCTTATGATTGAGTATGAAGCAAGAATTTTAGAAATTAATAAAGAAAAACTTGAAGAAAAATTAAAATCATTAAATGCCAAAAAAGTTGCAGATTTTGACTATAAAAGATTGGTTTATGATTTTAATCCTGCAGATAAAGGAAGATGGATTAGGTTGAGAACAGATGGTAGAAAAACAACATTAACAGTAAAAGAAGTAAAAAGTTATGAGATTGATGGAACTGAAGAAAACGAAATTGAAGTTTCAGATTTTGAAACTACCAATATAATTCTTAACAAACTTGGATATATAGCCAAAAGTTATCAGGAAAATAAACGAACCCGTTACTTACTAGATGGAGTAGAAATAGATATTGATACATGGCCCTATATTCCTACGTATGTTGAAATAGAAGGAAATTCAAAAGAAGAAGTTGAACATATTATAAAAAAGTTAGATTTAGAAAATCAAAAGTTAACATCACTTGATGTTCAATCAGTTTATAAGGAATTTTATAATATTGATTTAAAAAATATGAAAGAAGTAAAATTTTAGGAGGTATTTGTATTATGTTTAAAATTAAGTTAGGTGGAGGAAAAACTGCGGAAGTGGAGGAAAGTATGTATTGGCATACCACTTCACATATTATGGCACAAGCAGTAAAAAGGTTATTTCCTAAAGCAAAACTTGCTATAGGACCTTCAATAGAAAAAGGATTTTATTATGATTTTGATGTAGAAAAACCTTTTTCAGAAGAGGATTTGAGAGCGATTGAGGAAGAGATAAAAAAGGTTATTAAAGAAGATTTAAAAATTGAAAGATTTGAACTTCCAAGAGATGAAGCAATAAAGTTAATGAAAGATGAACCTTATAAAGTAGAACTTATTAAAGATTTACCAGAAGGAGAGGTAATTTCATTTTATAAACAAGGAGATTTTACAGATCTTTGCAGAGGTCCACATTTACCTTCAACTGGGTGCGTAAAAGCTGTAAAATTGTTAAATTCTTCAGGTGCTTATTGGAGAGGAGACGAAAAAAATAAAATGCTACAAAGAATTTATGGTATTTCTTTTCCAAAACAAAGTGAACTTGATGAATATTTGAATATGTTGGAAGAAGCTAAAAAAAGAGATCATAGAAAATTAGGTAAAGAATTGGATTTATTTTTCTTTGATGAAACTGCACCAGGAATGGCATATTGGATGCCTAAAGGTTTTAAAATGATGAATATTTTAATAGATCTTTGGAGAAAAGAACACGAAAAAAGAGGTTACCAAGAATTTTCTGGCCCACAATTAAATAGTAGTGAATTATGGAAAATTTCAGGTCATTGGGATCATTATAAAGAGGATATGTTTGTTTTAACAGATTCTGATGGAAAAGAACAGGCTTTAAAACCTATGAATTGTCCAAATGCTATAAAAATATATGCTTCAAAATTAAGAAGTTATAAAGATTTACCATTAAGATTTAATGATATAGATGTAATACACAGAAATGAAAAATCAGGTCAATTGAATGGTTTATTTAGAGTTAGAATGTTTCGTCAAGATGATGCACACAATTTTATTACTGAAGATCAAATAGGAACAGAAATAAAGGATATTATTGGAATAGCTAAATATTTGTATGGACTTTTTGGGTTAGATTTTGAATTAACTTTATCTACAAGACCAGATGATTTTATGGGTGATATAGAGTTATGGAATAAAGCAGAGGCAAATTTAAGAGATGTTTTAGATGATTTATGTGGAAAAGGAGAATATAGAATTAATGAAGGTGATGGAGCTTTTTATGGTCCAAAAATAGATATAAAAATGAAGGATTGTTTAGGTAGAGAATGGCAAATGGGTACAGTTCAAGTAGATTTCCAATTACCACTTAGATTTAATCTTTCTTATATCGATAGTAATGGAGAAAAGAAAACACCGATATTAATTCATAGAGCTTTATTTGGTTCATTTGAAAGATTTATAGGAATTATTACAGAACATTTTGCAGGTGCTTTTCCTGTTTGGCTTTCACCAGTACAAGTTAAAGTTATGCCAATTTCTGATAGTCAAAAAGAATATGCTGAAAGTGTTCAAAAAGCTTTAGAAGAAGCTGGACTAAGAGTAGAAATTGATGAAAGAGAAGAAAAAATTGGATATAAAATTCGTGAAGCTCAACTTCAAAAAATACCATATATGTTAATTTTAGGCGATAAAGAAAAAGAAGCAGGGGCAGTTGGTGTAAGAACTAGAAAAGAAGGCGATATAGGACAAATGAAGCTTGAAGAATTTATTGAAAAAATTCAAAAAGAAAATCAAATATAAGATTATTGTTATATAAGGTTTATGGGTAACCTTTTAAAAACCTAAATCTATTATACAAGGAATGAGTTTTAAGATGAATGACAATATTATTGTAAAAGGTGCTCGAGAACACAATTTGAAAAATATTAATATTGAAATTCCAAAGAATAAATTAGTTGTTATAACGGGACTTTCAGGTTCAGGTAAATCATCTCTTGCGTTTGATACTTTATATGCAGAAGGTCAAAGAAGGTATGTTGAAAGTTTATCATCTTATGCAAGACAATTTTTAGGTTTAATGGAAAAACCAGATGTAGACAGTATAGAGGGACTTTCACCAGCTATTTCAATTGATCAAAAGACAACTTCAAGAAATCCACGTTCAACAGTTGGAACAGTTACGGAAATATATGATTATATTCGTTTATTGTATGCTAGAATAGGTGTACCATATTGCCCAAATTGTGGGAGAAAAATAGAAAAACAAACAATAGATCAAATTGTAGATCATGTTTTAAATTTACAAGAGGGAACTAGAATTCAAGTTCTAGCTCCTATTGTAAGAGGTCAAAAAGGAGAACATGTTAAGCTATTAGAAGAAATGCAAAAAGAGGGATTTGTTAGAACTATAATTGATGGCGAATTGCATGAACTTGATGAAGAATTAAAATTAGATAAAAATAAAAAGCATAATATAGATATAATTGTTGATAGATTGGTTGTAAAAGAGGATGTGAGAAATAGATTAGCCGAATCTATAGAAACAGCTTTAAAACATGCAAATAATTTAGTAAAAATAAATATTCCAAAGCAAGAAGAAAAATTATTTAGTACAAATTATGCTTGTCCAGATTGTGGAATTAGTTTTGAAGAATTGTCTCCTAGAATGTTTTCATTTAATAATCCATTTGGAGCTTGCCCAGAATGTACAGGTATTGGATATTTAATGAAAATGGATGAAGATTTAATTATTCCAGATAAAAATAAAACTTTGTATGATGGTGTAAAAGCTTTTGGTGCTAGTACTATGAAACGTGGAGATACTATGGCTAAAATGTATTTTGAAAGTATTGGTAAGCATTATGGTGTTGATATAAAAAAGCCTATAAAAAAATTACCACGAGAATTTTTGGAAAAAATATTATATGGTACAGGAAAAGAAGAAATAAATTTTGAATATGTTTCAAGTGCTGGAGTTAGAAACTTTACACAGCCTTTTGAAGGAGTTCTTCCTACATTAGACAGAAGATATAGAGAAACTAAATCTCAAGGTATGAGAGATTTTTATGAGATGTATATGAGTAATAGTCCATGTTTAGCCTGTAATGGTGCTAGATTAAAGAAAGAGGTTTTAGCTGTAAGAGTTGGAGATAAAAACATAAATGAACTTACAGATATGCCAATTAGAAGAATAAAAGAATATTTAGCAAATCTTGAACTTGGAAAAACAGAAAAAATGATTGCAGATTTAATTTTTAAGGAATTAGATAAAAGATTGCAATTTTTAATAGATGTTGGTCTTGATTATTTAACACTTTCAAGATCAGCTGGAACTTTATCTGGTGGAGAGGCTCAAAGGATTAGACTTGCAACTCAAATAGGTTCAGGACTTTCAGGAGTTATGTATATATTAGACGAGCCAAGTATAGGTTTACATCAAAGAGATAATGAAAAGTTAATAGAAACTTTGAAAAAACTTAGAGATGCGGGAAATACTGTAATTGTAGTCGAACATGATGAAGATACAATGTATGCAGCAGATCAGTTAATAGATATAGGACCAGGTGCTGGTGTACATGGTGGAAATGTGATGGCACAAGGAAATGCAGAAGAGGTAAAAAATGCTGAGAACTCTATAACTGGTAAGTATTTGAGTGGTAGAAAGAGAATTGCAATACCTAAAACTAGACGTAAATCTAAAGGAATGTGTATTGAGGTAAAAGGAGCAGTTCAAAATAATTTAAAAAATATTAATGTAAAATTTCCACTTGGAGTATTTAATTGTGTTACAGGTGTTTCTGGTTCGGGTAAATCAACATTAGTGAATGAAATTTTATACAAATCTTTAGCAAAAGAGATAAATCGTTCTAATGAGAAGCCCGGAAAATGTGATAAAATAAAAGGTATTGAAAATATAGACAAAATTATCAACATTGATCAATCACCAATTGGAAGAACTCCACGTTCTAATCCTGTTACATATACAGGCGTTTTTGATATTATTAGAGATATTTATGCTGAAACAAATGAAGCTAAAATGAGAGGATATCAAAAAGGAAGATTTAGTTTTAATGTTGAAGGTGGTAGATGTGAAGCATGTCAAGGTGATGGTGTACTTAAAATTGAAATGAATTTCCTTCCTGATATTTATGTACCTTGTGAAGTTTGTAATGGAAAAAGGTATAATAGAGAGACTTTGGAAGTAAAATATAAAGGAAAATCTATTGCAGATGTATTAGATATGACAGTTGAAGAGGCATTAGAATTTTTTAGTAATATTCCTAGAATAAAAAATAAAATGCAGACTTTATTAGATGTTGGATTAGGATATATAAAACTTGGACAACCTTCAACAACATTGTCTGGTGGAGAAGCACAAAGAATTAAACTTGCAACAGAATTGTCAAAGAGGTCTACGGGAAAAACATTATATATTTTAGATGAACCTACAACAGGATTACATATGGATGATGTTAGTAGATTAATTGATATTTTGCAAAGACTTGTAGATGCTGGAAATACTATAATTGTTATAGAACATAATTTAGATTTAATAAAAACGGCAGATCATATAATAGATTTAGGTCCAGAAGGTGGAGAAAGAGGAGGAGAAATAATCGCAATAGGAACTCCTGAGCAAATTTGCAAAAATGAAAGATCACATACTGGTAGATTTTTAAAGAAGGTTTTAGAAAAGTAAATTATTATTTTTAAATTTCAATATTTTTTGATAATAAATTCAATTTACGAAATTATATATTTTATTCATTATCCCAACAACGCACAGTCTGTAAAATTTTAAAATTCTGTGGAACATAAAATTTAACAGACTGTAGCTAGTCGGTCCCCACGAAACTCATTCATAAAACATATAATTTCGTAACTTAGTATGTTTTTAATTCAAAATATTGAAATTTAAAAATTTGAAACAAATAAAAAAACGTGATATAATAAAGTTTCCGTACGGAAGTGCGAGATTATATGAAAGGCCGTTCCTAAAGTGGAGCGAGAAGGTAAAGTTATGATTGTTGTTATTTTTTATGCAGTAGTAGGAGAGTTGTTGATATGGCTTTTAGCACAGAAAGCATATCAGCGGATTCATGTGAGAGGTTGGAGGCGTGGCTTGTTTTTAGATATGCCATTGGAAACAGCATTTATTGTTGGTTTAGGTATTTTATGTCCTCAATATGCTGGAGGTCCAATAATTGCACTAATGTTAATATTAGTTGCAGGATCCATTTTTAAAGAACTAAAAAGAACTAAAGCTTTTTCTTCAAGATTGTTAGGTACTAACGAATTTTGGAGTAATTTGCTAATAGGTCGAAGATACCTAGTTTTTATTAGTATGATGTTTGCAGAAAATGGAACCATTGGTGCAACTACTACAGTTGTAGGATGGTATATCATAAGCTATTTAATCGAATCTTTCCTATCAAGAATCGATTGGAGAAACCGGAAAACTCAAGAGTTTGCAACTTTCTTAATGTATGTAGTAATGTTTTTTAGAATTATGAGAATAATAAGGATAAAAAATTTCTACATTACAATTGTGGTTGTGGCTGGAATTATCGGTGCAGTGCTATTTAGACCCGACGATTTTAAAAGAATGATAAAAAAATAAAAGTTTTGTAATTTTACTGTATAAAGAGTTGTGTTGAAATACAAATTTGCATTTTAGCACAACTCTTTAAATTTGCTTTAGAAGTAAATTTTTATGTTTCGATTTTTTTTATATTTTATGTTACGAACATATATGTTTTATTCGTTCTCCCAGCATACGCACAGTCTGTAAAATTTTAAAATTCTGTGGAACATAAAATTTAACAGACTGTAACTAGCTGGTCCCCACGAAACAACTTCATAAAACAGATATGTTCGTAATTTTTGGAATATCATAAAAAATGAAAATTAAGTAAAAATTTGTAAAATCAAAAATTAAAATATTAAAATCAAAATGAATAATAGCATGATTATTTGTAAATAATATTTGTGAATTAAAAAGGAGGTGCTGCCAAATGTCAAAGGAAAAGAAAAATAATAGCAATAATAATAATTCAAAAAGCAACAACAACTCAAAAAATAATAATAATTCAAGCTCAAATTCAAATAATTAGTGAGATAAAAAATAAGGAATATATTCAAATTTGGATATATTCCTTATTTTTTCGTCATAACGTAACAAAAACACGATAATCAGTATGCTTATTTTAGCACGGAGTATCTTTGAATGCAATAATAGGAGATAATGGGATAATAACGAAAGCACAAGAAGCCAAAAGACTTTCGGAAGAGTCAGATATAAAAGAGAGATTAGAATTAATGATAGTTGAATATGTGTCAAATGTGGAAGGAAAAGAATCATTTCAAACATATTTGACAGGAAGAAAAGGAAAAGAAATAGATGATGCGTTGCAAATACCAGATCCAAACGGAAGTGGAGCAAGAGTAAATGCAGTAAAAGTAGGAGAACAGTATTATGTAATATTGGAAGAAAATGGAAAATATAA
>CANRQI010000067.1 GCA_947632835.1 uncultured Clostridia bacterium
ACGAAGCTCATTCATAAAACATATACTTTTCCATAACTTAATTTTTTATATTGCTTAAAAGCTTTAATATATTTTTTTAGTTATGGTTTGTGGGGACCGTTTTAGAAAATGTTATAAACGTTAGTGAATTACATTTTCTTAAATGGGGAGAATAACTTAAAAAATATATTAAAGCTTTTTGAAACGTATATAAAAAATACCGAAACTTAAATTTTAATAATATATAGTAATATCTAAATAAAAATGTTATAATAATAATATATAAATATACTGATGAAAATAGGAGATGAAAAAAATGGTAAAAAGAACTATTGATAGTGAAATAATGGATATTGTAGATAGATATGTTAAAGTAATTTTGGAAAATTATAAAGTAAAAGCTATAATATTATTTGGTTCGTATGCTAAAGGAACGAATCATGAAGATAGCGATATAGATATTGCTATTGTTACTGATGATATAAAATCTAATGATGATTTTGATGAGCAATTAAATTTAAAAAAATTAAGAAGAAATATTGATTATCGTATAGAACCACATTTAATTAAAATAAATGAGTATGACAATGTGGAAACACCTTTTATTCAGGAAGTAATAAATACTGGAATAAAGGTGGCATAAGATAATTATTTTCTACAAAAAAATGAATTAAAGGAAAGAAATTTATGAATAATATAGATTTAATGAATTATTGGATTAAGAGTTCAGATAACGATTATGATGTTATGCTTGATTTAAAAGAAAAAAATAGAAATACATATGTTCTATTTTTTGGACATTTGATGATAGAAAAATTATTAAAAGCATATTATGCTAAAATAAATAAAAATTCTCCATATGCACCTAAAACACACGAATTAGCTTATTTAGCAAATAAAATGAATATGGAATTAACAGAAAGGCAGTTAGATTTACTTGAAACTATTTCAGATTTTAACATGAAAGCAAGATATGGAGATTACAAATATACGTTTGAATTAAAATGCACAGATGAATATACTGATATTTGGTTAGAAAATATTAAGGAAATTAGAAAATGGTTAAAAGAATTATTGATAGAGAAATAATGGAATCAATAAATAGGTATATTGAGAAAATAAGTAAATATTATAAAATTGAAGCAATAATATTATTTGGTTCGTATGCAAAAGGAACACAAAATGAAGATAGTGATATAGATATAGCTATAATTTCTAGTGATTTTAAAGATATATTTGATGATATGGCTGATTTAATTGGATATACATGGAAAATAGATACGAGAATAGAACCACATCCAATAAGTAAAGAAGATTATGAAAAAGTTGCAACCCCTTTTGTTCAGGAAGTAATAAATACTGGAATAAAAGTGGCATAAGATAATTAGTTTTTATTGTAAAAAAAGTTACGAAATTATATGTTTTATGAATGAGTAATGAATAAAACATATAATTTCTATTTTTTTACATAAGTAAAAGGACAATTTGTAATAAAACATTTTTAAAAGAATAAAATGAAATAATAAAATTCATTTTAAGGAGAAAGATGATTGAAAAATCAAAATAAAAAAATAGAAAACTTAATAGAATTAGATGGTTTATACAGATTAAAGTTAGATAATATATGTGTGGATATGATATATTCCAAAAATAACAAAAAATTTAATGAATGTATGTTGAATATTTTAAAACTTAAGCAAAAGGAGGCAAAAAGTTAGTGGTAGGAAGAAAATCAAAATATTCTTCTACTAAAAATAATACTATAAAGCCGAAGATATGGTCAGTTGCACTATATATTAGGCTTTCACAAGAGGACGAAGATAATCGGAAAAGAGAAGCAAGAAAGTAATAGTGTAACTAGCCAGAAAACATTATTGAATGAATTTGTAGAAGAACATGATGATTTAATAGTTTATGATACTTATATAGATGATGGATTTACAGGAACAGATTTTAATAGACCATCATTTCAAAGATTACTAGAAGATATGAGAAATGAAATTATTAATTGTGTTATTGTAAAAGATTTATCAAGACTTGGTAGAAATTACATAGAAGTAGGAAACTATATAGAGCAGGTTTTTCCATTATTTAATGTAAGATTTATTGCCATTAATGATTTTGTGGATAGTTTCAAAAATCCGGCAAGTGCAAATACAATTTTAGTTCCATTTAAGAATTTGATTAATGATGAATATGCAAGAGATACGTCAATAAAAATAAGAACATCTCTAAATGGAAAAAAGAAAAAGGGAGAATACATAGGTGCATTTACTGCTTATGGTTATGTAAAGGATTCAAAGGATAAGCATAAGTTAGTTATAGATGAAGTTGCGGCAGATATTGTGAGAAAAATTTTTAATTGGAATGTAAATGAAGGATTGGGAAAAATAGCGATTTGTCATAAATTGAATGATTTAGGAATTTTAAATCCAACTGGACATAAAAAAATAGAACTTGGGCAAAATTATAATAATTATAGTATGCAAGATAATACATATAATTGGACGCCTTCAACTGTGCGTAATATTTTAAATAATGAGGTATATATAGGAAATACTGTTCAAGGGAAAAGAAGAACGAAAAGCTATAAGATACATAAGATAGAAGCAGTTCCTGAAGAAGAATGGGTGAGAGTAAATAATACTCATGAACCGATAATTGATAAAGAAACTTTTGAAAAAGCACAAGAATTAAGTAAACGAGATACAAAGGCATCTCAAAAAACAAAGGAATTATCGGTATGGGCAGGATTTTTAAAGTGTAATGATTGCAAACACTCTATGAATAAAAAAAGTAGTACTAATAAAAGTGGAAGGAAATATGAATATTATATTTGTGGTACATATAGAAAAAAATCTAATAAGTTATGTGCAAAACATACTATTAAGCAAGAAAATTTAGAAAAAGCAGTTTTGAAAGTGATTAACTTACATATTGATTTATTAATAAATATAGAGGAAATTGTAAAACAAGTTAATGACAATAATTTCCAAAGTATTAAGAATAAAAGTATTAAAAATATGATAATTGCAAAACAAAATGAGATTTCTAAAATATCAAATTTTAAGAAGGCATTATATGAAGATTGGAAAAATGAAGATATAACAAGGGATGAATATTTAGAGTACAAGAAAAAATATGAAAATGATATTGAAAGATTAAAACAAAATATAGAAAAGATGGAGGATGAAGAACAAAAATGTGAAATGAAAAATAATTCTGAAATGGAATGGATAAATAAATTTAAAGATAAAAAGTGTATTACTGAATTGTCAAGAGATATAATGACTGAATTAATAGATTGCATATATGTGAAAGAAAATGGAGATATAACTGTGAAATTTAATTTTGAAGATGAGATAAAAAATAAATAAAAACTTGTGTGTTGTTAAAATTATTCAAGGAGGTGGAGTAGCAGCACCAATTGCAGGACAAATTTTAGGAGAGGTTTTACCATATTTAGAAATTCAAAAAAACGTTACGGAAGAGGACTCTCAGGTTAAAATGCCAAATTTAATTGGACTTTCTTTAAAAGAGGCAAAAGAAGTATTAGATGGTTTTGAAATAGATGTGCAAGGAAATTCAGAAGGTGATGAAGGGTTAATTTATAAACAAATTCCAGTTGAAGGAGTAAGTATAAAAAATGGAACTAAAGTTGTAGTTTATTGTGAATAAGTTGGAAAAGATTTACGGAAAGCTGAAAAAGAGAGCTTTCCGTATTATAAAAATTTAATTAATTTTTTTGGCTACTACAACAAATCGTCCATCTTTTGTATGATATGAACAAGTTGATAAAGTCATTAATTTATCACCATATACAGCAGTTTTTTCTGTATCGTATAAAGAAGCCTTTTTTACATTTTGTATATAATCATTAAAATCGTTCTCACTTGTAGCATTAATAAAATAATAATATCTAAAAACATTTTGCTCAGATTGATAATATACTTTAGATTTGAATACAGATATTATTTCATAAATAGAATCTTCATCAACAGTTGAAAACTTTATAATTGGGTGTTCCGTAAAGAAAGATTTATTTTCATATTTTAATAAATGTTGAAACATAGTGTTGTTTTTCATATTATGACCATATATTAATAAATTTGTACTTGGTAAATCCCAATTATAATCTTTATCTAAAAATATAGCACCATTTTTTGATTTTTCTTTTTTGTAATTATGATTTATATAATAAGTATTATCAGAGCATTGTAAAACAGGGTAATTTATATCTGTATTTTCTATTTCTATCCAGCCAATTATATCAGGATTTTGCTTTTTTAGTTCTTCTACTTTTAACATTCGTTCTGTTTTAACAATTTGAGGAGTAGTGTTGATAGCTTCATTAGTGGTGTTTTGAGGAGTTGTTTCATTTGTAGGAGTATTATTATCTATAATATTTTCTGATATATTAGTAGTTATATATTTTTGCAGTAAAGCAATTTCTTTTTTAGTTTTATAAGTATCAAAATAATAGCTAGCAATAGAGTAAACTGAAAGAATAATTAAAATTATAAAAAATTTTTTGAGTATTTTTTTCATATTTTAAATGGTACGGAGATTTTCGTATTCGAAAATCTCTGTACTTAAAAATTATTTTGATTCTTTCTTATTTAATATTATTGTAGCTATTGCTGATATTGATAAAACAAACATTGATATTGCTAAAACATCTGAACCTGTTTTTGGTGTTACATCTTTTGCTTTTTGTGTTTCTGTATTTTGTTGAGTTTGCTCAGTTGCAGTTGAATCTTGTGGTTCAGGATTCTGTGAAGCTGGGTTCTGAGGTTCAGGGTTTTGTGGCGCTGGATCTTGAGGAGCTGGGTTTTGTGGTGCTGGATTTTGAGGTTCAGGATTTTGTGGTGTTGGATCTTGAGGTGTAGGTTCTTGAGGCTCTGGTTCCTTATAACTATCACCTTCAAAAGATATATCTGAATTTTCATTACTTTCAAATAGTACTTTATTATTTGGGTCTGTGATTACTACTTTATTTCCATCTACTAATATTTTATCTACAGTATTTTCTGTATTTTTTACTTCAAAATTAGTTAATTTATCATTGTTTGTTGCTATATAAATAACATTTGTATCTTTTTCTGAAGTAAGAGTACCATTCATTATTAATTCAGGAACTTCATCTCCTGTAGCATCTCCTTTACCAATTTCTATACCGTTATTATCATATTGTCCGTTTTGTCCTAAGTGTAATTTTATAATTTCTACTGTACCAGCATTTGCTAATACACCACCATAACCATTATTAGTAATTGTAACATCATTTAATACAACATGAGCACCATTGTATGATTGTACACCATATTTTTGTGCGTCTTTTAAAGTTATATTAGTTAAAGTAAGTTTTGTACCTTTTCCACCAGCTGTTAATAAAGTTCCATTTGGTCCTTCAGGTTGCCAACCTTCTGAAGCTTTTGAAATAGAATGACCATCACCATCTATTGTTAGAGTTTTGCCTGTTATACTAATAGGACTTGTTAATTCTATATTATCTGTTAATTTTATAGTGTCCCCTGTGTCAGCAGAATCTTCAATAGCTGAAACTAAAGATTCTTGATTATTTACTTCATGAGTTTCTGCGTTAGAAATATAGGGAATAAAAATTAAAGAAACTAATAAAATTAATAAAGATAAAAATATTTTTTTAAAGTTTTTCATTTTTTTAAATTCCTTTCATATATTTTAAAATTCGCATTTCTGATATAAGAAAATTAAATTTTTATAATAGTATGTTAACCAAATATAGCAAAATATATAAATTAAGAATTTTCCAAAAATGTTAAATTCATTTAATTAAAACATTTTTAAAATTTGTTGAATTAATTCAACAAAATAATTAAAATATATTGAATGTATTCAATAAAAATTTAAAAATATGTTGAATACATTCAATAAAATATTTAAAATATGTTGAATTAATTCAACAAAAATATTATAATAATAAAAAAGATACATATAATAAAAGATGGGAGGTAACTAAAATGAGTATTAAATCAAGTTTGTTTCTTATAAATCCTTGGTGGGATAATGTAAAAATAAATGAACAATTTTTGTTAGGAAGAAAAAGAAATGAATTTAGTGATATTATAGGAAGAATTGATAATAAAAGAATTTTGAGTATTATTGGTCCAAGAAGAGTGGGAAAATCTACTTTAATATATCAAATAATAAATTATTTACTTGAAGAAAAACATGTAGACAATAAAAGAATACTTTTTTTTAGTGGTGATGATCCAAGTTTATTCTTTGATGAAAATGATAAATTATCTGATGTATTAGATGTATACTTTAATGAGATATTAGAGGAAAATATAACAAAGCTTAAAGAAAAAATATATATTTTTATTGATGAAATACATTTTATAAAAAATTGGCAAAATTATTTAAAAACATATTTTGATAGAAAATATAATGTAAAATTTATTATAACAGGTTCTTCATCAATTCACTTATTTAAAGATGCAAATGAGTCTTTACTAGGGAGAATTGAAAATATATATGTGTTGCCTTTAACATTTAATCAATTTATGAATTTTTATATGACATATATTTCAAAAAGTGAAGATATAGAAATTCCTAAAGTGGATTTAAGTAATTTAGATAAATCAATAAAAAAATTAGAAGAAATATATTATAATCAAGATTTAAAATTAAAGATAACAAAAATTTTAAAGAAATATATTTTAGTTGGAGGTTATCCTGAATATTTTGAAGTTAAAGATATTGAAGTTTGGCAAAAACAATTATCAGAAGGTATTATAACAAGAGGAATATATAAAGATATTTTAACAATATATAATATAAAATCACCAGAAATATTAAAAAAAATGTTATATTATATTGCTTCAAATAATTCTCAAACATTTGCATATTCAAGTATAGCTACTACTTTTGGAATTGATACGGTAACTACAATGACATATTTAGGTTATTTAAAACAAGCATTTTTAATTAATGTATTAGAAAATTATTCAAATAATATTGCAAAAGTAATACGTACTAATAAAAAAATAAATATTTTGGATAATGGAATACAAAATAGTTTACTTAAGCAGAGAACGATTGATGATAATATTACAGGACATATTGTAAAATCAATGGTAGATTTTGATTTTAGATTGTTGTGTGAGAAAGAAAATTATAAACAATTTTATTATAGAAATCATAATAAAGAAGAAATAGATATTATTATAGATAGAAAAATAGATATTATTCCTATTGAAGTGAAATATACAAATCAAATAGAAAATGCAGATTTGAAAGTTATTAGTGAATTTATAGAAAAACATTCTGGTAATAGTATTAATCAAGTTAAATTTGGAATTATTATTACAAAGGATATTTTGAAAAAAGAAGGAAATTTATATTTTATACCATATTGGTTGTTTAATATTTAAAAATAGTAAATAATGAGAAATATTAAAAAAATATTGAAGATATTAAACTAATTTGTTATAATCTATCATGTAAGTTTTAAAAAGAAAGGAGCTTATGATATTATAATATATCATATAATGAAATTATGGAAGAAAAATGTGTCGACAAAAAAGTAATAGAAGAAACTAGAGAGATATTAGAAAAGTATCCAAAGGAAAAAAATCAATTAATAGCAATATTAAATGATGTACAAGAAAAGTATGGATACATACCAAAACAAGCACAGATGACTATATCAGAACATTTAGAAATGCCAATGGCAGAAATATATGGAGTAATAACATTTTATTCTAGATTTACATTAACTCCAAAGGGAAAATATAATATTTCTATTTGTTTAGGTACAGCATGTTATGTAAAAGGTTCACAAAAAATATTAGATCGTGCTAAAGAAAGACTAAAAATAGAAGCAGGAGAAGTTACTGAAGATGGTAAATTTTCTATTGATGAAGTTAGATGTGTTGGCGCATGTGGATTAGCTCCAGTATTTATGGTAAATGATGAAGTTTACGGAAATGCAACTGTACAAATGTTAGATAAAGTTTTAGATGAATTATGTAATGAGGAATAATTAATAAGTTAGAAAAATATATAATAGCAGGGAGGAAAGTATATGAAAACTCTAGAAGAAATAGAAAAAATTAGAGAAGAGAAAAGAAAAGAGTTAGATTTAAGAGTAAATTCAAAGGCCAATACTTATGAAAAACATATATTAGTGTGTCATGGAACTGGTTGTACTTCTTCAAAATCTCCACAAATATTAGAAAATTTTAGAAGAATATTAAAAGAAAAAAATATAGATAATGTAAGAGTTATAATGACTGGATGTTTTGGTTTATGTTCAAAAGGTCCAATAGTTATAATTAGGCCGGAAGAAACTTTTTATGAACATGTAAAACCAGAAGATTGTGAAGAAATAATTGAATCACATATTTGCCAAGGTAAAAGAGTAGAAAGATTATTAAGTAAAGATATTGATGGATCAATTGTTGATAGATTAGATGATTTGAATTTCTACAAAAAACAAAAAAGAATTGCACTTAAAAATTGCGGTGTAATAAATCCAGAAGAAATTGATGAATACATTGCGTTTGATGGATATAAAGCATTAGAA
This sequence comes from uncultured Clostridia bacterium, assembly GCA_947632835.1. Classification (GTDB taxonomy): domain Bacteria; phylum Bacillota; class Clostridia; order TANB77; family CAG-508; genus Scatovivens. The sequence continues at coordinate 8,552 of CANRQI010000067.1, forward strand.
AAAGTTCTAACATCTATGACACAAGATGAGGTAATTGATGTAGTTAGTAAATCTGGTTTAAGAGGTCGTGGTGGAGCAGGTTTCCCTACGGGTAAAAAGTGGAGCTTTACTAAAATGGCTGAAAATGATCAAAAATATGTTGTATGTAATGCAGATGAGGGAGATCCAGGAGCATTTATGGATAGAAGTATTTTAGAGGGAGATCCACATTGCGTATTAGAGGCAATGACTATTGCAGGATATACAATAGGTGCAAATCAAGGATATATATATGTAAGAGCTGAATATCCTATTGCTGTACATAGA
>CANRQI010000068.1 GCA_947632835.1 uncultured Clostridia bacterium
GTGGAGATACACCAACGCCAACACCTACAGGAACTACTCCAACACCAACTCAACCAGCTACTCCAACAACAGATCCAACTGTTGCAGGTGGGGTTTTACCAAATACAGGTAGTGAGTTTATTGTGTTAATGGTTTTATTAACAGTATTTATGGTTTCAAGTATATTTGCTTACAATATGTATAAAAAGAATAATTTTTAGATAAAGGAAGCTAGGCTTTATAGTCTGGCTTTTTATTTTTTTGTTAAAAATCTAAAATATTAGTTGAATTATAGTAAAATGTATTATATATTATAATACAAATAAGTTTTGCGAAATAAGGAGGTTTTACTTTGCAAATAAAACAGATTTTAGAACAATTAAAGAATAATGAAATATCAATTGAACAAGCAGAAAATCAAATAAAAAATAATCAATATGAAGATTTAGGTTATGCAAAAATAGATCATAATCGAAAGGAACGCTCAGGTGAGTCAGAGGTTGTATTTTGTCAAAATAAACCTAATGAATTTTTGAGTAAAATTTATTCAACTATTTATAAAGAAAATGGAGAAGTTTTAGGAACTAGAGCAACTAAAGAGCAATATGAATTAGTAAAAAAGGAAATTCCAATTATACAATATAATGAAATTTCTAGAATTTTGAAAATTGAAAAATCAAAGAAAAAAGTAGGCAATATTGTTATTTGTACAGGGGGAACAGCAGATATTCCTGTAGCAGAAGAAGCAGCTGAAACAGCAGAATTTTTTGGAAATTATGTTGAAAGAATTTTTGATGTCGGAGTTGCTGGTATACATAGAATTTTATCTCAAAGAGATAAATTAAACAAAGCTAATTGCATTATAGCTATTGCTGGAATGGAGGGTGCACTTGCTTCAGTAGTAGCCGGTATAGCTAAAGTACCTGTTATAGCAGTTCCTACTTCTGTTGGATATGGTGCGAATTTTGGTGGATTAACTGCACTTTTAGGAATGATTAATTCATGTAGTAATGGAATAAGTGTAGTAAATATTGATAATGGTTATGGAGCAGGATATATTGCAAGTCAAATTAATAAATTGGCATTAAAAGTAAATTGACATTAAAAATAAATTATTATTAAGAATAAATTATCATTAAAATAAGAAAGGATTTAGAGATGGAAATTAAAGAAAAAGAAGCTAAATTGGAGGAATATTTAAAATCTTTGGAAAGTGTGGTGGTGGCTTTTTCAGCAGGTGTTGATTCTACTTTATTATTAAAAAAAGCAAAGCAAGTTTTAAAAGATAAAGTTATGGCGGTTACTGCTCGTTCTGCATCTTTTCCTAATCGTGAATTAGAAGAAACTATTAATTTTTGCAAAAAGGAGAATATAAAACATATTGTAATTGAAAGTAATGAATTGGAGATAGAAGAATTTTCAAAAAATCCTAAAAATAGATGCTATATATGTAAAATGAATTTATTTAAAAAAATAAAACAAGTAGCTCAGGAAAATGGTTTTAAAGAAGTTGTTGAAGGTTCAAACATGGATGATATGAGTGATTATAGGCCAGGTTTACAAGCAATAGCTGAGCTTGATATTAAAAGTCCATTAAGATATGCAGGTTTTTATAAAAGTGAAATTAGAGAACTTTCAAAAGAATTGGGGCTTGATACATGGGACAAACCATCTTTTGCTTGTCTTGCAAGTAGATTTGTATATGGAGAAAGTATAACTAAGAAGAAATTAAAAATGGTAGAAAATGCAGAACAAATTCTTTTAAATATAGGGTTTAACCAAGTTAGAGTTAGAATTCATGGAGAAAATATGGCTAGAATAGAAGTCCTTAAAGAAGATATAGAAAAAATTATAAATGAAGAATTAAGAAATAAAATTGTAAATGAATTTAAAAATCTAGGTTTTTCACATATAGCATTAGATTTACAAGGCTACAGAACGGGAAGCATGAATGAAACTTATTAGGAAGGGAATAAATTAATATGAGATTATTACATTTATCTGATTTACATATTGGAAAAATAATATTTGAACAGTCTATGTTAGAGGATCAAAAATTTATTTTAAATCAAATTATTGAAAAAATAAAGGAGCAAGAAATTGAAGTTGTTTTAATTTCAGGTGATGTTTATGATAGAAGTGTTCCACCAAGTGATGCTGTAACGGTTTTGAATAATTTTCTAAAAATTTTAGTAAAGGATTTAAAACTTAAAGTTTGTATGATTGCAGGAAATCATGATTCAAAAGAAAGATTAAATTTTGGAAAAGAAATTTTTGCTGATGATGGTTTGTATATAAGTTCCATTTATAATGGAGCTATAGATAAAGTAGAATTAGAAGATGAATATGGAAAGTTAAATATATATATGCTTCCATATATAAAACCTATTGAGGTAAAACAATATTTTGATGAAGATATTGATGTTTCTTCATATCATAATGCAGTAAGGGAAGTTATTGCAAAAGAAAATGTAAATGAAGGTGAAAGAAACATTATTTTATCACATCAATTTGTTACTGCTGGAGGAATAGAACCTGAAAAAAGTGAATCAGAAACATTATATCTTGGTGGAACAGAAAATGTAGATATTTCATGTTATGATAAATTTGATTATGTTGCTTTAGGGCATATTCATGGTCCACAAAAAATTGGGAGAGATACAGCTAGATATGCTGGTACAATGCTTAAATATTCATTTTCAGAAGTTAGTCAAAATAAAGTGTTAACTATTATTGATTTTAAAGAAAAAGAGAATTTAGAAATTAATTTTATACCATTAGAGCCGTTAAGAGATATGAGGGTTATAAAAGGACCAATTGAAGAACTAACAAATGAAGAAAATTATAGTTTAACAAATAGGGAGGATTATATTAGGGCTATTATTACAAATGAAGAGCAAGTTTATGATGCAATAGGTCAAATAAAGAAAATTTATCCAAATACTTTAAGATTAGATATTGAAAATTCAAAATCAGTTCAAAATACTAGCCTAAAAATTTCAGATTTAGATAACATTAAGAAAAAAGATGAAATACAGCTTTTTGACGAATTTTATAAATATCAAAATAATGAAAATTTAAATGAAGTTCAACTTGAAATTATGAAAAATATTATAAAAGAAACTAAAGGAGTTAATTTATGAAACCATTAAATATTGAAATATCTGCATTTGGTCCATATAAAAGTTGCATAACGATAGATTTTACAAAAATTGGAGAAAATGGAATATTTTTAATTACTGGAGATACAGGAGCTGGTAAAACTACAATTTTTGATGCAATAATGTTTGCTCTATATGGTAATGTTAGTGGTTCTAATAGACAAGTAAATTCTATTAGAAGTGATTTTGCAGAACCAGAAACTAAAACTTATGTATCATTAACTTTTTCTCATAAGGAAAAAATTTATACAGTTTCAAGAACTCCTCAATATGAAAGACCTAAGAAAAGTGGTGAAGGAACTACAACTCAACTTTCAGAAGCATCACTTGAAGCAGATGGTGAGATTTTAGTAACAGGTATTAATAATGTGGATCAAAAAATTCAAGAAATATTAGGAATAGATGTAAAGCAATTTAAACAAATATCTATGCTTGCTCAAGGAGAATTTTTAAAAATACTTTTTGCGGATAGTAAAGACAGAACTGAAATATTTAGGAAAATTTTTGATACTTATATTTATGATAATATTACTAAAAAATTAAAATCTAAACAATCTGAAGCTTTTATACAGTTAAGTAGCTATAAAACGCAATTTTTAACTAATACAAAGAATATTAAATGGTCTAAAGAACCAGAATTTCTAAAAATATTGTCTGATAAAAATATTCACAGTTATATAAAAGATATTTTAAAATTATTAGAAATTGAAGTAAAACAAAATAAAGAAGAAAAAGAAAATATAAATAAAGATGTTGAGAAATTTGAAAAAGATTTAAAAAACAAAGAATTAAAAATTAATAATGCTGAAGAAGTTAATAATGGTTTTGTTAGATTAGAGGATTTACTTAAAGTAAAGTCTAATCAAGATGCTGAAAAAGAGATTTATCATGATAAACAAAAACAAGTGGAGAATACTCAAAAAATTTTATCAACTGTTCTTCCAAAAGAACAAATGTATAAAAAGGTACAAAATGAAATAGAAAGTATAAATAAGAATATAAAATTAAATAATGAACAATTAAAAATTCTTAACAAAAATGAAGAAGGTTTCAAAGAAAAAGAAGATAAAATATTAAAACTTAAAGCTGTATTGCAGGAATATAATATGCTAAATGAAAATTTTGAAAAAATAAAACAGGAAAGAGAAAAGGCTTTAGATACAGAAAAAGTTTCAAAGGAACGTGAAAAAGTATCGAAAGAGTTTGAGAATAAAAATAAAATATTTCGTGAAATCGAAGATAAATATAAGGAAGCAGAAGACAAATTTTATAGAAGTCAAGCTGGTATACTTGCAGAAACTCTTGAAGAAGGCAAAAAATGTCCAGTTTGTGGTAGTACTCATCACCCTGAACCAGCAGAGAAAAGTGAAGCATTGACTAAAGCAGAATTAGATAAATTAAAAAAAGAAAAAGAGCTTAAAGAGCAAGAAAAAAATAAATCAAATGAACAAGTTACAATGATTACAGCAAAAATAGATACTCTTGTTAAATCTTTAGATTTTGATTCAGAAAAAGAAAATTTGGCAGAGTACATAAAGAGAATGAATGAAAAATATGCTTCTCATAAAAATGAAATTGATAAGAAACTAAGTGAATCTCAAGAATTATATAATAACATAACAGAGAAAAAATTGGATATAAATAAATTTAATTTTGATAAATTTAAAGAAGAATATGAAGAAGCAAAAAAAGAGCATTTAAGGAAAATTACAGAGTGCAATACAAAAAATTCTGAATTTTTAAAAACTCTTGATGAAAAAAATAAAGATTCAGAAAAATTAAAAATCGAATATGAAAATGCTTATAAATCAATAGGATTTGAAAGTGAAGCTATTTACAAAGAAAATGTTATGAATGAGCAAAAATTAAATTCTACTATAGAGGAAATTCAAAAGTACAAGGATAAATGTATTGAAATTAATACAAAAATTGAGGAACTAAAGGAAAATTTAAAAGACAAGCATAAGGTTGACATTAAAAAAGATAAAGAGGAATTTGAAGAATTAAAAATTAAACTAAATGATTTAAAACATGAGCAAATTAGTTTAAATTCAAAATATATTTCAAATAATGAAATATTAAAGATTTTAAATAAAGATTCTAAAGATGTTATAAAACAAACTGAATTATATTTAATATTAGATGATTTATATAAAACTGCATCTGGTACATTAGCTGGAAAAAGAAGGATAGAATTTGAGCAATATGTACAAGCAACATATTTTGATATGATTTTAATAGAAGCTAATAAAAGATTAGTAAAAATGACAAGTAATAGATTTGAATTGGTTAGAAAAGAAAACGCATTAAAATTAAGTGAAAAAATAGGATTGGATTTAGAAGTAATAGATAATTATACTGGTAAAAGAAGAGATGTAAAATCACTTTCAGGTGGAGAAGCTTTTAAAGCTGCATTATCATTATCTCTTGGTGTTTCTGATGTTATACAAAGTTATTCAGGTGGTGTAGTTGTAGATACATTATTTATTGATGAAGGTTTTGGTTCATTAGATACAGAATCAAGGGAACAAGCTATTAATACATTAAATTTATTAACAGATAACAATAAATTAATAGGAATAATTAGTCATGTTACTGAATTGAAAGAAAGAATTGATAAAAAAATTATAATAGAAAAAACTTCTAATGGTAGCGAAATTCATTTTGAGGTTTGATTTTTGAATATGGCAATAGTTTTTGGTTATTCTAATTTTAGGAGGTTGAAATATGTTTAAATTTGAACCAAAAGCTATTTATTTTGAAAAAGAAATAATTGATTATAAACTAGGAAATGAATTATTAGAAAAATATAAAAACATTCCTAAATATGAAATTTCTAATCATAATAATATTGAAGAAATGAGAAAAAAATCTAATAAAGAATTTATTAATATGAAAAGAAATTTAATAATAGGAGTTAGAAAAACACATAAATTTGTTGAAAATCATAAAACTTCTGATTTTTTAGTACCTTATACATCATCTGGTTGTACTGCTAGTTGTTTGTATTGCTATTTAGTTTGTAATTATAACAAATGTGCATATTTAAGATTATTTGTTAATAGAGAAAAAATGTTAGATAAAATAATAAGAGTAGCAGAAAGTTCAAATAAGGAATTAACATTTGAGATAGGAAGTAATAGTGATTTGATTTTAGAAAACACAATTACAAATAATTTGATTTGGACAATAGACAATTTTAAAAACTCTAAGAAGGGTTATTTAACTTTTCCTACGAAATTTGATATGGTAGATTCTATTTTATCTTTAAATCATCAAGGAAAAGTTACTGTTAGAATGAGTGTAAATCCAGAAGAAATTATAAATAAAGTTGAATTTGGAACATCTAGGTTGCATGATAGGATTATAGCTATAAATAAATTAAAAGAGGCAGGATATAATATAGGAATTTTAATTGCACCAATAATATTAATAGACAATTGGAAAGAATTATATAAAACATTAATACAAATGTTAAATCAGGAATTATCAGCCAAAGTAAAGAAAGATGCTTTTTTTGAATTAATTTTTATGACATATAGTTATATTCATACGAAAATAAATGAGGAAGCATTTCCAAATGCAATAAATTTGTATAATAGAGATATAATGGTAGGTAGGGGAAATGGAAAGTATGCATATAAAAAGGATATTAGAAATGAAGCAGAAAAATTTTTGAGAGAACAGTTATATAGATATTTTCCAAACAATAAGATTGAATATATAGTTTAGTTTTTAATAGTTATGGAGGAAAAATTATGGACGAAAAAGAGAAAATGTTATCTGGAGAATTATATGATGCAAATTATAATGAAGATTTGATAAAAGATAGATATATAGCTAAAGATAAATGTTATGAATATAATCAACTGAAACCGTCAAATAGTGTAGAAAAGTCAAAAATTATAAAGTTTTTATTTGGAAAAACAGGAGATAAATTTATTATCGAACAGCCTTTTATGTGTGATTACGGATATAATATTGAAATTGGAGAAAATTTTTATGCTAATCACAATTTAATAATACTTGATGGAAATAAAGTTACATTTGGAGATAATGTATTTATTGCACCAAACTGTGCTTTTTATACGGCTGGACACCCTTTAGATGTAAAGAGAAGGAATCAAGGATTAGAATATGCAAAACCAATTAAAGTTGGTAATAATGTATGGATTGGTGGAAATGTTGTTGTGCTTCCTGGAGTAACGATTGGAGATAATTCTGTTATAGGGGCTGGAAGTATTGTAAATAAAGATATTCCATCAAATGTTGTAGCTTGTCGGAAATCCTTGTAGAGTTATTAAAAAAATAGACAATTAAAAAGTTAAAAAGCTTTGACAAAACAAAAGTATTTTGTTAAAATGTTAAATATAAAATAATTAAAAAGATGACACATGTAGTGCTTATGCACATAAATCTGATTACAGAACTTTTTATAAAATTATAAAGAAAAGTTAAATAGTTAGATTTATTGCAAATAGTGGCTATGTGTGTTTTTGTTTTGCAAAGAAAGGAGGAAAAAAATGCCACAAAATAAATTTCAAAAGCTAATGTTTGCTTTAATCACAGTTATAATAACAGTGCATGCTTATGTTTTCTTTAGTTTATATGTTATTAATGGAAATACTTTGATGTCTATAAATGGAGAAACAAGTGTAATATCTGCGATAAATAAACAGGGTGGAGTTATGATGTTTGGTCAAATGCTACCAATATGGGCCGTAATTATAATTGAATTTTGTTTAGCTTATAGTTTAGAAATTTTTATAGGACAGCCATTATCATTTAAACTTGCTTCAAAAGTGTTCGATATGAAAACAACACATCCAGTGTTATTTGAAACTGCAATTATATGTGCAACAGTTGGAATAATGTGTCCAGCAATGAGTTTTATAGCAGCTTTTTTATATTATCCGTATTATATGGGATTTAATATATTTACATTACTTGCAAATTGGTTAAAATTAATGTGTTTTAATTTTCCATTTGCATATTTTACTCAATTGTTTTTTATTCAACCCACAGTTAGAACGATATTTAAAATAATATTTGTTAAAAATAAAAAAGATGATAGTTCACTAAGAGAAGAAAAAGAAAAACAATTAGTAAGTTAAATATATAATTTTTTAAATTTCGATATTTTGAAATATACAAAATTACGAACATATATGTTTTATTCGTTCTCCCAACAACGCACAGTCTGTAAAATTTTAAAATTCTGTAGAACATAAAATTTAACAGACTGTAGCTAGCTGGTCCCCACGAAACAACTTCATAAAACATATATGTTCGTAATTTTATATATCATAAAAAACACCGTGAAGTAAAAAAGTAAATGCAATTTTGAAAAGTAAAAGCAAGTTGTATGAAAAAGTGCAATTTAAAAGCAATATT
>CANRQI010000069.1 GCA_947632835.1 uncultured Clostridia bacterium
ATAAAAAAATATATAATTTTTGCTTATTTTTATGTATTTATACCAATATTGAAAATTTTTTCATGTCTTTGACCTGTCTTTACGTTTCAGTGGTAGTTACTATAATTTTCAATAAATTTTAATATATTTTTTCAGTTATTCTCCCCATTTAAGAAAATGTAATTCACTAACGTTTATAACATTTTCTAAAACGGTCCCCACAAACCATAACTAAAAAATATATTAAAATTTTTTTAAACTATATTTAAAATATGAAAAACATATATTTTATTCATTATCCCAACCACGCACAGTCTGTAAAATTTTAAAATTTAACAGACTGTAGCTAGTCGGTCCCCACGAAACTCATTCATAAAATATATATTTTTCATAACTTAATTTGTTTCTAAAATAAACCACCGAAACTAAAAAGATTTCCTTGTCCTTAATAAAAATATATGCAAGTCCTTTCAAAATATTTACTAATTATGAAAATTAATTTTTTAATTTTACATATATGTTAAGGAAAATATGGAAAAGCTCAAAAACATTTATAAATTTAAAAGCTAATCTTTACATTTTTTCTTGATTTTTCATCATCAACTTTAAATAATTCTTCCCTATTAAAATTAAATAATTTAGCTACTATATTTGTAGGTATTACATCTAATTTTGTATTATACATTGTAACTTGTGAATTATAAAATCCTCGTGCATCAGCTATTTTATTTTCTGTATTTTGCAATTCTAATTGTAATTCTGTAAAATTTTGGTTTGCTTTCAATTCAGGATAATTTTCTGCAACCGCCATAATTGTTTTTAATGTATTTGATAATTTATTATCCAAATCTGCTTTTTCAGGAAGTGTTTTAGCATTTCCCCAAGAGGTTCTAAGTTCTGTAACATCTGATAAAACTTTTTCTTCATGCTTCATATATCCTTTAACTGCTTCTACTAAATTAGGAATTAAATCAAATCTTCTTTGTAATTGAACATCAATTTGACTCCATGCATTTCTTACATTATTTCTAAAAGCTACTAACTGATTATAACAAATTATTAACACTAATATAAGCAACATAATTAACACTACAACTAATACTATTACAGTTCCCATTTATACAATAATCCCCTCCTTTATTATCAAATCGTTTTTATTATATCATAATAGAACATAATTTGTCAATCCGCCTTTTTCAGTATTTTCAAGGGTTTGACGAACTACAAGATTTTATAATTTATAAATTTTCATTGCATTTTCATAAGTAATTTTTGCTATATCTTCCAAAGTAACCTGCTTTATTTCTGCTATTTTTTTAGCCACTTCAATTACTTTAATAGAATCATTTCTAGTTCCTCTATATGGCTCAGGAGTTAAATAAGGAGAATCAGTTTCAATAAGTAATTTGTCTAAAGGCACTTCACTTACTGCCATCTCCGGTTTTGCATTTTTAAAAGTAACATTGCCACTAAAAGAAATATAAAATCCCAATTTTAAACCTTCTTTTATAAGCTCTCTGTTAAATGGACAACAATGAAAAATTCCAGTATTTTTGACAGTATTTTGTTTTAATATTTCTATTGTATCTATTGACGCATCTCGTGTATGTATCACTATTGGTAAATTTAATTCATTAGCAATATCAATTTGCTTTTTAAATACTTGCTTCTGCAATTCTTTATTTTCCTTATTCCAGTAATAATCTAACCCGATTTCTCCAATAGCAATAACTTTATTTTTCCTTGCAATTTCTTTTATTTCCTCTAATTCTTTTTCAAAATTTTCATTTATATCATTCGGAGAAATTCCAACTGTTCCATACATAAAATCATATTTATTTACAATTTCAATTGCCCTTTTACTACTTTCTAAATTATATCCAATGCAAGTAAACTTAGTAATTCCAGCTTCATAAGTTGACTTTATAATTTTCTCTAAATCATCATTAAATTTTTCATCATTATAATGTGAATGTGTATCAAAAAATTCCATTACATACCCCTTTAAATTTACTCTTTGAATAATACCACAACCATTGCTGTAGCATACTCTTTGCAATGCGATAAACTAATATCTATGCTCTCTATCTCAGGTATTTCTTCTTTTAAAACAACCTCTGGTTTTCCTTCTTTATTATTTATAACTTCAAAATCAGTCCATGAATAATTTTCTGATATTCTTCTACTAATAGCTTTAAAAATTGCCTCTTTTGCAGCAAATCTTACTGCATAATGTTGAAATTTTTGATCTTTATGGCTTTCGCAATATTTCACTTCTGCCTCTGTATATATGTTAGTTTTAAATTTTTCTTCATATTTTCCTATTGAATTTTTAATTCTTTCTATTTCAATAATATCAGTACCACAAGAAATCTTCAAATTTTACCTCCTAAAATAATAAAATTTTCGCTAATCTACGAAAATTTTACATTAATAAATATAACATAATTATTATATCTGCAAGATTTAAAGTTAATGAAAAAATTAAAATAACAATTAATATTACAAAATACGCATTATTTTTTTCTATATTCAAATCTTTATAAATTATTTCATATTTATTTTTTATTTCTTCATATAAATCTTCTAGTTCTAAAACATCTTTTAAAATCTTATAATATTGTGTTCCAGTTTCACTAAGTGTTACTTCTTTTTCCCATAATTGTTTAGTAAAATTAATAAATTCCCTTCTCATTTTATTAATTTTTTCATATTCTTTAAAATCAGAATTTAGTTTCCTTAAAAACATTTTTTGATATAAAGCAATAATATAAGTATAAAAATACTCATTTTCATATTTATATGGAAGTTCAGTATAATTGTAAGTATCTGTTCCTGAGCAAATTAAATTGGAACTAAGCTTTGTAAGTAATATTTTATAATACTTAAATTTATCCAAAATAGACAAATTTTGTTCTGCATTTATTTGATTAAAATCAGAAGAATAGCTTTTTGGAAATACATGAGCATATCTGTAAAAATCTAAAGTAAAACTATCAATATTTTTCCTATCATTCCAATATTCAGATTCTAAGCAAGCATAAGAATATGTATAAAATCTTGAATTTGTTAATTCACTATTAATTCCTGTTATTTTTCTCTTATAAATACCTGTTATTTGTGCTATAAATTCAGAAATATATTTTACATCTTGAAAAGTATTTGTTTGTATTTTTATTCTTTCATAATTCCTTAAAGAATTAAATTCAGAATTAATATCTTTAAATTTATAATTAAAATCTAATAAATCATAAAAATCATTTGTTCCTTCTAATGTTGTTTTCATTGTAAAAAAACATAAACCAGTATTAAAACAAATTATTTCTATTTTTTCTATATTAAAAAATATTCCATCATTTTCAGTGTCTACTTTACCTTTAACACTTTCATCTAAATTGTATGAAAAACAACTACATGTTTGATTTGAAATTATTTTACTTTTTAATTCTATATTCATACTTTGAAATTCTCTTAATTTCTTACCCCTAAGCTCAAATGTAGGAAAAATATAATTTCTAAAATGTGGTAAAAAATGCATATAAATATTCATGTCTTTTTCTTTTTCAAAAATTCTAAAATTACATTTTTTATCTTTTAATAATCTTAATATATATTTATCATATCTACTTTTATCGACTATATAAGGATGTATAAAGTACGTATATTGATACTTAGTCTTTAGTCCCAATTTTTACCTCCCATATATTATTTTATATAAATACTAAAATCAGCATCATTATATAAATGCCATTTTCCTATAAATTCTACATATAAATTATCATCTAAGTTAATACTTGGTTCTAAAACTACCGTACCATCATAATTCAAAACTCCCCAAACTCCATCTTTTTTTACTGCACAATATCCAAAATCATTTTGTTCTTTAGCATCATCATATTTATAATCTACAATTAATTCTGAATTATTATTAACATATCCATATTTTCCATCTTTTTTGACTAAAAATAATGTATTAGATTTTAAAATGTCTATATTATTTTTTTCTTCAAAATTAAAATTGTAATATTTATAATCATTGTCTTTTCTAATTCTCATGTAATCTTTTTCTAAATTCAATTCTGAAATTATAACACCTGAAAGCTTAACTTCCAAATTTTTATTTAATACATCTGTTGTATAATCACTACGCTCTGCAGTATAAATATTTATTGATTTTATAAAATCCAAAGATGTATAAGAAAAGTCTGTACAAACGACATTATCTAACGAAATTATACCATATAAGCCATTCTTTTTTGCAATATAATAATTGTCATAAGAATATTTTAAATCTTCATATTCAACAGGAATTTTTGCTTCATTTGATTTATTAATTACACCAAATTTATCCCCATTTTTTATTATTATATTTTCACCATCTATAGATTTAACATCTTCAAAACCGTTATCTATAATTACATTCAAATTTGAATCTATTATTTTATTTCCTGCATCATCAACAACTGCATACATATTATTGCCAGTAACATGCTTTATTTCTTTATATTGTGGCTCTAAAACAGTTTTTCCAGATGCACTTATAATACCATATTTTCCGTTTAAATTAACAATATAACCATCATCTGCTGTTTCTGAAACGATAGAAATATCTGAATATTTACATTCTAAAACTACTTGTCCTAAAGAAGAATTAACAATTCCTTTTTTTCCATCTTTTTCAATAACTATACTTTTTGCTATTCCTTCAAGTGCATAGATATTTGTATATTCTGCTTCTGTAATTTTTTTACCTGCAAAATCTATTAAACCATATAACCCGTCTTTTTCATATATTAAAATATTATCTTCATACCAAATTTTATTTGCATCTTTATTTTCAATAACTTGTACTTTTGAATAATTTGTTAAAATTTCTTTTCCTGAAGCATTTAATACTTTAGTATTGTATGTTTCTGCTGAATAATCAGTTTCGTAAGTACAAATAAAAATGTCTTTAACTGGATTTGGAATAATAATCATTTCATCATAAGTTGGTTTTATTACTTCTTTACCAGTATTATCAATTACTCCATATTTTCCATTATCATACATTGTAAAATATGTTGTTTGAAATGACATAACATTAGCAACTTTCTTTTCACCTGTAAATAAATTTTTTATTGAAACTATAACCATGATTAAAACAATGAATGCTACTATTGTTGCTATTACTTTTTTCATATTTAATTTTGGCTCTTCGTCAAATCGCCTTCCTCTAACTCTATTCATCATATACCTCCAAAATTAGAAAATATGTATAATAAATATACCATTTTATTTGCAATTTTACAATACTATTTGTTATTTAAGTTTAGGTTTTTTTATATTTTAGTGCAAAAAATAAAAGTTACAAAAAATTATAACTTTTATTTTGATTTTAAGTTTGGTACTTTTTAATAAAAATATTAAATTACGAAAAAATATATATTTTATGAATGAGCTTCGTGGGGACCGGCTAGCTACAGTCTGTTAAATTTGAAAATTTTACAGACTGTGCGCAGTTGGGATAATGAATAAAATATATATTTTTCGTAACTCTTGTATAATTAAAAAGCACCAAAACTTAACATATTTCTATTTTAAAAACCTATTTATGCTTTATAATTTTTGCAACAATTACTGTAATATCATCTTTAGCAATACCGTAAGAATTGTCTATTGCCTCAGATACAATTAAATCTGCTATTTTTTGAACATTATTTGTATTAACATTTTTCAAAAATTCTTTAACCCAATCCTTCTTAACTTCTTCTCTTGCCTCAAATAAACCATCACTACACATTAAAATAATATCTCCATCATTTAAAGCAATATTTTCTCTATATAAATTAACATCATTAACAATTCCTACTGGCATATTTTTTGAAGAAAAAACCTCAATATTCTTTTTAGATTTTATATATGTATTACATGCACCATTTTTCAAAATAGATAAATTTCCACTATACAAATCAAACACACTCATATCAAGGCTTGCATACATCTCATCATTTTTATTCAAATTAAGTTCTGAATTAATTAATTCTATTACATTATTTTCTTCAAAACCTTTTGCAAGCAAATTATTTAAAGTATTAACAACAAATTTACTACTTTGTTTAGCATCCTTTCCACTTCCCATTCCATCACTAATTGCTAATAAATATTTTCCATCTTCTAATCTTACTTGCAAATTTGAATCTCCTGATAAATTACTACCATCTTTAGTAATTTTAGAGCTTCCAACCTGCATTATAAATTTATCTTCGGTTGAATATGTTTGTACATAAGAACCTGTAACTAAGTTCTTTTTATCTTTTTGAAAAGTAATCTTTTTTCCAAAACTCTTTGAAATTATATCTGATATATTTGCTATTTTATTTCTATCTCTAATACTGTCGTCTATATTTTCTAAATTCAAATTAATTATGTATTTTCCATTTAAACTTTGTTTGACTATAACATCATTTACTTTATATCCTTTACCAGTTAATAAAACTGATAATTCCTTTTCCTTAACTTCAAATTTAGAATCAGTTTCTGTATTGCTCGAAACTTGGTTTATCATAGTTTTTACATTTTTCAACTCATTAATCATTTTTTTATTTTCTTCATTTTTAGTTTCAAGCTTTATATTTTTTATTTGCATTTCTCTAAAAGTTCTATTTGCAATTTTTATCAATTCTTGTAAATCATCTTTTATTTTTTTATCTCTCATTAAAATATAATTATTATACTTTTTAAAAATATCTATAACCATATTTTCTGTAATAACATCATTTTCTTTAAACTCATCAAAAATATCTCTAATTAAATTTTCATTATTGATTATATCATCATAAAAAATATTTTCTTGATAATCTGACATATTTTCTAAAAAATTATCTATAAATATCTCTGATGTAAGTTCTATTGATTTATTATTTATATAAAAGCTGTTATTCATTTCAGTAATTGTATTTGCAACTGCTGTTAGTTTTTCCTTTACATCCTCATAATAATTCAACCTATGTTCACCAACATTTGTTAGCAATTTTTCTTTTGGAAATAAATCTTCTATTTTTATTTTTGCTTTTGATGGAACAAATAATAATAAAATTGCTGAAATAAAAATTTCTCTAAAATAAATTATAGTTGATGTATTTCCATTTGCTAAATATGTTAAAATTGCATTTCCTAAAAGGAAACCAATAATTACACCTATTTTTCCAAATTTATTTAAAGCACCTGCTAAAATGCCTGAAACTGCAAAAACAGTTAACTGTAATAGCGTTATATTTCCGTATTAAAGTTAAAGCTAGTCCAATTGAAAGACCTGCTGTACCACCAACCATCATTCCATTTTTTAGACCAAATACTAATATAATAAAAATAATTAAAATATTACTAACACTTAAAGAGAAAAATTTTACATTACTAAACGCAGAAATCGCAACTGAACAAATTATTCCTGCTGCTATTACTTCTTCAATAGTAAAAGCTTCTTTCTCTTTTATATCACGAATCACTGTTATTCCATTAACAAATATTTTATAAAAAACATAAGTAAGTGCTGAAATAATTGTGCCTAAAAATAAATCATAGATTAGAAAAACACCTCTTAAATTGTTAATTAAATTATACAAAAAACTAGCTAAAAAAATTCTAGTTCCGACCTTAAAAACTTCATTTCTATCATCTAATGAAACTTTTGGTTTAAACATAAATACTAACAAAAAAAATATAAGTGATGTATAAAAATATGTTGTTACTCCAGATACTCCATGAAATATTGCTGTTGCTATAAGAGAAACTATATACACCATAAATATTGGAACTGTACTTCCCATACAAGCTGCCACAATTGCAAGACCAAATGGAAGAATTTCATTTTTTATTGAAGCTATTGAAACTAAAAATGTTAAAAGATAAATAATGCAATTATGAAATTTAAAAATTTCTTTTAGCATTAAATTAATTTTATTTTCTCTCCTAACATATTCATCACTTATTTGATTAATACTATCTGAAATATTTTGAAACATCCTTAACCACCTCATTTTAAAATAAATTATGTAAATATTTTATATAATTTTTATTTTGAATTTTGTCATATTTACTCATTTATTTATAAAACATTATTACAATTTGTGATAATTTTAATTAATTTAGTATTTTTTTTGTCAAATTGTTTTTTACATTTTATTATACTTTGGCTGAAAATGCAAGAAAAAAAATAATTAAGTTTCAATGTTTTTTTATATGCAAAAGTTACGAAAAATATATATTTTATGAAGTCATTTCGTGGGGACCGGCTAGCTACAGTCTGTTAAATTTTATGTTCCACAGAATTTTAAAATTTTACAGACTGTGCGTA
>CANRQI010000070.1 GCA_947632835.1 uncultured Clostridia bacterium
TAGAACTGTTATCAATAAAATACTTGCCCTAGCTAGATAGGAGGAGTTTATGTTATTACATTTAGATAAAGAAAATTTTAGAAAATTAATAGATATAATAAGTAATAGAACAAATATTGATCGTGATATTATAGAAAAAGATTATTATGTTTGCACTATATTAAAAGAACTATCTGAAAAACAAGATGAATTGCAAGCTTATTTTAAAGGAGGAACAGCAATATATAAAATACTAGATACAATGAATCGTTTTTCAGAAGATATAGATTTAACAGTAAAAGTTCTTCTAGAACAATCAAATACCAAAAACAAAAATAGATTAAAAAAATCTGCTTTAGAATATAAAATTTCTGGATTAGAATTATCAAAAGATGAATGTATTGATAATAAAGGAAGTATTACAGGAATATATAGATATAATTCTATTTTCGATGCAAATAAAGATCCTTTACATAGGGCAGGAATTGTTCAAGTAGAGGCAACTTCTTTTACCGTTAGTGAACCATATCAAAAATATACCATAGAGCCAATTATATATAAATTATCTAATGAAAACGAAAAAAATATATTAGAAACTCAATTTGAAATTTCAAAGTTTGATATAAATATTATTAAGCTAGAAAGAATGTTTATAGATAAAATTTTTGCAACAGAATTTTATTATATAAGAAAGATGTACAAAGATGTTTCTAAACATTTATATGATATTTCAATATTATACAATAATGAAAATATCAAAAAATTATTAAAAAATACAAATGAAATGGAAAATTTGATTTCCTATAAAAGACAAGAAGAAAAAAATAGAATTAGTGGTATTGATAGTAAGAAACAAATAAAAGATTTTAATTACTTTAAACGAGATTTTAGTGATGAATTTGTACAGGAATTTAATAATATGCAATATAAATATGTTCTTGATGATAAATATAAAATTACAATGAATGATGCTAAAAATGTAATATCAGAAATTTATAAAATTATGAAGAATATTAATATATAAACAAAAAAGAGATATGTTTTATCATATCCCTCACATGGTGCGCCATAGAGGATTCGAACCTCCGACCATTTGATTAAGAGTCAACTGCTCTACCAACTGAGCTAATGGCGCATTTATTACCACGTTAGTTATTTTAACATATTTTTTTTTACTTGTATAGTATTTTTTAAATTTTTTTTATTTTTTACAAGAAAGGAACAAAATTTAACATGAAAATAGGATATTTAGGCCCAAGTGGAACATTTTCTCATGAAGCATGTAAACAATATAATAAAAATAATACAATAATTCAATATCGCACAATTTCAGAAACAATTATTGCTTTATCAAATAATGAAATTCAGGAAGCAATTGTTCCAATTGAAAATTCTCTACAAGGAGGAGTAACAGAAACAATTGATACTTTAATTAAATATGAAAATATATTTGTAAAACAAGAATTAATATTGCAAATAACCCACAATTTACTAGCAAATAAAAATTATAAATTATCTGATTTAAAAGAAATATATTCTCATCCTCAAGCAATTGCACAATGTCATAATTTTATAGAAAAAAATTTAAAACATGTAGCAATAAATCAAATTTCTAGTACAGCACTTGCTGCAAAAGAAATAAAAAATAAAGATTTCTGTGCATGTATCGCAAATGAAATATGTATATCTGAATATGGTTTAACTCTTCTTGAAAAAAATATTCAAGATAATAATTCAAATTACACAAAATTTTGGGTATTAAATAAAAATAAAAATTCTAATGGTAAAAAAATGTCTATAATATTTTCAACCCAAAACAAACCTGGTGAATTATATAAAATACTTGGTATTTTTAATGAAAATAAAATAAATATGAGTAAAATTGAATCAAGACCTGCAAAAACTGTATTGGGTGAATATATTTTTCTTGTTGATATTGACACAAATGATAGAATTGATTATACACTTGAGATACTAAAAAATGAATGTAGTTATTTTAGAATATTAGGAATTTATTAAAAAGGAGATTTTTATTATGATATCAAATAAAATGCAAGAATTAGTAAATAATAACTCAGTTATCAGAGAAATGTTTGAAGAAGGACAAAAATTATCTAATTTATATGGTAAAGAAAATGTTTTTGATTTTAGTTTAGGTAATCCTAGTGTTCCAACCCCTGAAAAAATTAAAGAAACAATAATTCATATATTAAATACCGAATCTAGTTTTACTATTCATGGATATATGAATAATAGTGGCTTTGAGGATGTAAGACAAAAAATAGCAAATTCAATAAATAAAAAATTTAATACCAATTATAATTTTCAAAATATAATTATGACAGTTGGTGCAGCAAGTGGGTTAAATATTGTTTTAAAATCAATATTAAATCCAAACGAAGAAGTTATCGTATTTTCTCCATTTTTTATTGAATATAAAAATTATGTAAAAAATTATGATGGAAAATTAACAATTATTTCTCCAAACACTAAAACTTTTGAACCAAATTTAGAAGAATTTGAAAAAAAAATAAATAATAATACCAAAGCAGTTATTATAAATACACCAAATAATCCAACAGGTATTGTATATTCTGAAGAAACTATTATTAAAATTTCAAATATATTAAAGGAAAAAGAAAAAGAATTTAATTCTACAATTTTTTTAATTTCCGATGAACCTTATCGTGAATTAGTATATGATAACATTGTAGTTCCGTATGTTACCAAATATTATGATAATACTTTTGTTGTTTATTCTTACAGTAAATCTCTATCTCTTCCAGGTGAGAGAATTGGATATGTTGTTATACCTTCTGAAATGAATGACTTTGAAAATATCCAGTGTGCTGTAACAATATCAAATAGAGTATTAGGATGTGTTAATGCTCCATCATTAATGCAAAAAGTTATTGGAGAATGTGCTGATTTAACAGTTGACATTTCACAATACAAAAAAAATCGTGATTTACTATACAACAGCTTAATTAGTTATAATTTTGAATGTATAAAACCACAAGGAGCATTTTATTTATTTTTAAAATCACCGATTGCTGATGATAAAGAATTTTGTAAAATTGCAAAAAAATATAATATATTAATGGTTCCTGGAAGTTCCTTTGCATGTCCTGGTTATGTTAGAATATCTTATTGTGTAGAATATGACATGATAAAACGTTCTCTATCATCTTTTCAAAAATTAGCTTATGAAACATTAAAAAAATAATTTTTTATAATATTAATTCGGCATTTTAAACTAATTTAAAATGCCGAATTTTTATTTACTGTACAGGCGTTGCTGGAGCTGAAGCTGGTGCTGTACTTGGACCTTTTCTTATTATTCTAGTCATTACTTTATAAACATCATTTGAAATTATTTCTTTTGAAATTACTACACCATTTAATGATACTTCTTTATATGTTGTAACTTTACAGCCAGATGCACCTGCTTGAGATATTGCAATTTTTCCAGCTGGCAACGATGGATCTTGAATTGTTTGAACTGTATAAGGTACAGTTTCTGTTACTACTGGTAAAATTTTTACTGTATATTCATTTTTCTCTTTAATTCCATAAATATTAAATGTAGCAACTCCATTTGCAACTATTGCTTCAATTTTTATAGGATAATTTCTATTATTTGTAAACTTAAAGTCTTTTACACCATAAACAACCGTTGCATCTCTTCCTGGTTTAACATATGAAGTTGTAAATGAATGATTATGACGTTCATCTATTTGCAAATTTGCTAATAATACTGCATTATATAATGTTGAAGATATTTGACATATTCCTCCAGCCAATCCATCTACTACTTGCCCATCAGAATATATTGCAGCATTTTTATATCCTTCAGCAATTGTTCTTTCTCCTACAACTGTATTAAATGAAAACATCTGTCCTGGCATTAATACCGTTCCATTTATTTTAGATGCTGCTATTCTTAAATTCTCACTTCTATTTATATTACTAGCATCATACTTTGTTGGAAAACTAGATATTTTATGTGGAAATGCTTCAATTCCAATATCATTTATTGTTACATCTGCCTTTTTTCTATTTAATGGAATAATATATTCTGTAACCCCTTCTTGTGAAATTATATTTTTAGCTTCTTCCATACTAACAGCAAAATCTATTCCATCTGTATCAGGATATATAGCAAAATCTGTTGTTTCAGTTGCTTGTGTATAATATGCGTTTTTAGGTTCTGAGTGAACCTCACCATATATTTTATCTATATCTATTTTTTCTGCTTTTACATTTTCATAAGGTATATCAATTGAACTATTTTTATAATCATTTATTAATTTTGCTAAATCTCTATTAGAAATATCATTTTTTATTTTTTCTTTTAAATTATCTTTATTTACTTGTATTCCATCTGTACCTGGATTTATAATTAATTCATTTTCTTCTATATAATATGAATATTGCATTATTAAATCTGGAACATTTGTAGATACATAATCAACAACTTTATCTAATTCCTCTTCATTATAATCAAATTCAAAATCTATATTTTTATTTTTAAATGCAGTAAATATAATATTATAATTATTCTTTATTATACTTGAACCTCTACCTACTTGATATGCTTCATTTAAAGCATTTTCTATATCGTATTTCAAACTTATTTCTTCAGGTTTCATTGTATACGAATAATCTTTATATTTTAAATCAATATTAACACTTATTTCAATATTTAAAGCTTCCTCTAATTTTGCTCTTGCTTCTTCATAAGTTAAATTGGATACATCTATATTTTTTATACTTACACCTTTTGCAATCGTTATTTTGTTTGCCTGTATAATTGCAAATATAGTTGAAAAAATCATCAATATTAATGCTATAACAGAAATATTAATAAATATAGCTAATGCTTTTCTTTTTTTATTTTCTTTTTCATCTATCATTTGAATAATTTTTTCATTGTCATTTTTCTTTTTTTCTTTTTCATTTTTTATATTTTCTGATTTTTTAATATTTTTTGGATTTTCTTTTTTATCATTTTTAAATATAATATTTTCTGTTTTTTTATCATTATCTATTTCTTTTTTTAAATTATTTTTATCATCTATTTTTTTATTATTTTTTTCTTGCGATTTTTTTGTATCTACTTTTTTATTTTCCTGTTTTTTTGTTTCCGTTAAATTTTGTTTTGGAACATTATTTTTTTGAACATTATTTGTTTTTTTATTTTGATTTACATTCTTATTTTTTTTTCCTGAATTTTTCTTCTTTTTAGCAGACATTCTACAAAAAATCCTTTCTATACTAATTTCATTTAATAATATCATAACAAATACTTTTGTGCAACGTAAAATTTTAATTTATTTTTAAAATTTTATTATTTGCTAGACAACTTTAAAAATTATATATATAATTACAATAATTCAGTAATTATTATAAAAGGAGTACAAAAGATGATAGGTAATATGATATCAATAATAAGAAAACAAAAAGGTATAACTAAAACAAAACTTTCTGAATTAACTGGTATAAATGTTGGTCATTTAACTCACATTGAAAAAGGTGAAAGAAATCCAAGCCATAAAGCACTTCTATCAATATGTCAAGCTTTAGATATACCTTATGAAGAGTTATTACATACTTATGATAAAAATTTAAGCATAGAACAAGAAAAATATAATTACTTAAATTACATAGCTTATAATAAAATACCAGCTTTTTCTAATTTAGAGGATTTTGTTGAATGTCCTGCAAAATTTTCAAAAGCTGCTTTTGCATATAAAGTACCAAATAATGACATGGATCCATTAATAAAAAAAGACGATTTAGTTTTTGTAGAAATAGCTGGGTTACTTTCAAATAAAGAAATAGGAATATTTAAAGTCGATAATAATTTTTTAATTCGTAAACTACTATATCGAAAAAATGGATTAGTTCTTAGAGCAGAAAATAATGAAGTTCCAGATATTGATTTGAATTTAGTAAAAGATTTTTACATCATTGGAAAAATTTACTTATAATTTTACACTTTTTTTACAATAAAATTACATTTTTGTAAAATATTATTAGTTGCTTGATATTATTTTTACTTAATAATATAATTAAAATAAATTAAAAATTTTTTATGTGTTTTTTACACTATTTATTCTATGGAGGTTCTATGGAATTAGTTAAAAATATATTTTTTAATACAGATAGATTAACACCATTTAGTAAAGTAAAAATATTTTATACAGGAAAATTTTTCAGTGATGATTCACAAAAAGTTTTTTTTCATTATGGTTTCGGAGAAAATTGGGATAACGTACAAGATACCGAAATGGTGAGAACTGAACTTGGTTACCAAGCTGAAGTTGATATCATTGATAGTACTACTTTTAATTTCTGTTTTTTCAATGATAAATATGAATGGGATAATAATAATTTAGAAAATTATATATTCAAAATAGAAAATACAGATTTAAGTTTAATTTCATTAGATGGAGAATATGCACTAATTTCACCTAGACAATTAACAAAATTTTATTTATGGAAGAAAAAATTTAAGTTAAATATTTATAAAGCTATTAGTTTTTTACCAAAATTAATTTCTGGTAAATATAAAAGAAAAATAAAAGCATAAAATATCCAATAGAATAATTTATTCCATTGGATATTTTTTATATTACCCAACCACCATTTGGGGAAATAATCTGACCTGTTGTATAATTATCATCTACTAACCAAGAAACACATTTGGCTATATCTTCTGGTTTCCCAAAATTTCCTAAAGGTATTTCATTATTTATATTTTTTATTTCTTCATTTGTTAAATTTTTATTCATATCAGTCATAATAGCTCCTGGAGCAACCGAATTTACTCTAATATTAGAAGGTCCTAATTCTTTTGCTAAACTTTTAGTTAAACCATCAATTCCTGCTTTTGAAACCGAATAATGAACCTCACAAGAGGCACCTGTTATTCCCCAAATTGAAGAAATATTTACAATGCATCCTAATTTATTATGTATCATATTCGGTAATATTTCTTGAATAGTATAAAATGCAGATGTTAAATTAACTTGTAACATATTATTCCAATCTTCGTCTGTTATATCTATAAACATTTTTTCCTGAGAAATACCAGCATTATTAATTAAAATATCTACTTTACCAAATTTACTTAGTGCATAATCTACAAGTTTTTTTACTTCACTTCTTTTGGAAATATCTGCTTTAAAAATTTCAACTTTATTTCCTAAATCCTCTTTTATTTGATTTGCTTCTTTTTCAGAATTATTATAATTTAAAACAACTTTTAAATTCTCCTTTTGACTAAGTTCGTAAACTATTGCTTTTCCTATTCCTTTAGCTCCTCCTGTAACTATTGCTATTCTATCCACTTTTCCCTCCTATACCAAATATTTTATTTTACTATATAACATTTTTAATCTTTATTCAAGTACTAGTTTTTTAGTTTCGGTTTAGAAAATATATTTTATTCTTTATCTAGACTACACCACAGTATGTAAAATTAAAAAAATGCACAAATTCCATCAATTTGACTTTTTTGTTATTTTATGTTATTATGTAAACATGTGAGTCGCATTTTGTTCGTATATGCACTTGCATAGTACATTGAGAATTGAATACTACAGTTTTCCTTGTACGCACTTAAAATATTTTACTTTAGGAAGGCCCCGCTAACGAAGCAGAAGTATGGCAATGTCATACTTTGGGAACGAACGCCGTTGCACAAGACGGGTAGTAGGGAAAGGAATTGTATGGCTACATTGAAATTAAACATGGAAAATGGTTACTTTGTCAAGCACAACGGAGTGTATATGAACGAGTTTTCCTCCACTTATGTGGACGGAAACGGATGGGAATGTCGGTTCTTAGCCGACGGAAGTCTCTTGTGCGAATGTGCAAGGGATTATTCGGATGGAATCCATTCCATCCGATATACCATCCGAAAGGATGGCTGGGCTAGATTGACGCTTAAACTTCCCGGAGAGAAGGTACAAGTTCTCCGGAAGGGCTACGTTGTGCCCAAGGGTGCCCAGTTTGGAACTGGCACCTTAGGGCTAGCAGGTGGAAACGTTGATATGCGGTATGCGTATTACCGCGATTCAAGTTTCCAGAATTTCCTGGAGAAATTCGGGATTACCGCTGTGAAGCGGGAAAACCCGAATAAAAGATTTAGCGGTTTCGCCAACTACTCGGGTTGGGGAACCGCGTATCAGGAGGTGGCATCTGATGGGCATGTTAAGTGCTCGTATGAAGATGCCCC
>CANRQI010000071.1 GCA_947632835.1 uncultured Clostridia bacterium
GCTTGTAATGGCACTAGATAAAGCTTATGAAATGTTTCAAAAATATATAAATATTTAAAGAAAGGGAGATATATGGAAGATTTAACAGATGTATATAATGATTTAATCATGGAGCATAGTATGAATTCATATAATAAGAGAAAATTAGAATGTGCTGATTGTGAGAAAATAGGTCATAATCCAAATTGTGGAGATGAAATTACTCTTGAAATAAAATTAGATGGTGATGTTATTCAAGATATGGCATTTAGTGGTCATGGATGTGCGATTTCACAAGCTTCAACATCTATAATGATAGATACTTTAAAGGGAAAAACAATTAAGGAAGCTAAAGAAATAATTGAAACTTTTATTAAGATGATAAAAAGAGAGATAACTGATGAAAGTGAACTTGAAAAATTAGAAGATGCGATTGCATTTAAAAATGTAGCAAATATGCCTGCGAGAGTAAAGTGTGCACTTTTGGCATGGCATACAATAGAAGATATGCTTGATTAATCCCTTTTGGAAAGGAATGATAATAATGAAAAAGTTTTTAAATAATATATGGAAAATAGATTTAATATTTATTTTAGTATATTTTTTATTGTATGCGATATTATGGAAAATGAATTTTACATTTATGCCATTTATAAAATTTTTTGCAACAATTTTTATTTTATTGGGTTATTTTATATCTATAATATATGGAGCAATAATTTTAATAAGCAAAAGGAAAATAGTATTAGTAATTTCACTAGGAATTACAGCATTTATTGTTACTTGTGGATTAATTATGTTATGGTCATTGATTTTTAATTCTCGAGATGAAGTTACATATTTTAATAATGAAAAAGTAATTGTATCATATACGGGTGGGTTTTTATGGAATTCAGAAATTGTAGAATTTTATAAGTGGACAAATCCATTTATAAGAACAACAAAGAAGTTGGAAATTGATGACGATTATACTTATGTTGAAGGAAAATATTGGGATAAGGAACATTTGAAGGAATACTATCCTGAGATTTTTGAAGAGGAATATGAAGAAGAATAAGGAGTTTTAAATGGGTAGTAAAAAAGTTTTACTTGGAATGAGTGGGGGAGTTGATAGTTCTGTTTCAGCTTTTTTACTTAAAGAACAAGGATATGAAGTAATAGGAGCTACTTTAGAATTATTTGCTGGAAGTAGTTGCTGTAATATAAATACATATTTAGATGCTAAAAATGTTTGTAATTCTATAGGAATTCCACATTTTACTTTTGATTATAAAGAAGAATTTAAGAAGTATGTAATTGATGATTTTATTAAATGTTATTCAATTTGTAAAACTCCAAATCCTTGCATAGAATGTAATAAATATATGAAATTTGGATATATGTATGAAAAGGCTAAGGAATTAGGTTGCACATATATAGCAACTGGTCATTATGCTCAGACTAGATATAGTGAGAAATATGGAAGATGGGTTCTTACGAAATCAAAGGCTGGAAAAAAAGATCAAAGTTATGTTCTATGGAATATTCCGAAAGAATTAATAGAATTTATAATATTTCCACTTGCAAATTTTGAAAGTAAAGAAAAAATTAGAAAAATTGCAAAACAGGAGAATTTAAAAGTTGCAGATAAACCAGATAGTGAGGATATTTGTTTTATACCAGACGGAAATTATAAGAAATTTTTGGAAAACAATTCAAACTTAAAGCCAAAAGAAGGAAATATTGTTAATTTAGATGGAAAAGTTTTAGGAAAACATACAGGTTTATATAACTATACAATCGGTCAAAGGAAAGGTTTAGGAATATCAAATCCAGTTCCATTATTTGTTTTAGGATTTAATGAGACAAAAAATGAAGTAATAGTGGGAGAAGAAGAAAAATTATATAAAAAGGAAATTACTGTAGAAGATATAAATTTGTTGCTTTTTGATAAAATAGATGACTGGATAGAAGTTACTGTTAAAACAAGATATTCTTCTAAAGAAGCAAAAGGAAAGATAATTCAAGAAGGAAATAAAATAAAAGTAATATTTAATGAACCTCAAAGAGCGATAACTCCAGGACAATCGGCAGTTTTTTATGTTGAGGATATAGTTTTAGGTGGAGGAAAAATAATTTAATTATTTTTCCTCCATATATTTTTCTAATTCTTTTATTTTATCTCTAAGTTCTGCTGCTTTTTCAAATTCCATAGCTTTAGCATGTTTTAACATTTCATCAGTTAATTTTGAAATAATATCTTCAAAGCTTTCATTTTCGTTAATATTGTATTCACTCTGAATATCTTCGGTAATAGAGGCTTTTATAGTATCTCTAACAGATTTTTTAATTGTTTGAGGTGTAATGCCATGAGCAGTATTATATTCTTCTTGTATTTTTCTACGACGATTAGTTTCAGAAATTGCCTTTTCCATAGATTCTGTAAGTTCATCAGCATACATTATTACTTTTCCTTCGGTATTTCTAGCAGCACGTCCAATAGTTTGGATTAAAGAACGTTCAGAACGAAGGAAGCCTTCTTTGTCTGCATCTAATATTGCAACTAATGAAACTTCTGGAATATCCAAACCTTCTCTTAAAAGATTGATTCCAACTAATACGTCAAACTCACCAATACGTAAATCTCTAATTATTTCCATTCTTTCTAATGCCTTTATGTCTGAATGCATGTATCTAACCTTTATTCCAGCATTTCTAAGATATGCAGTTAAATCTTCTGCCATTTTTTTAGTAAGAGTTGTTACTAAAATTCTCTCATTTTTTTCTGTTCTTTCATGAATTTGCTCTAATAAATCATCTATTTGATTTTCAACTGGTTTTACTTCTATTTTAGGATCAAGTAGGCCAGTAGGTCTAATAATTTGCTCAACAATATTTTCTTTAGAATGTTCATTTTCATAATCAGATGGAGTTGCGCTAACAAAAATTACTTGATTTATTCTTTCTTCAAATTCATTGAATTTTAAAGGTCTATTGTCAAATGCAGAAGGAAGTCTAAAGCCGTAGTTAACAAGAGATTCTTTTCTTGCTCTATCACCATTATACATAGCTCTAACCTGAGGAATAGTTGCATGTGATTCATCTACTAATAATAAAAAGTCTTTTGGAAAATAATCAAATAGGGTATATGGTGGACTTCCAGCAGGTCTGCCACTAATATGTCTTGAATAATTTTCTATTCCTTGACAGAAGCCAGTTTCTTTAAGCATTTCCATATCAAAATTTGTTCTTTCTTCTATTCTTTGTGCTTCAATTAATTTTTTGTTTTCCTTAAAGTATTTTATTCTTTCTTCAAGCTCTGCTTCTATTGAAACAAGTGCGTTTTCTTTCTTATCGAAGGTTGTAACATAATGTGAATTTGGATATATCATAATGTGATTTCTAGTAGCTACAGTTTTTCCAGTTAAAGGATTTATTTCAGATATTTTTTCAACTTCATCACCCCAAAATTCAATACGTATAGCTTTTTCTTCTAAATTTGAAGGGTAAATTTCTAAAATATCACCTTTAGCACGAAAAGTTCCTCTTTTAAAATCCATTTCATTTCTAGTATATTGCATATTAACTAATTTTTTCATAATCTCATTTCTATCTTTTTCCATACCAGGTCTTAAAGAAACAATCATATTTTCATAGTCTATTGGATCTCCTAAACCATATATGCAAGAAACAGAAGCAACAACAATAACATCTCTTGTTTCAAATAAAGAGGCAGTTGCAGAATGACGCAATTTATCTATTTCATCATTTATAGAAGCATCTTTTTCGATGTAAGTATCTGAAGATGCAATATATGCTTCTGGTTGATAATAATCGTAATAAGATACAAAATATTCAACATTGTTTTCTGGAAAAAACTCTTTAAATTCTGAATATAGCTGTCCTGCTAAAGTTTTATTGTGTGCTAAAACAAGAGTAGGTTTTTGAACTTCTTTAATAACATTTGCCATCGTAAAAGTTTTTCCTGAACCAGTAACTCCTAAAAGAGTTTGAAATTTTTTTCCTTCTTTTATACCATTACTTAAATATTGAATTGCTTTTGGCTGGTCGCCAGTAGGTTTATAATCTGATACTAATTTAAACATGTTGTACATTATTCGTATAATTACGAAGTTCTCCTTTCAAAATAAAATCCAATATTCATCATATCATTTTATTGGAAAAAATACAATACAAAAATTTGTATATATCTATTGACATAAAATCTAAAAAAAAGATATAATTACTGTATGAATTTTTAGGGGGAAGAATAAGAAGTGAAAAATACATTAAAAAGTGATTTAACATCAAAACTTGAATATTTAGGACTTGATTTAGATAATATACCAGAAGTTTTATATGGATTTAACCCATTAAATTTTAATGTATCAAGGTTAAATAATGATAAAGATCATAAAGTTTTTAGATTTGTCCCAATAGATAAAATTGAAATATTGCTTACACCTACTTTGAGAAGTGATACTGTAAGAGAAAAATATAGTAAAGCTCTTCCTTTAAATCAATATCTTAATGCAGACAGTTCAGAAGAAGGTTTAGAAAGATATACAACATTTTTAAAAATGCTTAATACATTTTCAATTTCAGATGTTGAAAATGTTAGTAATATTCAGAAAGAAATGGAAGATTCGGAACCATTTAGAGTAAGATATGATAGAGAACATTTATGGCATATTTATTATTCTGAAAGTACAGATAGATTTTTTATGTTAGTTTGCACCAAAGAATCAACATTTGCAGAGTTTTTTTATTTATTAAAAAGAAAAATAGAACTATCTAAATCTAAAAATAAAAAAGATAGTAAAATTTTTGTGCCTATAAATTATTTGAATTATTCAGAAACTTTTTTAAACAGAGATGAAATTGTTGATGTAGAAAATTATTTGTGGTTATTTACTAAAAATTGGCCAGTTATTTTTGAAGTATATGATAATAATGATAAAATGTCTTTACAAATTATTGGTGAAACTTATGTTTATGATAGCGTTAGGAGTACTTATAAGATAATATTAAATACTTGTGAAGAAGCTATAAAATTTTATAAAATTTTAAAAGCTTTATTTATTATGCAAACTGAAATAAAAGATTATTTTTTATTTTCTACTAAAATAAATAGTAAAAATGCTTTAGAACTTTATCATGGAAATGTAAAAATTGATTATGAAAATTTAACAGAATTTATCAAATCACAATATGCTATTGCTCAAACTGAAATTAATGAATTGAATAAAGAAAGTATAAAAAAGAAAAAAGAATTAGAGGATTTAAAAAAGCAAACTACTGAAAAGGAAACAGAATATATTCAAAAACAAAGGGAAATAGGAGCATTTTTAGAGTGTAGAAAAAGCTTTGTAGGAAAAGTGAAATACTTTTTTAAATCAAATAAAATGAGTAAAAAAATTAAAGCAGAGGTTGAAAAGGAAAGATTTTCTCAAATTTTAGAAGTTACAGAAAATGTTGATAGTAAAGTTAATTTAGATGCTTTAGATACTTTTATGCATGAAAAGCAATATTATACAATAGAAGATTTAGTTGTAATATATTCTAAATTAGAAGAGGGAAAAAAGAAATATCAAAATTTGAATCAAGACAAAAAGGCAATGGCTTTAAAGTTAGAGAATTTAAAAAGTAAAGTTAGAAATGCAGAATTATATATAAAAGAAATAGATAAACATAAAAAAAGTATATTTGATTTTTGGAAATTTACCAGTAAAGATGAGCAATTATCTTTAGAAATGGGAGTAGAAGATAAAAAAGAAGATGTCAAAATAAAAAAGGTATTTGATTTTGAACTTGATTTTGAAGCATTAGGTGTTGAAATGGATAAATTGCAACGTCGTAAGCTTTCAAAAGAGGAAACAGATAGTATTTTTGTTGCTAACGGAAATATTATGAATATTTTAAATTCTTTGCGTAAAGAGCAAATAAATGAAAAACAAATAAAATCTGCACTTACGAATTTAAAATGTGATTTTAATAGGGATAGATTATACATAAATGAAGAAAGTTTTGATATTTTCGGAAACATTACTGATGACACTAGAAAATCAAGATATATAGGAAGTAGAAGTCATAGAGAAAATGAAAAAAGCAAATATAAAATATTAAATATTAATAGAAATATTGATGAATTTGATTTTACAGAAAAACTACAAAGTATAAGAAATTATATTGAAGGCGCAATTCCTAAAGTAAGGTCAAAATTCGATATGCCTTTATACAAATTAGTTGAAATAACAGAGCAAATTGATGAAAGTGCTTTATGGGTTATGAATATTAATGTTGAAAACGAATTAAGAGATTTTGAGGACAGAGGAGAGGGAGCATTAAATTTAATAAAGATAAATTTAAAAGAAAATATGCCTTTATTGTATTATACAAATATTATTTATTATGACAATGTAAATAAAACTCTTCCTGAAGGAATGGATTTGTCTACACAGGTTTTGATAGATTGTGCTAGGTTTGATTTTAAATTAGTTTCAAAAACGAAATTTAGAACAAATAATTATTTTAGAGAATGTGATAATTTAATATCACCTAAATCAAAAGATATATTTGTATATGAATATGATGTTGAATTGAAAAAGAAATAAAATTAGTGAGTTAAGAAGTGGTTTATAGGTAAATCCAACTAAAAAATCTAAATTTATTAATAGGAAGCAATAAAAATGTATACAGAAATAGAAGTAACAGTTCGTTATGCAGAAACTGATAAGATGGGAATTACGCATCATTCAGTATATCCAATTTGGTATGAACTTGCTCGTACTGAAATAATTAAAAATATAGGAATAACATATACAGAAATGGAGAAACAGGGCATAATGCTACCATTGGCAGAATTGAATTGTAAATATATGGAGCCTTCTACTTATGAAGATAAATTAAGAATAAGAGTTTGGATTTCTAAATTAACTCCAGCTAGAATAGTTTTTAATTATGAAACTTATAAAGTAGAAACTGAAAAATTAATAGCTACAGGAAGTACTGTACATGCTTTTGCAAGTAGCAAAACATTAAAACCTCTTAATTTTAAGAAAGTATTTCCTGAATATTATGAAAAGATAGAAAAAATATTATTATGAAAAAAGTTCTTTTTAAGAACTGGGTTGACAAGCAACTACATAAATAAAAAATAAACCATTCTGCTATGCTAGGCTAATGGTTTATTTTTAAAACATTATTTTGGCAAGACCACATTTGTGGTTTGTCATTTCCTATATTTATTATACTTAAGATTTTAATAAATGGTACAAAACATCAAAAAAATTATAATTTTTTGTTGCAATTATTATTTTATTTTTTTTAACATATCATAAACAATTTTACTATCTTTTCCTAATTCATAATAACTGAACTTTTCAGATTTTTTATTATAATTCTCAAATTCATTTATAAATTCATCTACATTTTCTTTATTAACTCTATCAATAATAATATATTTACTAATTTCTATTCTATTTTTCCATATAAGAGTTTGTAAACATTGTGCAAGTATTTTATTGGTTAATGTTGTTTTTTTATATAATTCAATTACTATTTCATCAGTTATTATTTTAGGATTTGTTATTATTATTTTATTTGCCCTCCAAATTCCTTTTTCTTCATTGCATAAAACTATTTCTGCATCTTCAGGAATAATTACATCATATATTGTATTTCCTCTATGTAGCCATCTTAATATTTTATCTTCAGTTCCAAAGTTAAATCCACCCATTTTTTCAGGTTCAGTTTCCTTGGAATTCCAATTATTTGAAATCATTATTTCATCTAATTTATATTCAAAACCTCCCGCATTGCTTTTATTTCCGTCCATTACTTTTACAAATTTTTTCATAATTTATCCTCGCAAAAAATAATTATTTATATTAGCATTATACTAAACTTTATAGCATTTAACAATAGATTTAATGTAAAAGACGTAATATGGGAGTAACTTTATATAATTTTGCAAAAAAATGTTTGCTTTTTTATTGCTTTATTGCAAAATATATGTTATATTATCTGACATAGGAAATGATAATAAGCAGATGTGGTTTTGCCACCAATTTTTACGAATCTTCGTAGGAGAGGTGGTGATGTTTATGGTTAAAGTGATACT
>CANRQI010000072.1 GCA_947632835.1 uncultured Clostridia bacterium
AGTAGGAGATAATGGAATAATGACAAGAGCAAAAGATGCAGGAACGAAAACAGAATCAGCAGATGCAGTTGAGACTTTTAAATTAGCAATAGCTTCAATAACATCTGAATACTATGAAAATTTATATACAGGAAGTGGTGTAGGCGATAGTGCTAATGTAGCATCATACATAAAAGGAAAATTAAGTGCTGAATTACAAACTATGGATTATTCAATAGTAGATGGAGAAGGAGAAGGTAAAGGATTTGATGCTACATTACCAACAAGTGATCCTGTAGCTAAAACGATAAAAATTCAAAAAACAGGAGGAAAAGAAATTGAGGTTTCATATACAGTAACTAAGGAAGGAAACGTAACAGATATAAAATAAAGGTGCCATTAAACCAAAATTTTAGGAATAAAATAATTAATGGAGAAAGGTAAGTATAATTGAGTAATTATACTGTACAAAAGGTGAAAATTATGATGAAATCAAATAGTGGTATTACATTAGTAGCATTAGTAATTACAATTATAGTATTGTTAATTTTGGCAGGAGTTTCTATTTCTCTAGTAGTAGGAGATAATGGAATAATGACAAGAGCAAAAGATGCAGGAACAAAAACAGAATCAGCAGATGCAGTTGAGACTTTAAAATTGGCTGTAGCTTCACTAACATCAGAATATTATGAAGATGCATATACAGGAACTGGTGTAGGTGATAAGAAGGTAGCAACATATATCAAAGAAAAGTTAAGTGATGAATTGGCAACTATGGATTATTCAATAGTAAATGGAGAAAGTAATGGTTTTGATGATACATTACCAACAACCGATACACCTACAGCTAAATCAATAAAGATTAAGAAAACAGGTGGAAAGGAAATTGAAGTTTCATATACAGTAACTAAAGATGGAAATGTAAAAGACATAAAGGAAAAGACAAATTAAAATAATGGTACCATTAAACCAAAATTTTAGGAATAAAATAATTAATGGAGAAAGGTAAGTATAATTGAATAATTATACTATACAAAAGGTGAAAGTTATGATGAAATCGAATAGTGGTATTACATTAGTAGCATTAGTAATTACAATTATAGTATTGTTAATTTTAGCAGGAGTTTCTATTTCTCTAGTAGTAGGAGATAATGGAATAATGACAAGAGCAAAAGATGCAGGAACGAAAACAGAAGAAGCAGATGCAGTTGAAACTCTAAAATTGGCTGTTGCTTCATTGACATCAGATTATTTTTCAAAACAATATACTGAGGAGACTAAACCAACACAGACAAGTGTATCACTTTATGTTGCAGCTAATATTGGAACAGAGTTAGGAAAAATGGATTATAAATTAGCAACTGATTCAACAATGGATGGTTCATTACCAACAGAAAGTCAAGCTTCTATAACAAGAAAAGTTAAAATTCAAAAAAATGGTGGAAAGGAAATTGAAATTTCCTATGATGTAACAAAAGCTGGAAATATATCAAATATAAAGAAATGATAAATTGAAAATATTTTAGAATATAGTATTAATTAATAAGTAATAAGTTTTTAGTGTTTATTAATTAAGATTATAAAATAAAGGTACCATTAAACCAAAATTTAGGAATAAAATAATTAATGGAGAAAGGTAAGTATAATTAAATAATTATACTATACAAAAGGTGAATGTTATGATGATGAAATCGAATAGTGGTATTACATTAGTAGCATTAGTAATTACAATTATAGTATTGTTAATTTTAGCGGGAGTTTCAATCTCTTTAGTAGTGGGAGATAATGGAATAATGACAAGAGCAAAAGATGCAGGAACAAAAACAGAATCAGCAGATGCAGTTGAGACTTTTAAACTAGCAATAGCTTCAATAACATCTGAATATTATGAGAATTTATATACAGGAACTGGTGTAGGTGAGAGTACTAGTGTAGCAGCATATATAGGAGACAAATTAGATGATGAGTTGGCAACTATGGATTATTCAATAGTAACTAGTAGCAGTTTTGATGATGCATTGCCAGCAGAAGGTGCCGAGCCTGAATCTAAAAAAATAAAAATTCAAAAAACAGGTGGAAAGGAAATTGAGGTTTCATATACAGTAACTAAGGAAGGAAACGTAACAGATATAAAATAAAGGTACCATTAAACCAAAATTTTAGGAATAAAATAATTAATGGAGAAAGGTGAGTATAATTGAATAATTATACTATACAAAAGGTGAATGTTATGATGATGAAATCAAATAGTGGTATTACATTAGTAGCATTGGTAATTACAATTATAGTATTGTTAATCTTAGCAGGGGTTTCAATCTCTTTGGTAGTAGGAGATAATGGAATAATGACAAGAGCAAAAGATGCTGGAACTAAAACAGAAGAAGCAGATGCAGTTGAGACTTTTAAATTAGCTGTTGCTTCATTAACATCAGATTATTTTTCAAAACAATATACCGAAGCAACTAAACCAACAGAAACAAGTGTATCACTTTATGTTGCAGCTCAGATTAAAACAGAGTTAGAAAATATGGATTATAAATTAGTAGATGCTTCAATGGATGGTGCATTACCAACAGGTGATGCAGAATCTGTAACTAAAACAGTTAAAATTCAGAAAAATGGAGGAAAGGAGATTCAGATTTCCTATGATGTAACAAAATCAGGAAATATATCAAATATAAAAAAATAAAATGAATAATGTGATTATAGAGTCTAGGACATTGAAAATAGTTTAATGTTCTAGGCTCTTTTTTAAACTTAACTCTTTATAATAGGTTAAAAGAAAAGTTTTAATATATTTTTTTACGTTATTCTCCCCATTTAAGAAAATGTAATTCACCAAAGCTTAAAATATAATTTATACTTGAATTGTAAATCTTAAGATGATATAATAAGCGAAAGAAATTTATGAAAAGAGATGAGAAGTTTTATGAGTAGTATAAATAGAGCAATTAGAAGATTTGTTAGTAAATTGAGAGGAAAAAATAAAGTAATATTTTTTTTAGTGTTATTATTAATTTGTATTATTGCTGTTTGTTTGGGCATATATGGTCAATTCTTTTATAAATATTCAGAAACAGATCCATTAATGTTAGGTATACATATCGGTTCTAAAAAAACATCAGCTGATTATGCTAATTTAAAATCGAATTTTTCTAATTTATTTACTAATGAATTGCATGTTAATAGTGAAAATGTTAGAGTTGAAAAAATAGAAACTTCTCAACCTTTAGTATATACGGGATATAGTATTCAAAATGAAGATGAAAGCTATTATAATGTAGATATTCAACTTCCAGTATTGAATATTGATACAGAGATTTCTCAAAAAATAAATGTAGAAATAAATGAAAAATTTTATAATAAAGCTACATCAATTATGAGAAGTGGTGATGATTATACAATTTACCAAGTTTCTTACGTTGCGTATGTTAATCAAGATGCTGTTTCTATTGCTATAAAGGAAACTTCAAAATATGGAAATAAACCGGAAACAGTTAATATTGTAACATATAATTATAGTATACCAGATGAAAAAGAAATAGATTTGGAGGATTTAATAGAGCTAAAAGAAGCAGATAAAGATGATGTTCAAAAAAATATTAACGATACAATTAAAACAGCTTATGACAATGCTCATGAAATCTCAGAACAATATGGGTCAACATTTGAAAGAAATCCAGAAGATGAAATGTATAAAATTGAAAAGACAAAATCATATTTTTTAACAGATGATGGTTATGTTTATATAGTTTATACTTATGGTGAAAAAGCTGATACAAATGAAATAGATATAGTAGTATTCTAAGTTATAGCATGAGAAAGGGGAGAACAAAAATTATATGAACATAAGTGGGGGGCAGTTTTATATATTAGGAGCTTTGTTAATATTAACAATATTATTGATTTTTATTGAAAGAAAATCAAGTGTGAAAATATTGTTAAGAGCAATACTTACAATAGTTATATTATATTTTGTATTAATAAGAGGTGTTACTAATGGACACAATTTCATTATTTTGAGTGGAACAACGGTATTTTTAATTTCTTTTGTTAATATTTTTATAAAAGATGGAATACATCAAAGGTCTTTTGCGGAATTATTATCAGTTTTATTTACAAGCTTTTTTACTTGTACAGTTATATTTATAATTTGTTTTGTTACTAAAATAGATTTAGGATATAAAGATAAAGTTTTAGATTTAACAGGAATTTTCGGTTCAAAAAGTTTAGTTTTTAGTATGTCTATAATTGCATTGCTTGGAATATATATGGATATTATTTCTAGAATTACTATGAGATTAGATGATGAGAAAAATAAAACTGAAGATATAAAAATGAAAGAACAATTTAAAATTGGAATGACGATAGGCAAAGAATTTATTAGTGAAAAAATTAATATGTTATTTTTAATTTTTATAGGAGTTGCAATACTTCCAATTTGTGGTTATATTTCAAATGGTTATAATATAATGGAAATTTTTAATGTTAGTTCAATTTTTATAATTTTTATTATTGCTATTGTTGGAAATATAGGTTTAGTGCTTTCTATTCCTATTACATCATTTTTATATGCAATGTTAAATAGAAAGAAAACAATTTATAAAACTGTATCAGAAAATAAAATAAATGGTAAAAGAAGCTTAAAATTATAATAAAGGTTTATAGGAACCTTATAAAAACCTAAATATATTATACAAGGAAGATGTTATGCTATATCAAAATTTTATTTATAATGATTATAAAATTTTAGAAGATAATGAAAAAATTTATTTTAAGTTTGATTTTGAGATAGAAAATTTAGCAAAGTTTGAACCAGAAATACAAATATTAAAGAAAGACTTTAAATGGAAGCATTTAAAGTCTAATATTTTAAAAAATATGGTTTTTAATTTAGGAATGGTAGAGGCAATTAGTTATTTTAAAGCTGTTTTGCCTCAAAATTTTATTATAAAATGTGGAAAACTAAATAATGAGCAACAAGAATGGTTTAGAAAATTATATTATTTAGGGTTAGGAGAATTTAGATATAAAAATAAAATAACTACTTTACAAAAGGATTTTGTAAAATTTGAATGTTTTGGAAATTTTTTAGAATTAGAGGAAATAAAAAATAATTTAAACGGAATAATAATACCAGTAGGTGGTGGGAAAGATTCAAATGTTACTTTAGAATTATTGAAAAATAAATTTGATAATATAAATTGTTTTATGATAGGTTCAAAAGAAGTTTCTATGAAATGTGCTGAAATGGCAGGTTTTGAACGTAGTAATGTTATAGAAGTAAAAAGAATAATAGATAAAAATTTGATAAAATTAAATGAACAAGGAGCTTTAAATGGTCATACTCCATTTTCAGCAATAGTTGCATTTTTAACTTATATTATAGCTTTTTTATTAGAAAAGAAATATGTAGTTTTATCAAATGAAAGTAGTGCAAATGAAACTAATGTTGAAGGTGAGAATATTAATCATCAATATTCAAAAACAATAGAATTTGAAAATGATTTTAGAGAATATAGTAAAAAATTTTTGAAAGCAAATGTAGAATATTTTAGTTTTTTAAGACCTATTAGTGAACTTCAAATTGCAATGATTTTTTCTAGATTTGATAAATATTTAGATGTCTTTAAAAGTTGTAATGTAGGTAGCAAAGAGGAGCCATGGAGATGGTGTGGAAATTGTCCTAAATGTTTATTTGTATATATAATTCTTAGTCCATTTTTGAAAAAGGAAAGATTAATTCAAATTTTTGGAGAAGATCTATTTGAGAAAAAAGAATTATTAAAAACTTTTATTGAGTTATGTGGCTTTGGAGATATAAAGCCATTTGAATGTGTTGGAACATTTAGTGAGGTAAGATACTGCATAAGTAAAGTAATTAATGAAAGTAATGAATTACCATTTTTATTAAAATATTATAAAGAGCATTTTGAATTAGAAAGAATAGATGAAGAAAGATTGAAATATTATAATAATGAAAATAATTTACCTATAGAGTTTAGTAAAATTTTAAAGGAGAATATTTAATGACATTATTAGAATTTTTGGAAAATAAGAATATTGTTATTTTAGGTTTTGGAAGTCAAGGAAAAGCAACATACAATTATTTAAGAAAACATTTTAAAAATAAAACAATAACAATTGCCGATAAGAATGAAAATATTGATAGAAGTGAGTTAGATGAAAATACCGAATTAAAATTGGGAGAAAAGTATTTAGAGAATTTAGAGAAATTTGATTTAATAATAAAATCTCCAGGAGTAATTTTAAAGGATATTGATATAAGTGGTTTTGAAGATAAAATTATAACAGATTATGAATTGTTATTGAAATATACTAAGGGTTTAAAGATAGGGGTTACAGGTACGAAAGGAAAAAGTACTACAAGTACAATATTGTATGAAGTTTTGAAAAAACAGGGTAAAAAAGTGTTTCTTGTTGGAAATATAGGAAATCCGATATTAAATGAAATAGATAATATTGATGAGAATACAATTACTGTTATTGAGGTTTCTTCACATACATTGGAATTTGCAAAAGTATCTCCTGATATTGCAATTTTACTTAATATTTATCCTGAGCATTTAGATCATTGTAATTCATTGAGTGATTATATAAATGCTAAATTTAATATTGCTAGGTATCAAACTAATAAAGATTATTTTATTTATAATAATGATAATGAATTAATAAAAGAATATAAATTTGATTATAAAGAAAATGATATTCAGATATCAATTAATGCAAATACTACTTCAAAAAATAAAGTATATTTAAAAGAAAATAGCATATATTTTAATAATATGTTTTTAATGAATTCAGATGAAAAGTTACAAATAAAAGGTGAACATAATATAAATAATATATTATTTGTTTTTGCTGTATCTGAAATTTTGAAATTGGATTTAGATAAAACAATTGAAACAGTAAAAGAAGTAAAACCTCTTAAGCATAGAATGGAGTATATTGGAAAGGTTGATGAAATTGAATTTTATGATGATGCAATTGCTACTATTCCAGAAGCAACTATTAATTGTATAAAAACTTTAAAAAATGTAAATACATTAATTTGTGGAGGAATGGATAGAGGAATTAGACAAGATGAACTTATAAAATTTTTAAAAAACTCAAATGTGGAGAATGTTATTTGTATGCCAGAAACGGGTTATATAATATATGATTATTTAAAAGAATTTAAAAATGTTTATAAAGCAACAAATATGCAAGAAGCAGTAAAAATTGCCAAGGAAGTTACTAAAAAAAATATGATTTGTTTACTTTCTCCTTCTGCATCTAGTTATAATGATTTCAAAAATTTTGAAGAAAAAGGGGATATATTTAAGAAATTAATTGAAGGATAACATAATATAATAATAAATAATATTATAAAAATTTATAAAAATAAGCAAAAAAATGCAAAAAAATTAAGAAATATTAAATTTTATGTAGACAAATTATGGAAAAAGTGCTATAATATACTTGTTTCATACGAAAAATAAAGAAATATAAACGCAGTTATGATAAGATACATTAGATAAATATTAAGGAGGAATAAAAATTGAATACAAACTATTCAGAAAATAACCATTTAATATTGGTAGGGAAAATTTCAAGTGAACAAAAGTATAGCCATGAACTTTATGGAGAAAAATTTTATAGCTTTAATTTAGAAGTTGTGCGTTTAAGTTCAAATACTGATATAATACCAATTACAGTATCTGAGAGATTACTAGCTGGTATGGATTTAAGTATAGGAAGAAATGTTGAAATTGAAGGTCAATTTAGATCTTATAACAACTACGAAAATGAGAAAAATAGGTTAATTCTAACAGTATTTGCAAAAGAAATCAAAGAAGTTGAAGAAGTAGAAGAAAATAAAGATGTCGTAACTAATGAAGTAACATTAGTTGGATATGTTTGTAAAAAACCTATTTATAGGCAAACTCCTTTTGGAAGAGAGATTGCAGATTTGTTATTAGCAGTAAATAGAGCTTATAATAAATCAGATTACATACCTTGTATAGCATGGGGAAGA
>CANRQI010000073.1 GCA_947632835.1 uncultured Clostridia bacterium
TTACATAAATTTAATATTTTTGTGTATATCTTTTTATTAAAAATTTCTTTTTGTGGAAAAAACACCGAAACTTAAATTTTGCTTGACTTTAATTAATGATTATTATAAAATAACTTTACCATATACTAAAGAAAGGGGATTAAAATGGAACAAGATATTAAAAAATTTGCCCAATTAATAATGATTGAGCTTTTTATCTCAATGATTTTAGGCTTTTCTTCATTTAACTTAAAATTATTTTTAATGCAAATTGTGTTAATAATTTTCAACTTTGTATTTTTAAATAAATTGAGTATGGAAGAACCATCTGCAATTATTATCGGAGTTATAGAAAGTATAATAGGAATTGTAGCTGGAAATATTTTTAACGATATTCCTGCATTAGTTTCATTTGGTGTGTTAATTGGTAGTATAATAGTATTTTTTATTGGTGATAAAATTGGAATCTTAGAAGCTGGTTGGTTTAGATTTCTTTCTAATGTAGCAATAGTTGCAGCCGTTTTTTTAATGATTGTTGTTATAGCATTAAATAAATCAGGTGTAACAACTAATGTGAAGAAATTAAATATTAAAGAAGATTTTGCATCACTTGAAAAAGATAATACGCTTGAAGAAATTGAAAAAAAATTAAATAAAAAAGGCGAAGAAAAACCACAATACTATGAAGACTTTAAAGAGTATGAATTTAATTATTCTTCAGCTAAAGGAATAAAAATCACTACTACTTTAGATGATGGAAAACTTTGGTATAAAAGTATAGAATGTGATTCTGATATAATTGGAGAATTATTTGGAGAGCAAAAAGTAACTTTTAAAGATGTTTCTTCATTAAAAACTATATCAGATAATAATGAAATATTGAAATTTGAAGATTTTAAAAATAATATAGTTTCTGGTGCTAACGGAGAATTAATTTCTGTTTACTATAGAATATCAGGTAACGAAGAAAAATATATTTTTTCAGATGAAACAGGAGAAAGCTATTTAAAAGTAACAATTGATTGTGAAAAAAATTTTGTTTCTGACATCGAAGGTAGTGTAAATGGAGATTATATTTCACTTAGGTTTACTATTTTTGAAAAAAACTATTAATGACAACTCGGAAGTGTTCTTATATGTAAAATTTAATTTATAATATAGTAATTTCAGAGCAGTTCACCCTGCTCTTTTTTACGTATAGAAAAAATACTGAAACTAAAAATCAGAAATGGTTGATTTTTCTATTTTTTTAACATATAATAGTACAAGTAAAAATATAATTATATTTTTATTAATTATTCTGTATTTTTTAAGATAAACTAAAATTATCTTAGAAAGGAATGATATATTATGAAAAAAATTATTTTTAAAGGTTGTGGAACAGCTATTGCAACACCATTTAATGAAAATGGTGTAAATTTTGAAGAATTTGGAAAATTAATAGAGAATCAAATTCAAAATAAAGTAGACAGTATTATAGTTTGTGGAACTACTGGAGAAGCTTCTACAATGACTACAAAAGAAAAAGAAGAAACAATGAAATTTGCTATTAAAAAAGTAAATAAAAGAATACCAGTAATAGCTGGAACTGGTGCTAATTGTACAGCTACAGCAATTGAAATGACAAAATTTGCTGAAGAAGTTGGTGTAGACGCAGTTTTAGTTGTTACTCCATACTACAATAAAACAACACAGGAAGGTTTAGTTGCTCATTATGAAGCTATAGCAAGTGAAACCACATTGCCAATTATTGTGTATAGTGTTCCAAGTAGAACAGGGGTAAATATTTTACCAGATACATGTAAAAAATTATCAAAAATTCCTAACATAGTAGCTATTAAAGAGGCTAGTGGTAATATTTCACAAATTGCAGAAATTGCGGATTTGTGTGGAGATGATTTATACATTTATTCTGGAAATGATGATCAAACAATACCTATTTTATCTTTAGGAGGAATTGGTGTAATTTCAGTATTATCGAATATTGTTCCTGAATATACACACAATATGGTACAGAATTATTTTGATGGAAATATAGAAAAAAGTAGAGAAATGCAATTGAAAAGTTTAAAACTTATAAAAGCATTATTTAGTGAAGTTAATCCTATACCAGTTAAAGAAGCATTGAATATTTTAGGATATAATTACGGAAAGCCTAGATTACCTTTAATACCAATGACTAAAAGTAAAAAAGAAATTCTCATAGAAGAAATGAAAAATTTTGGAATATTAAAATAATTATTATGATATTTTAAGAGTAAATTGAGAAAGGAATGTAATTTAATATGAAAATAATAAGGATTTTAATAAATGGTTGCAATGGAAAAATGG
This sequence comes from uncultured Clostridia bacterium, assembly GCA_947632835.1. GTDB lineage: Bacteria > Bacillota > Clostridia > TANB77 > CAG-508 > Scatovivens. The sequence continues at coordinate 2,311 of CANRQI010000073.1, forward strand.
GGCAAGAAGTTGCAAGAAAAGCAAGAATTATGGAAGGAATAGAAGTATTAGCAGGAGTTGATACGAAAGATTCAGGAGATAATTTTTTCCCAGTTTATACAGAATTAGAAGATATAACAGAAATGCCAGATGTTATAATTGATTTTTCAGTACCAGAAGCAAGTTTTAAAATATTAGATTTTGCAAAAAATAATAAAATTCCTATAGTTATTGCAACAACTGGCTTTTCAAACGAACAACTCGAAAAAATAAAAGAATATGCAAATTATATTCCTGTTTTTCAATCGTACAATATGTCATATTCAATTAATGTTATGAGTAAAATTGTTGCAGAACTTGCTAAAAAATTACAGGGAACAGATATTGAAATTGTAGAAACACATCATAGAAGAAAGATAGATAGTCCAAGTGGAACAGCTTTAATGCTTGCAAATAGTATAAATAGTGCTTTAGACAATAAAATGAATTACGAATATGATAGACATAGTAAGCGTGAAAAAAGAACTGAAAATGAAATAGGAATACATTCTATAAGAGGGGGAACTGAAGCTGGAAAACATGAAGTGATTTTCTTTGGAGAAGATGAGAGCCTTGAAATAACTCATACTTGTTCTTCACGAGGAGTTTTTGCAGAAGGTGCTTTAAAAGCAGCAAAATTTTTAATTTCTAAAGATGCTGGATTTTATAATATGAATGATATAGCTTAAGAAAGGATTTTACATGATATACTTAAACAATAAAGAAAAATTAAATAGAATAAAATTAACACCAGATAATTATTATGTAGTTACTGATTTTGATCAAACAATTACAAATGGTTTTACAAAAGGCAGTTGGGGTGTTGATATTAATGCGAATGAGGAATATGAGAAAGAAAGAGCAAAACTTTATAATTATTATAGACCAATTGAAATAGATAGTACAATGGATAAAAATGAAAAGACTAAACATATGAAAAATTGGTATACTGAATCATTAAATATTCTTATAAAATATAATTTAACTGAAAAAGAAATAATAAAAACAGTTGAAAGTAATAAGTTTATTTTAAGAGATTATGCAAAAACATTTTTTAAAAAATTATATAATGATAAAGTTCCTATTCTAATGTTATCTGCTGGAATTGGGAATGTTATTATAAAAATTTTAGAATATAATGAAATATATTTTGATAATATTTATATTGATAGTAATTTTTTAATTTTTAAAGATGAAAAAATTGTTGGTATTTCTGATAATATAATTCATACAATGAATAAAAATTCTGAGGGACTTTTAAAAAAATTTGGCGATAAAGTTAAGGATAGAGAAAATATATTATTGTTTGGAGATACTTTAAGTGATATAAATATGATTAGGAAGGAAGATTTAGATAAGAGTATAACAGTTCGGATTTCTAGATGTAAAAATCAAGGAAAATTTAGAATATTATAATAAAGTTTTTGACATTGTATGTACAGAAAATACTTCATTTAAAGAAATAGAGGAATTTTTAAATTTATAAAGAAAGGTACTGTAAAAATGCAAAATAAATGGTTTAATTTATCAGTTGAAGAAACTTCTAAGCAATTAGAAACAAATATGGAAAAACGGTTTATCAAAAGAGCAGGTTGAAAAAAATATTCAAAAGTATGGATATAATGAACTGAAAGCAAAAAAGCCAAAATCTTTTTTACAAAAATTTTTAGATCAATTTAAAGATTTTATGATTATAATTTTAATTATAGCAGCAATAGTTTCAGCAGTTATAGGCATTCAAGAAGGTGAAGGAATTACTGATACAATTATTATTATGATAGTAGTAATAATGAATGCTATTATTGGAGTTGTTCAAGAAAACAAAGCAGAGAAATCACTTGAGGCTTTGAAAAAAATGAGTAGCCATGTGGCGAAAGTCGTTAGAGATGGAAAAATAGTTGTATTACCTTCAAAAGAACTTGTGCCAGGAGATATAGTTATATTAGAAGCTGGTGATTATGTTCCAGCAGATTTAAGAATTATAGAATCTGCAAATCTTAAAGTACAAGAATCGGCTTTAACAGGTGAATCTGTTCCAGTAGAAAAAAATTCTGAAAAAATAGAGTCAGAAGATGTTGGAATTGGTGATAGAGAAAATATGGCATTTTCATCTAGTTTAGTAACTTATGGTAGAGCAAAGGGAATAGTTACAGAAACTGGAATGGAAACAGAAGTTGGAAAAATAGCTGAAATGATTAATGAAACAGAAGACAATATAACACCACTACAAATAAAATTGAACAATTTAGGAAAAGTTTTAGGTGTGGCTGTAGTTGTAATTTGTATAGTTATTTTTGCTATTGGTAGTATGTATGGTAAAGAACCTGTTCACATGTTTATGACAGCGGTTTCTTTAGCAGTAGCTGCAATTCCAGAAGGCTTAGCTGCAATTTCAACAATAGTTTTAGCTATTGGTGTTCAAAGAATGGTTAAGAAAAATGCAATTGTAAAAAAATTACCATCTGTTGAAACACTTGGAAGTGCTAGTGTTATATGTTCTGATAAAACTGGTACATTAACCCAAAATAAAATGACAGTTAAAGAAATATTTGTAAATGGGCAAATTATTAAAGTAGAAGATATAAAAGATTGTGATGCTGAAATGAATCTGCTTATAAAAGCTGGTATGCTTTGTAATGATACAAAAGAAGCAGAAGATGGAAGCTTAACAGGAGATCCTACTGAAACAGCTTTAGTTGATTTAGCATATAATTTAAAATTTTCAAAAAATATATATGATGAAAATAAAAGAGTTGCTGAAATTCCTTTTGATTCTGATAGAAAGCTTATGACAACTGTAAACAAAGTGAATGATAAATATTATGTTTATACAAAAGGTGGAATGGATGAAGTTTTAAGTTGTTCTATAAATTATAGAAAAAAAGATGAAGTAGTTTCAGATTTAGGAATGTATAAAAAAATTGTAGAAGACAATAATACAAATATGGCAGAAAGAGCTTTGAGAGTATTGGCTTTTGGATATAAAGTTTTGGAACATGAACCAACAGAAGAAGAACTTAAAAATTTAGAAAGCGGTTTAACTTTTGTTGGTATGGTTGGAATGATAGATCCACCAAGACCAGAAGCAAAAGTTGCAGTTAAAAAATGTATAACTGCAGGTATTAAACCAGTTATGATTACTGGTGATCATAAAATTACTGCTTCAGCAATTGCACGTGAATTAGGAATATTAAGTGAAAAAGATGAAGTAATTACTGGAAGTGAATTGTCGGCAATTTCTGATGAAGAATTGGTTAAGAGAGTAAGAAACATTGCAGTATATGCAAGAGTATCTCCTGAACATAAGGTTAGAATAGTAAAAGCATGGCAAGCAAACGGAGAAATTGTTGCTATGACTGGTGATGGGGTAAATGATGCACCAGCATTGAAAACAGCAGATATTGGTTGTAGTATGGGAATTACTGGTACAGATGTTGCAAAAGAAGCATCAGATGTCATTTTAACAGATGATAATTTTGCAACTGTTGTTGCATCAGTAGAAGAAGGAAGAAGAATATATGATAATATTTTAAAAGCCATAAAATTTTTACTTTCAAGTAATATAGGAGAAATTGTGTTATTATTTATAGCTATATTAATTTCTCCATGGCTTGCTTCGAAATTTAATATACCAGATAAGTTAGCAAATTCATTAGAACCACTTTTAGCAATCCATATTTTATGGGTTAATTTGGTAACAGATTCATTACCAGCATTAGCTTTAGCAGTAGATCCTGCTTCAAAAAATATAATGAAAAGAAAACCTAATAAAAATACTAAAGGTATTTTTACAAAAGGAATAACATATAGAATAATTTATCAAGGCATAATGATAGGATTACTTACGTTGGGAGCATTTGTATTAGGTCTTGGAACAAATTCAGAAAATCCTGAATATAAAATTCAAGTTGCTCAAACAATGGCATTTACGGTATTAGCTTTTTCAGAGTTAGTTCATGTATTTAACATAAGAGATGAAAAAAAATCTGCATTTACAAATATATTTTCTAATTTTAAATTAATATTAGCAATTTTAATAAGTAGTATGTTAATGTTAGTTGTTTTAATGGTTCCATTTTTCAGAGAAATTTTTGGTTTAGTTATTCTTCCGAAAAAACAATTATTAGAAACAATTTCTTTGATTATAGCGCCATTAGTGATTGTTGAAATTTTTAAATTATTAAAGATAAATACTTTAAAAGGAGAATAAACTGAGGTAAAAAAATGGAGGATAGACATTTAAATATAAAAAAAGTTTTAATAACTGCATTTATATTAATTTTCTCATTTGTAATAATATTTTTTAGTGCTTTGCTTACAAATAATTCAGTATCTTCTAAGAAAAAAGAGAAAACAAGTAATGTTAGAACGTTAGCAAGCAGTAAGATTGATAATAATTCTAAAAAGATAACTTCAAAAAGCAATACTAAAAAGAATAAAAATGCAGAGAATAACCAAAATTCAAAAGAAGATTCTGAGGAAGCACAAGAAAAAAGTGCTAATAATGATCAACAACAGTCGCAAGACCAGAATGAAAATCAAAAAAATGAAGTTGAAGAAAATGAAAATCAGGAAAGTTCACAAAATAGTTTAGGTGTTTTACCAGTTCCAAATCCTAATTCTGCTGAACAAATAAAATCAATTTATTTTTCAGATGAAAAGCAAGTATATCTTACTTTTGATGATGGTCCATCAAATAATATAACACCTCAGATATTAGATATTTTAAAAGAAGAAGGTGTACCTGCAACTTTTTTTGTATTAGGAAGTAGAGCAGAACTTTATCCAGAACTTGTAAAAAGAGAGTTTGATGAAGGACATTATATTGCAAATCATGGTTATTCACATAAGTATTCTCAAATTTATGCATCAGTTCAATCTGTAATTGATGAATATAATATGACAGAACAAGCAATACAAAGAGCATTGGGAACAGCGGATTTTCATAGTTATTTGTTTAGATTTCCAGGAGGTTCTAGTGGAGGACCATATAATGATTTGAAAGCAGAAGCAAAAAATACATTATGGGCAAATAGCATTGCTTCTACTAATTGGAATTGTTTGACAGGAGATGCAGAAGCACTTGGAAGAACAAAAGAAGAATTATTAGCAAGATTAGCAGAAACTGCAAATGGCAGAGGAAGTTTAATTATTTTGATGCATGATGCTGCAGATAAGCAACCTACGGCTGATGCTTTAAGAGAAATCATACCAAATTACAAGAATCAAGGATATGTATTTAAAAATTTTTATGAAATTTTTAAGCAACAGTAATTATATAAAAATATTAAATGAAATATATATAGAAATTTTAACAATTAAAAGGATTAAGTTTTGAGCTTAATCCTTTTATGAGCTTTAGGAATGTTTTATAAATTTTCAATTTCTTCTTTTGTTAAATCAGTGATTTTTGAAATTAATTCAATATCTAAATTTGCTTCTTTCATTTTTTTAGCAATTTGAATTGATTTTTCCTTTTTTCCTTCAATTTTGCCCTCAGCCTTGCCTTCATCATGAGCATATTCTAGCTTTAATAATTCGAGAT
>CANRQI010000074.1 GCA_947632835.1 uncultured Clostridia bacterium
CCAATCCTCCCGGGTTCTGGCAAAACGTCCGTACCTTATCGCAAAACGGCTCAGGTTTACCGACAAACTTTCCCTCGTAAAGGAGCCGGTTGACATTTGACATTATCTCATTTGGCAGTTCATAACGAACACCAATATCAATAACTCCCGGAATCGTTCTGATATGGTGCTTTCCACACATATCCAAAAGCCAGTTAGCTCCAACTCTTCCAACGGCAAGCACCACTGAATCCGCAAAAATCGGATTTCCGTCTGTAAGCATGACACCACAGGCTTTATTGTTGCCGATTATTATATCCTGAACTTCTGTTTCAAAAAATATCTCCACATTTTTCAAAACATGGTTCTGGAGTCTTCCGCCAAATTCCTGTGCCTTTTCCGTACCGAGATGTCTAATGGGAACATTTATAAGTTCCAGACCTGCTCTCTCGGCTGCTTTCTTAATCTTCGCTACTTCCGCCGGATGTTCAACGCCCTCAATTCTCTCCGTAGCGCCAAACTTCAAATAGATTTTATCAGTGTAAGCAATTGCCTTCTTGCACTGCTCTACACCAATATACTTATGAAGATTTCCTCCGACAGGAAAATCATCGTCATCCTGATTGAACAACGTCAACTTTCCGTCTGAAAACCCTCCTGCTCCAAATCCGCCGTTCATTTTTCTGCACGGATTGCACTTCAAACATTTGCCAGCTTTAGCTTCCGGGCAATACCTTTTTTCTATTGGTAATCCCCGGTCAATGAGTAGAACATTCGCATCGGGTTTCCGTAAACCAATTTCGTATGCGAAAAACAGCCCCGCGGGTCCTGCACCTACGACAATAACGTCATATTTCTTTTCTTCTGACTTCATATTTTCCTCCTTGTCTAACGTCATCTTGCGTGGTTTATGAGTAACAATTAACCCCCTTTCTATATTTTGCTATCAAGCTTAACATAATAATTATATATGCAGATTATTAAAATGTCAATAAAAATAATTTTCTTAATTTTAGATTTTTTAGAAAAATACATAGTTATGAAAGATATATGTTTTATGAAGTTGTTTCGTGGGGACCAGTTAGCTACAGTCTGTTAAATTTTATGTTCCACAGAATTTTAAAATTTTACAGACTGTGCGTGTACTGGGAGAACGAATAAAACATATATCTTTTCATAACTTAAGTATATTGCAAAAAATCTGAAATCAAGAAATTATTTATCCTTCTTTTTGAATATTATTATCTTACTAAATATGAAATTTAATATTATGACAATCACATTTACTACAATCTTCATAAGCAAAGCATTTAATTTTAATTTATCAACTGTCAAAATCATTAAACCTTCATCAATAGCTAATGTTAATAATCTACAACCATAAAAAGAAACTATCTCATATAACAAAGCTTTTTTAGTATTAACCTTAGAATCAAAAACACAAAATTTATTTGTTATATAAGCAAAAGTTGCAGAAACTATCCATGCAATTACATTGCTTATTCCATTATCTATCTTAGCAATATAAAAGCATAAATAATATGTAACAATATTAACTAAAGTGGTAAGAACCCCAAAAATTAAATATCTCATTCCTTCTCTATGCTGTTCATAAAAATCTACTAATTTTCCTAAACCAATTTTCCTCATTATTTTCAAAAAAAATTCTTCTATAAAATCAAATATTTTTTTCAATATTAATCCCATTCCTTCCATGGATAAAATTATAAATGATTTTTATATTTTCTGTCAACCATTTTCAATTTTAAATGTTTTAAGTTTCGGTGTTTTTTTTTATTAAGTTACAAATTTTCAATAAGTTTTAATATATTTTTTTAGTTATTCTCCCCATTTAAGAAAATGTAATTCACTAAAGCTCATAACATTTTCTAAAACGGTCCCCACAAACCATAACTTAAAAAATATATTAAAACTTATTATATTATATTGAAAAATTAAAGTTACGAAAATATATGTTTCCCAACAACGCACAATCTGCAAAATTTTAAAATTAAAAATAGTTGTTTTTATATATTTATTATGATAATATATAAAAAAATATAAAGGGAGTTAACATGGAAGATTTTAAAATTATAATAGCAACTAATAATAACAAAAAAATTGAAGAAATTAAAAATATTTTTTCTAATTTTCAGATTTATTCTTTAGCAGATTTTAATATAAATATTGATATAACAGAAGATGCAGAAACTTTTGAAGAAAATGCTTTAAAAAAAGCAAAATCTATTGCTAAAATTACAAAAAAATTATGTTTAGCAGATGATTCTGGAATTTGCATTGATGCATTAAATGGTTTTCCAGGTGTTAAAACAAAACGTTGGATGGAAGGAACAGATAAAGAAAGAAATATAGCAATAATTGAAAAAATGAAAAATATTCCAAAAGAAAAACGCCAAGTTCATTTTGTAACAGCAATTGCCATAGCAGATGAAAATATTTCAAATGTAGTAACACATACCATTGATGGTTATATAGCTAAAGAACCTAGAGGAAATAATGGTTTCGGATTTGATGAAATATTTGAATTAAGTAATGGAAGAACATTAGCTGAACTTTCAACTGATGAAAAAAATTCTATTAGTTCAAGAAAAATTGCACTTGAAAAAATAAAAAAATACTTAAATTTTTAAAACTATAAAGCCTGTTAATTTTTATAACAAAATTAACAGGCTCTTTTTCATAAGAAATATTATTGTCTATTTACACCTTTTCTTCCAGGAAAAACAGCTATATCTCCTAATTCACTCTCAATGTTTAATAATCTATTATATTTTGCAACTCTATCAGTTCTACATGGAGCACCAGTTTTAATTTGACCTGCATTTGTAGCAACTGCAACATCTGCTAAAGTAGTATCTTCTGTTTCACCACTTCTGTGTGATACAACAGCAGTATATCCGTTCTTTTTAGCAAGTTCAATAGCATCTAAAGTTTCTGTTAATGTTCCAATTTGATTTAATTTTATTAAAATACTATTAGTTGTTTTGTTATCTATACCTTTTTGTAATCTCTTAATATTTGTAACAAATAAATCATCACCAACTAATTGAACTTTATCCCCTAATCTATCTGTTAATTTTTTCCATCCATCCCAATCTTCTTCTGCTAAACCATCTTCAACAGAAATAATTGGATATTTTTCACATAATTCAGCAATAAAGTCTATCATTTCATCACAAGTTTTTGTAACATCAATTTTCCAGAAATGATATTGTCCATCTTTTCCTATTTTCTTAGCTTCATCATACATTTCTGTAGCAGCTAAATCTAATGCTAAACAAACTTCTTCTCCTGGTTTGTATCCAGCTTTTTCTATAGCTTCTACTATTAATTGTAAAGCTTCATCTTCATCTTTAACGTTTGGTGCGAATCCACCTTCATCACCAACACCAGTACCTAATCCTTTATCTTTCAATACTTTCTTTAATGTATGATATATTTCAGCACACATACGTAAACATTCAGCAAATGTTTTTGCTCCAACTGGCATAATCATAAATTCTTGTACACTTAATGTAGAATCAGCATGTTTACCACCATTCATAATGTTCATCATTGGAACTGGTAATGTTTTAGCATTTGTTCCACCAATGTAATTATATAATGCCATTCCTAAAGAATTAGCTGCTGCTTTAGCAACTGCAAGTGAAACTCCAAGTGTTGCATTTGCACCTAATTTTCCTTTATTATCTGTTCCATCTAATTCAATAAGTTTTTTATCAATTTCAGCTTGGCTGTATACATTCATTCCTTCTAATTTTGGTGCAATTATTTCGTTAACATTTTTTACTGCTTTTAAAACACCTTTTCCCATATATCTTGATTTATCTCCATCTCTTAATTCAACAGCTTCAAAACTTCCTGTTGAAGCACCAGATGGAACTAAAGCTACTCCACTAAATCCTCCTTCTGTAACAACTTCAACTTGAACAGTAGGATTTCCTCTAGAATCTAATACTTCTAAAGCTCTTACTTCTTCAATTCCTAAATAATCTTTCATAATATATCTTCCTTTCTTTAAAACATTTTACCCATGTTTTAATATGTTTATTCTTTTACGTAACACATATTTTAGCACAAAAGCACAAGCCTTTCAAGAGTTAGTTTCCATAATATTAAAGTTTTGTAAAAATTCTGAAACTTTTCTGAAACATTATTTTTAAATTTATTAAAGTTGTTTAAATACCTCTCCTAAGCTTTGATTTATGATTAAATCAGCTCGGCTATCGAAAGAGGTTTCATCTTTATTTATTAATACTAAATTTTTTCCTCTAAAATAATTAATAAGCCCACTTGCAGGATATACTGTAAGCGAAGTTCCAGCAACAATTAATAAATCAGCCTTTTCTATAATATCCACTGACTTTCCAATAACCTCACCATCTAGCAACTCTTCATACAAAGTTACTTCTGGTTTAACTATTCCATCACATCTAATTCTTTGACAAATAGGCACACCTTCTGAATTAAACACATATTCTGCCGTATGAACTCTCCCACATTTCATACAACGATTTCTAAAAATGCTCCCATGTAATTCATATACCACTTTCGAACCAGCCTTCTGATGCAAACCATCAATATTCTGAGTAATAATTGCTTTTAATTTTCCTTGTTTTTCAAGCTCTGCCAATTTTAAATGCGTAATGTTAGGTTTGACTTCTAAAGAATTCATTTTTTCTTTATAAAATTTAAAAAACTCTTCTGTATTATTCATGAAAAATGAATGACTTAAAATTTGTTCTGGTGGATATTTATATTTTTGATTGTATAATCCGTCTTTACTTCTAAAATCTGGTATTCCACTTTCAGTAGAAACTCCAGCTCCTCCAAAAAATACTATATTTTCACTGTTATTTATTAATTTTATTAAATTCTTAATTTTACCATCTCTCATTCTTAATTACCTTATCTAAATTTTCTTTACCTTATCTACCCAATCCTTTATAAATTCTTTTTGTATTAATATATTATTTTTTATACCAGTTCCTAGAAATGTTGTAGGTTTATTTTTTGCGTGATAATCAGAACCTCCTGACATAAATTTATTATATTTTTTGCATAAGCTAATCATAAACATTTTTTCCTCTTCATTAAACAATGGATATATACACTCTAATCCATCAATATTTGTTGTTTTCAGCATTTTTTCTACAGAGTATCTGTTATTATCGAACGAATATATTAATCCATGAGCTAAAAAAGCCAACCCTCCAGCTTCATGTATTTTATTTATTAATGTTTGACAATCATCATAATATTTTGAAGTATTATAGTAAAATGGACTATTTTTATTTCCTTCATGTTCTCTATAAAAAGTTATTCTATCTATTTGTCCAAATTTTTTTAATATTTTCTCATTTTCTTTATACTTAAGAATCTCATCACAGAATACCCAGCATGCATAACACTTATCAGGATTTGTTACATCTACCTGAATATTTTCATTTACTTTAATTCCAAAACTTTTTGCAACATTTATAAAATGTTTTAAAATATCATTTTGAACTTGCATTTTATCTTCTTTATTTATATTAATTTTTTTATAATCAATTCCATAAGCTAAAATTTCTATATTAACATCATCAAAAATAGCTTTTATTTCTGAGCCAATTACAATTTCTCCACCAAACTTACTTCTGATTTCTGGATGTTTTTCTAATTCAAAATATGCTCCAATAGAATTATGATCTGTTATTGAAATCATTTCTAACCTTTTATTTTCTGCTTTCTCTAATAGTTCTGTTACTGAATCAGTTCCATCCGAATGATTTGTATGTATATGTAAATCTATCATTTTATAAAATCCCTTCTTAGCTTTATTACTTATTTAGATATTTTAATTCATTTTATGTTGAATTAGAGCTTTCATTTAATATAAATGAAACTGCTATTTTCGTAACTAAAATGTGCAATAAAAAACTCTAATCTATAAATTAATTATTTTTGACAATTCTTCATAACGCTTAATTTTTCCTGTAGTTGTTTTCGCAATAGGTTCTTCTGTTAATTCCATTCCCCTAATTGCTTTATATAATGGCATTGTTTTATTAATCTCTTTTACCTTTGTATTGATTATTTTATAAATTTCTTGTCTATCTTCTGTGTTATACATTTCCTTCATAACTTCTTTATCATATACAACTTCTACATGTATTTTTATGTCGTTTTCATCATTACTATTTGGCAAACCATAAATAAAAGATTCTTTAACTCCTTCTATTTTATTTACCAAATTTTCCATTTCCTCAGGGAATATATTTTTTCCATTTTTTAATACAATGACACTTTTTTTTCTTCCAGAAATATATATATATCCTTCATCGTCAATTCTACATAAATCTCCTGTGTGAAACCATCCATCCTCTAAAACTTCTGCTGTTGCCTCTGGATTTTCATGATATCCCATCATAACGCTTGGACCTTTAACCACAAGTTCTCCTAGTCCTTCTGCGTTTGCATCATCAATTCTAACTTGAACACTTGGAAGTGCTGGCCCTATTGAACCAAGTTTATGTTTAAATTCATCTTTTCCCTCAAAAGTATTAACACATACAACTGGAGATGTTTCAGTTAAACCATAACCTTGAACTAAATCAAAACCAAAATCTCTATATCCTTGTTCAATTTTAGGATCTAATGCTGCAGCACCACTAATGAATAACTTTATTTTTCCACCAAATATTGCATGTATATCCTTAAATATTTCTCTTTTCTTCTCCATAGTGTCATTTTTATGTTCTTCTACAAGCTTCATCACAGCTTCTAATTTTCCCTGTTTTTCCAAGTTCTTTAATACATTTTTATAAATGTTTTCATATAATGCTGGAACACAAACCATAAATGTAGTTTGATATTCTCTTAAATTATCTACAATATGTCTAATTCCATCACAAAAAGCGGTACACATTCCTTTATATAATGATAATAAAAATCCTACTGTACATTCAAATACATGATGTACAGGTAAAAATGAAAGCATTGAATCATTACAATCAATCTGATATAAAACCTTTCCCATATCCATAATATTACTGCATAAGTTTCTTTGACATAATGCTACTGCCTTTGATTTTGAAGTGGTTCCAGATGTAAATAACATTATCGTCATAGTTTCTGGATCTACTTTACTATCTAAAAAGCATCTATCACCATTAGATATAAGTTCTTTTCCTTTTTCTATAAGTTCTATAAATGAATATATACCATCATCATGCTCTGTTGCATCCATGCAAATTAAATGTTTTAATTTAGTAGTACCATCTTTAGCTAACTTTTTAAGTACTGGCTCATATTTTTCTTCATAAAAAATTGCCTCTACTTCTGAACGTCTGATTAAACTTTCTAATTCATTTTCAGGCAATGCTTTATCAAGTGGCACTACTATTCCTGTTCCTGCAACTACTGATAAATATGCTACCTCCCATTCATATCTATTATCGCCTATTATGGCTACTTTTTTATCTTTTAAATCTAACAATGATATTAGTGATGTTCCTAAATTGTTAACCATATCTCTTACTTCTTTATGAGTATAAAAAGTAAACTTTCCTGGTTCATTTGTTCTAAATTTATAAGCTGGTTTATCTCCATATAATTTACCAGTTTTTTCTAACATATCTTTTATATCTGTTATTTTTGGATCCATATAATAATTTCCTTTCCTTAAAAGCATTTTGAATATTTTATCATAAAGACACATATTTTACAATTATTTTTTTATTTTTTTGAACCTAATTTTAATTGCCTCAATTAAAAAAGTAAATGCAATTAAATTAATAATTAATTGAAATAAGTCTTTCATATACTCTTAATTACTGACA
>CANRQI010000075.1 GCA_947632835.1 uncultured Clostridia bacterium
TTTTTCCTGCATTCTTTAATACACTATCAACTGCTAAATTTTCTAACTTTTCTGCTAATTCTTCTTTACTTCCTGTTTCTAAATCTGTTTCCATATTTTGACTTAATGCTGCCTTTTTTTCTAATTCATCTTCTCCTGTATAATATAATTTTCCTGAAATTACATCAAATTTTCCTATATCTTCATCTGCTAATGATGGTATATATTTTCTTACATTTTCGCCTAATAACGTTACTTCTTCCTCTTTTTCTATTTTTCCTTCTGTTACACTTGTTACTAAATTTATTCCAAGTTCTTCTTTATAACTAGCAAATTTCGATTCCACATTTGCTAGTTGTGCATTTGTTATTATTCCATTATCTCCTATTATCGCATTCAAAGATACTCCCGCTAAAATAAGCATACTAATAATCGTGATAATCAATGCTATTAAAGTTATACCTTTCTTGCTTTTCATTTAGTACCTCCGTTCTTTTCTTTAGATTTTTTTTTTATTTTTTGTATTCAAAGAAATAAATACAAATTAACTTTAGATATATTTTACCTATAAATATTTTAATAGTCAAGATTATATTTGAATTTTTTCAATTCCAATTTTTAAAAGTCATATATTCCTTTAATATCAGTAGTTACAGGATTATTTCATTTTTGTTACATCATTATATTTAATATGGTTTTATATACCAATTTTATATATATTTTATCTCATATTATTTTAATGTCAAGTCAAAATAAAAGACGTAAAAAACGTCTTGGTTTACATAATATTTATGGTGATTTTTTTCATTTTTTTATCAAAAAAATCACCAACTTTTTATTAAATTTTTTATCTTTATTTAACTTTTTATCTTATAAAATTTTAGTAATTATTAAATTTTATTAAAAAAATGACTAATTTTCCTTATTTTTTTTATAAAATTCACTTAAAAATGCCTATTTTTTAAATAGCTTTCAAAATCGTGTTTTTGTTACGTTATGACGAAAAAATCTCGGATATAACTTCAGCTAAATATTTCATACTTCCTGTTGTTTCTTCTAAAGTATTTCCCGTTGCTCCAACTTCTATTATAAAAGCACTATCTGCTAAATTTTGATTGTAACGTGAATTCCTAACAATTATTGGTCTAAATAATCCAGGATACATTTCATTTGCTTTCTCTTGAATTTTTACAGCAAATTTCAAATTATTCTGCCACCCATTATGCTCCAATCCTCCTCCATTTGTTCCAATAACAAACATAATTTGAGCAACTTTTTCATTTCCTATCTTTACGCAAGGTGCATAATTACTAATACTTCCTATTGCATCTCTATGTAAATCAATAACTAATTGTGTATCTGGCATAGTTGTAAGTAAATTTTTTACAGTATTATAAGATCTATTATAAGAACCATTATAAGCTGGATAATCATGATATGCTAAAGAATGATTTACATTATAACCCTTGGAAATCAAACTATCAGCTAAAACATTTCCTACTTGTGCAACAGAATAATTTAAGTCTATTGTTCTAAAATTTCCTGATGCAACATAATTATTATTTTCAGTCGGTGTATAACTTTCACATGTATGAGTATGAAAAATGATTATATCTTTTTTATTTGAATAATCAATATTAGGAGTCAAAATTTCTGGTGTCAAATTGTAAGAACTTTCATTTTTTATTTTTACACTACCATAAGTTACATTATAATTTTCACTCAAATTATTTTCTGTAACCACTGTTGTAGGTAAATTTCTTAAACTCGTATTATTCTCTGAAGGGCTTGTTTCATTTATTTTTTCAGCATTATCTATTTCTTTTGCATCCTCTGTATTCTCTACACTTTCTATATTTTCCTTTTTCTCTTCATTTTGAATTGATTTTGAAACTTCTCTATTATTATCAGCTAAAACTGGCAATTCCGAAATAATCACTTTTTTAAAATAACGATTATCATCTTCTTTTGATTGTAAGCAAATATTATTTTTTATAATATCTACATAACTAAAATTTTTAGCACTTTTAACAATCAAATCTCCAATATTCATTGTACCTAAGATAAGTAAAACTAAAAAAATTACCTTTATTAAATTTTTTAAAATTCCTTTTAAATTTATAACTGCAAAATTAATCATAAAATCCTCTTTCAAAGTAAATAATTATACAAATAAAATTGTTTTTTTAATTATATTACATTTGAAAAAGGATTATGACTAATTATCACTTTTAAGTTTCGGTATTTTCTAAAAAACATATTAAAATTTTACAGACTGTGCGTAGTTGGGATAATGAGTAAAATATATACTTTTTGTAACTTTTGTATATTATAAAAAATACCGAAACTTAAATTATAACTATCTTGATTTTACTTAAATCTTACAATATCATCCTCTGCAAAAGCTGTAACATTGCTATTTTCTCGAATATTTCCATCTAAATATTCATCTACTATTTTATCCTCAACTAAATTCTGAATCAATCTTCTAATTGGTCTTGCTCCAAAATTATCATCTTGAATATTTTTTACTATTAAATCATTTATATTATTTTCAAAATTAATTTTTATATTTTGTTTTTCCATTCTATTTGCAACTTTTTTCAACATTAAATTTACAATTTGGCCCATTTCATCTCTATTTAATTTTTGAAAAACAATAATTTCATCTATTCTATTTAAAAATTCTGGTCTAAAATTTGATTTTACCTCATTTAGTACATCTCTTTTTAAATCTTCATATTCTTTAGATACGGTCTGTTCACCTAAAAATCCAAGTTTTCTTTTACTTGCAATTAATTTAGCACCTACATTTGAAGTCATTATAACAACAGTATTTTTAAAACTTACAGTTCTGCCCAAATTATCTGTTAATCTTCCATCATCTAAAATTTGCAACAAAATATTCATAACTTCACTATGTGCTTTTTCTATTTCATCAAATAAAACAACTGCATACGGTTTTCTTCTTACTTTTTCAGTCAAACCACCATTTTCCTCATATCCAACATAACCTGGAGGAGAACCTATAAGTTTTGAAACAGAATGACTTTCCATATACTCTGACATATCAACTCTTATTAATGAGTCCTCATCATCAAATAAATATTCTGAAATTGCTTTTGACAATTCAGTTTTTCCAACTCCTGTAGGTCCTAAAAATAAAAACGAACCTATTGGACGCTTTTCATCATTTAACCCCGTTCGTCCTCTTCTAATTGCCTTCGAAACAGCACGAACAGCTTCATCCTGCCCAATAACTCTATTGTGTAAAACCTCCTCTAAATTTCTAAGCTTTGTACTTTCACTTTCATTTATTGAACTAACTGGTATTCCTGTTGCCTCAGAAACTACATTTGCAACATCTTCTCTTAAAACTCTTATTAGTTTAGATTTACTTTCATTATTCCATCTTTTATTTTCATTTTCTAATGTGCTTCTTAAATCAGAAATTTTATCTCTTATCTTTGCTGCTTTTTCAAAATCTTGTAAATTTATTGCTTCCTCTTTTTCAACATCTAAATTAGATATCTCTTCTTCCAAATTCATCAAATTTACAGGCTTTATAATCTCTCTTAATTTTGCTTTAGCAGAAGCTTCATCAATTAAATCTATTGCTTTATCTGGCAAAAATCTATCTGCTATATATCTCGAAGATAAAGAAATTGCAGAATCTATTGCTTCATCCGTAATCTGTGTATTATGATGTGCTTCATATTTATCTCTTAATCCTTTTAAAATTTCTTTCGTTTCTTCAGCTGTAGGCTCATTTATTAAAATAGATTGAAACCTTCTTTCTAATGCACTATCTTTTTCAATATACTTTCTATATTCATTCACAGTAGTAGCACCAATTACTTGAATATCTCCTCTTGCTAATAATGGTTTTAAAATATTTGCTGCATCTATTGCACCTTCTGCAGCTCCTGCTCCAACAATTACATGAATTTCATCTATAAACAGAATTACATCTTGTGCATTTTTTACTTCTTCTAATGCTTTCTTTATTCTTTCCTCAAAATCTCCTCTATACTTTGCACCTGCAACCATTGAAGGTATGTCTAAAACTACAATTCTTTTATCCTTTAAATTATTGGGAACTTCACCAATTATAATTTTCTCAGCCAATCCTTCTACAACTGCTGTCTTTCCAACCCCTGGTTCTCCTATTAAACAAGGATTATTTTTAGTTCTTCTTGATAATATTTCAATTATTCTTTCAGTTTCTTTCTCCCTTCCTATCACAGGGTCTAATTTTCCATTTTTAGCTTTTAGCGTTAAATCTGTCCCATATTGATTTAATGTTTTGGTGTTATTATAATTATTTTTCTCAGACTTTGAAGTATCCGTATCTCCATAATCACTTAATACATTTAAAATTTCGTTATATAGTCTTTCCATATTGCAATTCAAATCCAACAAAATTTTACTCGCAACACTATCTTCCTCCTGCAATATTCCAATTAATAAATGCTCTGTACTTATATAATCTGATCCTATCTGTTTTGCTTGTAAGTAAGCATTTTCAATTACTCTTTTACTTCTAGGTGTAAATCCAACACCACCTCCTAATATGATATTAGATTTTCCTATTATTTCTTCAATTTTTCTCAAAATCAAATCAGAAGAAATTCCCTGACTTTCTAGTACTTTATGAGCCACGCCATTTTTTTCTTTTGACAATCCATATAAAATATGTTCACTTCCAATATAATTATGTCCTAAATAAATTACAATGTCACTAGCATTTTCAATGGCTTTCTCGCCACTTTTTGTAAATTTATAAACCATTTTTATACCTCACCGATTTATTTTCTATATATAATATTCACTCTTTTGGAAAATTTATACAAAAAATAAATTGGAAAACTAAAAATTTACTTTTTATAATTCAAGTTCTGGACATTCTACCCAATCAAATGCAGTTTTATATCTACTATTTGGCATATCACGATCCAATCCTAACCAACGCCCTAAACTACCAAATGAATTCATACCAGTACCAAACACTCTACCATCTGAACAAGTAGCAATATAAAATCCATTACCTGCTGAAATACTATTAATATTTTTATCCGATAAACCTGCTATCAAATCTAAATTTTTTCTATTTGAAGAAAAATCTCCAATTCCAATTTTATCTGCAGGACCAAAACCAAAAACTCTGCCCTTATCAGTCAAAAACAAACAAGAATCTACACATGATGAAACAATATCAATAACATATTCATTCTCAGATAAATTTAAATTATACTTACCAAATGTATTATAAGAAGCTTGTCCTCCATCCCATCCTCTACTAGAACTTCCGGTAAAGAAGACACCATTATTTTTAGTTAATATTGCTGTTCTATAAGTTGCAAGTTTTTTCAAATTTAATATATTTTCTTGTGTTCCCATATTTACTGACAAATTTATTTTTGTTGGTACATTTAACATAGAATGTCCATCCATACCAATTGTACCATATAAACCATTTCCCCATCCATAAACATCACCATTTTCTTTAATCGCATTACATGATAAAGCACCATCGCTATTATCAAAACAATCAAAGAAAACAACATCATCTAAAATTTTTACAAAATTTGTTTTATTTTCTTCATCATTCCATCCAGCATATTGTAAACGAGTATTTAAAGGATCTATTCTATTCAGTCCTGTTGCCCATAAAGTCCCATCATTTAATAGCACAAAAGAAACACTATCTGCATACCAACATTTCTCAACTTTTCCTCTAATATTATCATCCGTACACATTACATAATTTGATATATATTCATAATTTTCCGATCTTTCACCAAGCCCTAAAACTCTCGAATCTCCAGCTACCCATAAATTTCCATCAAAATCCAC
The DNA here is from genome assembly GCA_947632835.1 of uncultured Clostridia bacterium. Taxonomy (GTDB): domain Bacteria; phylum Bacillota; class Clostridia; order TANB77; family CAG-508; genus Scatovivens. The sequence goes on from CANRQI010000075.1 coordinate 5,836, forward strand.
ATAAAAACAACCTGTACCATTAAAATACTTCACATTTTGAGCAACTAAAGCCCAATTTTTTTCCAAAAAATCGTTTGAAAATTTCGAAAAGAAAGCACCAGTTGTTAAAAAATTACCATCTTTAGACAATAAAACACAGCATAAGAACGCATTTGAACCTCGCTCTATAACACCATTAGCAGAAAAATCTACACCGCTCAAATTCAAGTCCAACACATCACCAGAAGCACTTCCATCTGGATTATTTACTCCCATAGCGCCAAATTGACCTAAACCAAATAATTTTCCTGTTTTAGAAAGAAAAAAACCAGCTCCGACCAGTCCAAATATCTATAATTTCTAAAGAATCTGGAATAATAATCTTCTTTGGAGATGTTGATGCGTATTTACCTAAATTACCGTTAGTCCCCAATGAATAACAATCACCAGTTTTAGAAAGAAGAATTGCACCCGAACAACCATATGAAAAAACTTTTTTAATATCACTTATATCAGCATATTTTGTTAACATGCCAGATTTTTCATTTGATAATCCTCCTGCCATATACCCTTGATACCCAGCGAACCAAACTGTACCATCTTTCTTTACCAGTATACACTGGCTAGTCCAACTAAAATCTTCTATGTCTTGATCTATATCTGGACCATTGTTTCCATCAAAAATTTTAGTAAAAGTTTTACAAATTATTTTATTTTCACCTAAAATATTCCAAGTATCTGAACCAGCCATATAAAATGTATTATCATTATATCTAATAACAGTTAATTTACAATCTGCATGTTCAGAACAATATATTTTATCTATATTTTCCACATTTTCTACATTTACCTTTTCAAAACAACTCGTTAACCTAGTATCCCCAAAACCTAATTCATAATTAGAATTTAAACCTGCTGCAAACACTTCGTTATCAAGTGTAATTAAAAAAGTGCTATTAACTCCAGAAAAAACATTTTTAACCTTTTTTCCATTCAAATTAACTTTAGTCGCCTCACGACCTGTATAATCAACAAGTTGTCCACCCGTCAACCCAAGCTTATTTTGTACAGTATTATCACCATAGGCCCATAAATCATCATTTTTATCTATAAAAAACATACCACTTGGACTAATAATAATTTTTTTATATCCTCCAACTTCTAAAGGAACATTCCATTTTTGCCATTCATACTGATTTAATTCTTTCATTTTTTCTGGAGAAGTATTTAATTGTGCTCCTCTTTTTCCTCTTCCATATAAATCTCCATTATTATATAATTTGAATATATTATCACCTGATGCTATTATTTTAAATCCATTTGGATTTTTTACTTTATCTTTTTCATCTACTATATTTCCTTCTGCATCTACATAGTTTCCTTGTTTGTCTTTTAAATATTCTTGTCCTGCATACGCTAAATTATCTCCACTTCCTGAAACCTCTGCTTGTGCAAATTTTGGTGCTGTTGTTACTCCATTTGCTACTGCTTTATACATTGGTAAGCTATGTACATCTACATTTTCTACTGTATATCCTGATAAAGCATATATTATTCCTGTTGTTAAATCTATGATGTATATTTTTCCTTCCTCTAGTCCTAATTTTTCATTATCAAGATAATACATATCTTCTACTCCTCTTGGTATATACGCTATATCTCCATCATATATTTTATTAAAACTCTCTGTATCTAATTTTATTGATGTTTCTGGCATAGTTCCCGATTCTGACCATCTTCTATAATATGCTATTTCTCCATATAATCTTCCATTATCACTTATATCTTTTGATTGC
>CANRQI010000076.1 GCA_947632835.1 uncultured Clostridia bacterium
TTCAATGGATATCCTGATTCTGACGCAAAAGAAATAATATGGTTAAAAAAAGAAGAACTATTAAATTATAAACATAACGAACCATCAATTAGATTTTTCAAGAAATTAGGATTAGTAGATTAAAAGAGGTGAAAACATGAGTTTACCTACAAGCAAGGATATTGCACTAATGAAAAGTGTAAAGAGATATGTTATATTTTAGAAGAAAATAGATTTGTCAGAAATCATCTGACAAATTGATAGAATAAATTATTAGAAAGGTAATGTTAGATAAAAATGAGAGAACTTGCAGTAGCGATTCAAAACGAAAATGATAAAGTAAGCATTATAGAGACAATAAATTCTATAAACAATGCTGGATTTAAAAATGTTTTTGTTCAATGGTATGATGATGATAATTGGGATTATAGCCAAGAAAAGCAAATCGAAATGTGTAAAAAATTAGGATTTAATATTATATTTGCACACTTAGGATATCAAAATATCAATTCTATATGGATAGAAGATATTGAAGGAGATGATCTAGTAGAAAGATATAAAAATGATATTAGAAATTGTAAACAATATAGTATTCCTATGGTAGTAATGCATTTAACTAGTAAAAAAGTAGCACCTAAATATAATAAAATTGGGCTAAATAGAATAAAGAAAATTACAGAATATGCAAAAAAATTAGATATGAAAGTAGCTTTTGAAAATACTAAAATAAAAGGTTATTTAGAATATATATTAGAGAATATAAAAGATGATAATGTAGGAATATGTTTTGATGCAGGGCATTATCATGTTCATTTTAATGATAAATTTAATTTTGAACTTTTTAAGAATAGAATTTTTGCAGTACACTTACATGATAATGATAAATCAGATGATTTGCATTTATTACCTTTTGATGGAACAATAGATTGGAGATATGTAATGAATAAACTAAAAGAATGTAATTATAATGGACCTATTACAATGGAATTATGTTATAGATATGATTATCAAAAAATGTCTCTTGAAGAGTTTTACAAAGTTGGATATGAAAGAGGAATAAGATTATTGGAGATTAGTGAAAGATAAAAATAATAAGATATAGTAATTTTCAATTAATATAGAAAAATTGGGGCAGGTACATTTATGGAAAATAAAATGAATGTTAGGAGATATATGATAGAGTCAAAAGGATGGAATTGGAAAATAGTTAAAGATGGGCAAGAAGAAATTTGGAAAAATCCAAGTATTGAGTCTTATTATTTATTAAATAGATGGAAATCACAAGGAAAGAAAGAATTTTTAGATTACAGAAGGAATGAAAAAAGTTATTAAAGAACTTTATAGAGTAATGAAGATTGATGGCGAATGCTATTTGACTTTGGGCTCAAAGGATACATGGGGATTTAAACAAGAAGATTGGTCTTTAATTGATGAAAATACAAGATTAAGAATGGAAGAAGGTCCAGAATATAAAACACCACATTTTTATGTAGACTATAATTTAGTAAAAGAATTGTTTAAAGATTTTGAAATTGTTAATATATATCAAATTATAGATTATTATGAGCAAAATGAAAAATTATATGATTCATATCATTATCATATATTAATAAAAAAATAAAGGGAGATAAAAGCTAAATGAAAGTATTGGTTGGAACGAAAAATCCAGGAAAAATAGAGGGAGCAAAACGAGCATTTGAAATATATTTTAATAATATTGAAATAGAAGGGATAGCTGTAAATTCAGATGTAGGAAACCAACCAATAAATGAAGAAATATTAAAAGGAGCTAAAAACAGAGTAAAAAATTTAAAGGAATATGCAATAAACAATAATGTAAAGGCTGATTATTTTGTGGCAAGTGAATCAGGAATTACTAATTTATTAGGAGAATGGATTGATATAAATTGTGTAGTTGTGGAAAGTAAAGATGGATTACAAAGTGTTGGAACAAGTCAAGGATTTCCAATTCCAGATAAGTATATAGATGAAATAAAGAAAAATGAGCTTGGAAAAGTTATGGACAAAATATTTGATGAAAAAGAATCAGGAAAGGGAAAAGGTGGAATAAGTTTTTTAACGAAAGATGAAGTTTCAAGAATTGATTTAACAAGAAATGCTTTTGTTATGGCATTAACAAAACATATAAATGGAGATATATGGAAATAAGCTAAAATATGAAAGGAATAGTAAAAATGACAAATTCAAAAAATGAAAAAAATTTTTTTTTATTTTCAGCCGATTTTGAGGAATTTAATTTTGAAGCACTTCAAAGAGAAAACAATAGTGAAGATTATGAGGGAATATTATGGAAAAACTTTCGAAAAAATAGTTTAAATAGGCATGTAAATATAAAGAAAGGAGATATTGTATATGCTTATTATACTAATCTTCCAGACAAGATTAATAGAATTTTGCTTGAATTCGAGGTTGTTGAAGCATACAAAAAAGGAAAAAACGAGAAATGTTTTTTTTATGAAAATGATGAAGAAAAAGAATATATGATAAAAAATCCAGATAAACGAAAACCAGGAGTTAAGCTAAAATTAAAAGATGGAAAAGGTGTATTTGGTTTTAAAACAGAAAAAGAAAAACTCAAATTTTCAGAAAAAATTTTATGTGGAAAATATGGAATTAAAAGTTTTCAGGGAAAACAGTGTTTAAATAAGAATCATGAAGATTTAATACATGATTTAGAGAAGGAAAAAGAAAAATATACTCTTAAAGAATTAAAAGATTATATGAATAAGATTTCACAATGTGCTTTACAAAAATCTCCAAAATTTAGACATGAAAATCATACAACATTTGTAAAAGAAAATGGCTTAAAATATTATGAACAGCATCATTTAATACAACAATTTAATGGAAGAAAAAATGAAAAATTAAAGAATATAATAGATAACGAAATGAATTTAATAAATTTATGTCCAAATTGTCATAGAAGAATACACAATGGAAAAAGAGAAGATAGAGAAAAGATGGTTATTGATTTATATAATGAAATCAAAAAAGATTTTGATAACTTGTTACTTGAAATTCCTGACATAAAAGAAGGTAAGATTGATAAAATAGATTGGTTATTACAACAATATAATTTAGAAAAACAAGACAAAGATATATAGTGATTTATCACAAGATATTCACAAAAAATTGTCAAAAGTATTGCTTTTAAAGCTTTAATGTGTTAAACTGTAATAGTTAATAATGAGATAAATTTTTGGGAGGTTTTTATGGAAATAGTAAAAAACGTATTAATGGGTATATATTTAGTTATATGCATTGTATTAATTATATTAGTATTGAAACAAACTAAGGAAGATGGCGGAGCTTCTGAAACAATTATGGGAGCATCTTCAAACAATTTTTATGAAAAAAATAAAGGCAGAACTAGAGAAGGTAGAATGAAAAGAGCAACAGTTACTTTAATGGTACTTTATTTTATATTAACTATAGCAATTGGAATTATTTATATTGCTTAATTTTATAATGATGTCGGATTTAACATAAGTTATTTGTTTCAAATTAGCAGATAACTTTTATTTTTTATATGGAAATTTTGGTTTATAGGAAAACCAATAAAAAACCTAAATATATTTGTAAGGAATGAAATTACATGAAGAAAAAACGTAAGTTAATAGGTACATTTATGGCAAATGAAAAGGGATTTGGATTTGTTGAGTTAGATGAAAATGCGGAACAAAATGATGATATTTTTATTCATTCAAAATTAGTAAATGGAGCTTTGAATGGTGATAAAGTAGAAATAGAGATAATTAGAGAAAAAGAAAATGATAAAAGAGCAGAAGGCAAAATAGTAAAAATAATTTCTAGAGAAAAAACACAAGTTGTGGGTTTATTTCAAAAAAATAAAAATTTTGGTTTTGTAGTTTCAGATGATAAAAAATTTGGAACAGATATTTTTATTTCAAAGTCCCATTTTAATAATGCAAAAAATAATGATAAAGTAGTAGCTACAATACTAAAATATCCTGAACATGGTAAAAATGCAGAAGGAGAAATTACGGAAATTATTGGAAAAGTAAATGAAGCAGGTATTGATATGTTATCTTTAATAAAAGAATATAATTTACCTTATGAATTTCCAGATGATGTTAGGTCAGAGGCTATAAAAATTTCACAAAAAATAGATGAAAGTGAGATTTTAAAAAGAGTAGATTTTAGAGATAAAACTATATTTACGATTGATGGAGAAGATGCTAAAGATTTAGATGATGCAGTTTGTGTACAAAAAAGTGAAAATGGTAATTATTTATTAGATGTACATATAGCAGATGTTAGTCATTATGTAAAAGGTGGTAGCAAATTAGATAGGGAAGCGATTTTGAGAGGAACAAGTGTATATATGTTAGATAGAGTAATTCCGATGCTTCCTATAGAATTATCAAATGGAATTTGTAGCTTAAATGCGGGAGAAGATAGATTAGCACTTTCTTGTTTAATGGAAATAGATAAAACAGGAAAAGTGATAAATTCTAATGTGTGTAAATCAGTAATAAGAGTTACTGAAAGAATGTCATATCATGATGTAAATAAAATCATTACAGCTTCAGATGAAAGAGTTTTAAAAAGATATGAAAAATATATAAACGATTTTAAGCTAATGGAGGAATTGGCTCATATATTAAAAGAACGACGTATTAATGCAGGATATTTGAATTTAGACATTCCTGAAAGTGAAATTATTTTAGATGAAGATGGACGAGCAATAGATGTTAAACCATATGAGTTAAGCTTTGCAAATGAAATAATAGAACAATTTATGCTTACATGTAATGAAACAATTGCAGAAAAATATTTTTGGTTAGAATATCCATTTATTTATAGAGTTCATGAAGTTCCAGATTATGATAAAATTTCAGAAACTAATAAATTTTTATTTAATATTGGAAAGAAAATTAAAGTAAGTAGAAATAATATTTATCCTAAAGCTTTTTCAGAAGTTTTAGAAGAAATAAAAGGAACAGAATATGAAAAAGTTATTTCAAATTTAATTTTAAGAACGTTGAAAGTTGCTAGATATGAAAGCGAAAATAAGGGACATTTTGGAATAGCTAGTAAATATTATTGCCATTTTACTTCTCCTATAAGGCGTTATCCAGATTTATTTATTCATAGAATGATTAGTGAATATAACAATTATTTAGAAAATGGAAAGTTAGAGGAAATGACTGAAAAGGCTGAAGAATATGCAAAGCTTTCTTCAGAACGTGAAAAAGTTGCTACAAAAGTAGAACGAGATAGTGAAGATATTAAGAAGGCTGAATTTATGGAAAATAAAATAGGTGAAGAATATATAGGTGTTATTTCTAGTATTACATCATTTGGAATGTTTGTTGAATTAGATAATACAGTTGAAGGTTTAGTGAGATTTGAAAATTTTAATACAAATGAATATTTTAATTATAATGAAGTAATGAAAATTTTAATAGGAGAAAAAAGTAAGAAAACTTATAAAATAGGAGATAAAGTAAAAATTAGGGTTATAGATGCTAATAAGCAATTAAGAAAAATTGCTTTTGAACTGATAAATTAAAAAGTTTCTTTGAATTGGAGAATGTATGAAAAAATTAATAATTGTAGTAGTGTTATTAGGAATTTTGTTAGGATTTCCTAGCATAATATATTTATTTCAAAATAAAACTATAGATGGTTATAATGGACAAAATTATTATTTTATAGGAAATGATAATATAGTTTTTACAATTTTAGGAGCGATAGTATTAGCAATTGTTCTAATAGGAAGTTTTATTGTTTATCTGAAACTAATAAAAAATAGTGATAAATTTTTAAATGTGAAAAGCTTATTGTTTACTGTTTTTTTAGTATCACTAATTTTTTTAATTTGTTTACCAAACACTTCTACAGACGTATTTTATTATATGGGAACAGGGAGAGTGTTATCAGAATATAATCAAAATCCGTATTATCATACTGTAAAAGAAGTTTTAGAAACAAATCCAAATGATACAATTTTAAAAAATTCAGGTATATGGTCAGATTCAGTTGTGGTATATGGACCTTTGTGGGTTGTAATTACATTTCTGTTAAATAAATTGTCATTTGGTTCAATAAATATTTTATTATATCTTTTTAAGTTTTCAAATTTATTTATACATTTATTGAATTGTTTGATAATTTATAAGTTAACTAAAAAGAAAAAGTTTGTTGTAATATATGGCTTTAATCCATTAATTTTATTGGAATTTTTGGTAAATGTTCATAATGATATTTACATGATATTTTTTGTATTATTAGCATTATATTTTTTGAAAAATAAAAATAATTTAATATTATCATTAATAATGCTTATGTGTTCGGTACTTATTAAACATTTAACTATTTTATTAGTTCCTATTTTTATTTTATATAAATTTCAAAACCAAAAATGGTTTAAGAGAATATATTTTTTAGTATTATATGGAATTGCAGTTTTTTTTATTTTATTAGGAATATATTTATTGTTTTTTAAAAATGTATTTTGTATTTTTGATATTTTATTAAATCAACAGGAAAAACTAAAAGATTCGGTATATTTATTAATAGATAGCTTTTTTGGAATAGATGCTTCAAGAATAATTTATAGCATTGCGATTGTAGCATGGGTATATTTGTATATTCATATTTTCACAAAATTGCTTTTATTAAAAAATACATTTAGAGATACTATGAAAAGTATTTATATTTTATATCTTACCTTTATTTTTGGTATTTTAACAAATCTTACTTCATGGTATTTAGCATGGCTATTTATTCCATTTGCATATATAAAAGCTAATGATATAAAAAATATTTTATGGTTAGGATTTTTCTATGAATTAACATATATTTATTTTGCTTTTTGGCATTCAGATTCTTACATATTAGGTATTATTGTAATTCCAACAATTATTTTGGGAATGTCAATAGTGCATTTTGTTAATTTTTATAGAAAGAAGAAATTTTTAACGGTATAAAATTTTTATAATACATTTAAGTTACTGAAATATATAATTTTATTCATTATCCCAACAACGCACAGTCTGTAAAATTTTAAAATTCTGTGGAACATAAAATTTAACAGACTGTAGCTAGTCGGTCCCCACGAAACTCATTCATAAAATTATATATTTCAGTAACTTAAATAAATCATTTTTTTTCGTCATAACGTAACAAAAACACGATAATCAGTATGCTTATTTTAGCAGGAGTATCTTTGAATGCGATAATAGGGGATAATGGGATAATAACGAAAGCGCAAGAAGCGAATGTTCAGAATAGTATAGCAGCTTTAGAAGAATATTTGCAGTTAAAATATACAGAAAATTATGAAAAAATGGCAGAATATAAAAGTAAAATAGAAGGATTAACAAACGTATGCTCAGAATATTTCTATATACCAATAAAAGAAGGAATAGGAGGCTTAAGGTATGTAGTAGATAGTGATGGGCATGCACTTTATTTAATAAAAAAATCAGGTTTACCAGAAGAAATAAGAGAAAGCTTAGTAGGAGGAGATGCAGGAGAGGGCAGTTAT
>CANRQI010000077.1 GCA_947632835.1 uncultured Clostridia bacterium
TGCTTTTTCTTTAATAAATCCAATTTTGTTCCATATTCTTCACTAGTATATTCATCACAATATGTTGTATATTCCATTTGGAGATATTCCTGTAATATGGCAATACTATTTAATTTTTTTGCACTCATTGCCTTCGTTATTATCCCATTATCTCCTATTATCGCATTCAAAGATACTCCTGCTAAAATAAGCATACTGATTATCGTGTTTTTGTTACGTTATGACGAAAAAATACTGAAACTCAAAAATTTCAGTACTTTCTTATATCTAAATTACAAACATAACTATGGTAAATATGGAAGTGGATTTACAGCTTTACTATAAATACCAGTTCTCACTTCAAAATGTAAATGCGTACCAGCTGAAGGATTAGAGCTGCTTGGCCTTGGAAGTACGTTACCAGTATTTCCAACTGTTCCAATAACCTGCCCTTGTGATACTTCTTGTCCTTTACTAACTGTTCTAGAACCTGGCAACATATGACCATATAATGTCATAGTTCCATCATGATGATTTATTATTACATATTCTCCATAATGACTATATGCTCCTCCACGGCTTCCATCCGAATTATACCAAATTATAGAACCTGGTGTTCCCATAGAAGTTACAACAGTTCCTGCTTTTACTGCAACCACTTTTTTACCAGAAACATTAATATTAACATCAACTCCAGTATGACCAGGATATGATGGATATGCTTTTGTTCTAATATTAGCTTTTGAAAGCCCAGCCACTGGGAAAATATAACCATACGAACTTCCAGAACCTGTATTAGTTGTATAAGTTTTTCCTTGTGATTCTGCTGCTTTTTTTCTTTCCTCTTCTTCTTTTCTAGCAATTTCAGCTAATTGATTTTGTATTCTACTTTTTTCAGCTTCAAAGTCCTCTAAACTTTTCTCCAATTCTTTTTCTTCAGCAGATAAACTAGCTACTTTTGTTTCCTTTTCTTTCTTTGCACTAGCTAACTCATTTCTTTTCTTAACTTGTTCTGCTTTGGCTGTTTCAACTGCAGTTTTATTATTTTGTAATTGAATTTTTGAATCCTCTAAAACTTGTTTTGCTTTTCTTATTGATTCTATTAATTCTGTATCATAAGTTGCAAGTTCAGAAATCAAATAATATTTAGATATAAAATCTGATAAATCTGCTGATGATAATAATAATTCTATGTATGATGTATTTCCACTTTCATATAACTTTACTAATCTTCTATTCAATAAATCTTGTTTTTCTTCAAGTTCCTTTTGTTTTTCATTTATAGTATTTTCTGTTTCTGTAATTTTTGTAGTTAAATCACCTATTTGTCTATCTAACTCTGAAATTGCCTGTTGATAATCATTTATTTGTGCATCAAGTTTTTGAACTTCTTGCATAGAAGAAGAAATTTGTCCATTTATTTCATCAATTTCATCTTCAGTTTCTGATATTTTATTATTCAAATTACTATTTTGAGCATTTAATTCATTTTTACTAACCGCAAACAATATTTGTGAGAAACTAACTACCAATATTACAATTAAAACTAATAAACTAATTGTTTTTTTCATAATTTTTCCTCTTAAAATCTTTCTTTAGAATTTTCATAATTTCTATTGTATATTTTTTAATTACATAAAACAGTTAATTTTGATTTAATCTTATCAATAATCTTTTGTAAAAATTTATCCTTCATTAAAATTAACAAACCAAGATATGTAGCAACTCCTACAACACATTGGAATATAATTGATATAACATTTATATTTAAAAATTCATAATCTTCAAATATAATTATTTTAGCTAAAACACCATCTATGATTAATCTTACACAACTACAAGCTCCAAACATAATCAAACTTGCAAAAAAGTATCTAACAATAAGTCTAATTAAAGGTTTAAAGTTTACATCTTTTCTAACAAAATAAATTTGCATTCCATCAACAACTAGCTGAGACAACACTGTAGCAATTGAAGCACCAACTGATGACCATAAATTTATCATTATAAAATTTAAAATCAAATTTGCTCCTACTCCAGAAACAACAGAAATTGTATATTCCTTCTGCCTTTTGGAAGGTAAAAGATATTGTGTTCCTATAACATTTTCAATACCCATAAGTATTAACATAGGACAAAATATTGTAATTAACAAAGAAACTTTATCATATCCATTCCCAAAAAATATTGGAACAAAAGCCTTTGAAATACTAGCAATTCCAAACATCATTGGAAAAGAAATTATAAAAACAAAATTAAATGAATTTTTCATATAAGCATTTATTTGTTTTCTATTACCACTTGCAAATGTACTAGCCATTCTAGGAACCATAACTACTCCCAAAGAAGTTACAATTGTAAGTAAAAGCCTAATAACCTTTTGCCCTTGTTCATAATATCCTGTTTCTTGCTTATTTGAAATTATAGCTCCAAGCATAGTTGTATCTAATAAATTATAAATTTTATTAGTAACCTGTGGAATAAATAATAAAAGTATTGGTAAAAAATGTCTTTTAATCTGTAATTTACCTACTTTTCCACCTTTTAAATATTTAGGTAAATATACCCATAGCAATAAATTTCCTAGAAAATCTGCTAAAGAATATATTAAAATATATTTCCATAAATCATTATAACTTTTTACTAAAACAAATACTAATGTAACACTTATTACTCTAACTAATATGTTTCTAGTAACTGTTTTTTTGAATTCCTCTATTCCTTGAAAAAACCAACTTATATCAAAACCTGCTGCTATTAGTTCAATCATCAATATTAAATAATAAGTTTGATACTCTTTACCACGCACAAACCAAAAATAATATATTAAAACAGCAATTCCAATAGTAATAAATCTGAATAAAATTAATTCTAAAAATATTTTTTTTCTTTCAGTTGGTTTATTATAAGCATAAGCTATCTCTCTTTGCCCATATAAAGCTATTCCGTAGAGAACCAAATAACACAAAATATGTTACTATTGCATATGTAAAACTATAAATTCCAACTCCTTCAGCCCCAAGAACTCTTGATAAATAAGGAGTTGTAATTAAAGGAAGTATTAAAATTAGTATTTGGTAAGTTAAATTATACATGTAGTTTTTTACTACACTTTTTTTTCCAGACATAATACCTCCTTTTTCTTTGATGTTATTTTAATTAATTATTCAAATAAAGTCAACAGTAAATAACAAAATTTTTTAAGTTTCGATATTTTCTGGTATTACATTTTCACTTTCACTGTCTACAGTATTTTCTATTTCATTAACCATCTCATTATTTGGAGTTTTATTATTAAATTTCATTAAGATATCACTAACCAATTCTTTTGTAGCTTCTTCATCATGTTCAAATACCCATACTTCATTTTTAGTAAAAGTTGATTCCCCTGGTAATTGCTCCATAATTAAATTATCCATATCAAAATCATATACATAAGTTAAATATGAAAGTACATAAGATAGAGAACAATCTGTTTCTACTCCATCAAAAACAACCTTTATCAAATCTTTTATTTTATCTAAACTCATCTTTTCTAGACATTGTGAAACTGTTTGCATAATAAATTCTCTTTGTGTTCTCATTCTTCCATAGTCATCTTTTCCCCATTCAGAATCATAAGTTGTATTGTTATTATTTTTTCTAAATCTTAGTAATTGCTCTGCTTTGTCTCCATCTAATACTTGTAAACCTTTTTTCAAGTGTATATGCAAATTTTGTGATTTATCATCATAATTCATATTTTGAGGAACATTAAATTCTACCCCACCTATAAGATCTACAATTTGAATTAAAGTTTCTGTTCTAACTGTAACATAATAATCAATATCTATACCAGTAAGTTCTTCTACTGCACGCACTGTAGTTTCTGGGCTTATAGAATATAATGAGTTTATCTTATCATCTGCTGTAGTTTTATTTATATTTTTTCCAATAAAAGTATCTCTAGGTATTGAAAGCATAAATGCTTTTTGAGTTTGAGGATTATAACCACTTAAAATAATTGTATCTGTTAAGCTTTGACCCATGTCTGTACTAATTCCTAAACACAAAAAATAAATTGGTTTTTGATCAACTACTGTATTAGCTACTTTTTGTAAAACTTGCATTGTTGCTTTTTTAGCATCTCCATTTGTTTTTTTCAATTCTATCAAAAATATCGTTGTAAAAATTAATATTATTAATACTAATAGTATCGCAATAATTTTTAAAGTTCTATTTAATATTTTTCTAAACATTTGTACTCCTTAAATAAAAATTAATAAAATCCCCAATTTAAAATAATTAATCTCTCCCAAAAATTTTCAATAAAACAGCCATTCTAATTGGTACACCATTATGTGCCTGTTTAAAATACATTGCTCTTTCATCATCATCAATATCAGTTGAAATTTCGTCAAGTCTTGGAAGTGGATGCATAACTATTGTATTTTCTGAAAATTGATTTAAAACTTTCTTATTAATAACAAATTCTTCATTTCCTAAATCTTCCTCGAATCTTTCTTTTTGTATTCTTGTATGGTACAATACATCAATATCTTTAGGAACTTCATCAAAGCTATTACATTTATTATACTTAACTCCACGTTCACTTAACATATCAATATATTTTTGTGGTAATTCTAAAGCCTTTTTAGATAGACCATAAACTTCAACATTATCATATAAACTAACTAATTGTAATAACGAATGTGTTGTTCTTCCATAAACTAAATCACCCAAAATACATAGCTTTAAACCATCTATCTTTCCACGTTTTTCTTTAATTGTAAATATATCAAGCAAAGCTTGTGTTGGGTGTTCTTTTTTACCACTTCCTCCATTTATAACTGGTATTGTAGCTACACTTTGAGCAATCTCAGCAGAATCATCTAATGAATGACGCATAATTAAAGCATCTGCATACCCATTTATAACTCTAACTGTATCTTCTAATGATTCTCCCTTTGTAGAAGAAGAATTTGTTTTACCATTTTCTGTAACTATCATTCTCGCACCAAGTCTTAAAATTGCTGATTCAAATGACATTCTTGTTCTAGTACTTGGTTCAAAAAACATTACTGCTATTATTTTATCGCTTAACGCATTTTTATATTGTTCTGGATTTCTCTTAACTTTTTCAGCTAAATCCAACAATTCAATTAAATTTTCTTTATTTAATTGATTACATCCTAAAAGGTTTTTCATATATTTATATCATTCCTTTCTTTTTTATGTCAAATTTATTTTTTATTTTCTTTTTTACCCCAAAATTTTAAGTTTATTATATAAAATTTTATAATTTGTTGTCAATACTAATAAAAAAATTTAAGACAAAACTTGTATTAAGTTTTATTTGACATAAAATACATATTCATATAAAATAGTTTTATTAAAACTATGTATACTATACAAGCAAAATGAGAAAGGAATTAAATTAATATGAAAAAATATGTAAAAATAATAATTTGTTTTGTTATAATAATTGCAATTGCTTTTGGAGTCTTTATTTTTATTAGTAAAAAATCTAATGATAATTACACAGCATTAGAAACTTATATTTCAAACATTTATGGAAAATATCATTTAATTCCTGAATTTAATAATATCAATAATGCTGACTCCAACTGGCTTTGGGATAACATAAATACATACTTATGGAGTATACCCGAAAATGAAAAGAGAAATTCAAAATTTGCTGATTATACTTATGATGAAATTTTAAGAATTTCAAAATTTTTATATGGTGATAATTTCAAACTAACTCCTCCCAAAAATAATGACTATATGCTTTACGATGAAAACACTAATAAATTTGGCCCCACAGCCTATGATGTAGAAGAATATATTGATTATAAAATCGAAAAAATTGAAGAAAAAAATAATACTTTTGAAGTAACATTAGTTTCTTATTATATATATCCCGATTTTTTAGGCAATACTCCTAGTAACAAATTTAAAATATATAATATTTCAGATTACAAATTAAATTTTGAAAATTCAACTCCTATTGCTACATTTAAAGACGCAAACGAAGATTATAAACAAAAAATTTTAAATAATAAAGATAAATTATCAGAAATGTTATTTACCATTGAATTTGACACTGAAACTAATTTATATCACATCACTTCTTGTAAATACTTAAATGTTAAACCAGAAGATACACTTAGTATATACTATACAGAAATGAAAAATACATTCGAAGTTTATAATATAAAATATGATTATGAAGAATTATATGAAGCTGATGAAGTCCTAGTAGAAAATTTTGACGAACTAACATCTATTTACACAGAAAACGCTTTAGATACTTACAAAAAAGAAATGGATTTACTTGTTTTTAGAGATAATCAAGTTTACATCAAAGCTGGAGATATAAACATTGCAGAATATCTTAAAAATATAAAATTTACTAATATAAAAGAAACAGACAATTCAATTTCATGTACAGCAACTAGAACATTTAGAAAAAGTTTTAGTTCAGAGGATCCAGAATATAATGATACTTATGAAATTTCAGATAATTTTGAAATTATTAAAGACGGAAATTCATGGAAAATAAATGAATTTAGCTATAATAATATAACTGAATAAATTTAATAATATTAAAAAATGAGATTTGGAATAAATTAATTTCAAATCTCATTTTTTACAAACCAATTTTTTATTTAACTACAATATTAAAAATTTTACCTTTTACATAAATTTCTTTAACTAAAGTTTTTTCTCTTAATATTTTTTCAATTGCTTCTAATTTATGAACTTTTTCTTTTATTTCAGCTTCTTCACAATCCTTTGAAATTGTAACTACACCTTTTAATTTTCCGTTAACTTGAACTGGCAACTCTATTTCATCATCAATTACTTTAGCTTCATCATATTTTGGCCAAGGTGTTTGACTTATTTCTTGCTCTCCTCCAATTCTCTGATATAATTCTTCTGTTATATGAGGAGCAAACGGATTTAATAATTGCAAAAATGTTTTATATTCTGCTTTGTTAATTTCTCTATTCTTAACAAATTCATTTACCATTGTCATAAATAATGCAACAGATGTATTAAATTTCATTTCTTCAATATCATTAGTTACTTTTTTAATTGCTTTATGCATCATTTTTTCATATTTTGGAGAATATTCATCACCATCTTTTAAGAAATCTTGCATATTCCAAACTCTATCCAAAAATTTCCCAACTCCACGAATACTTTCCATAGACCATGGAGCTGTTTGGTCAAATGGTCCCATAAACATTTCATAAACTCTCAATGTATCTGCACCAAAATCTCTAACTATATCATCTGGATTTACAACATTTCCTTTAGATTTAGACATCTTTTCGCCATTTGAGCCTAATATCATTCCATGTGATGTACGCTTTGCATAAGGCTCTTTAGTAGGAACAACACCAATATCATATAAAAATTTATGCCAAAATCTTGAATATAATAAATGAAGAGTTGTATGCTCCATTCCACCATTATACCAATCTACAGGTCCCCAATATTCCATTGCTTTTCTTGAAGCTAATTCTTTATCATTAT
>CANRQI010000078.1 GCA_947632835.1 uncultured Clostridia bacterium
CATTATATTGCATTTTCCATAAACCTTGGCCTTGCTCATTTTCAGTATAATACATAAATGACTCATGTGCTGGTTGATATAAACCAACTGCTGGAACACCATTTGATTTATATACCGCCTGACCTACACGAGAAATATTCCAACATACACCACCATTATCAATTATCATCCATTCTCTATTAATTTTTCCATCTGCAAATGGAACTCCAAAATTAAGCAAATTATATTTTCCATCATAAAAACTTTCAAAAGCTTTATCATAATAATCGCTTTTATATACAGGAGTTCTATAAGATAAATAAGCATGACAATTAAACTTATTTTTTTCATCTTTTGTTGTAGAATGATAATTCATCCAAAGAATTTCATCATTTCTTAAACCAACATTCATAACATTACGAATTAAATCAACATGTAGTTTTTTGAATTGGTCTGAATTTTGAAATTTATAAACTTTTCCATCTTTAGCTGTATAACCATTAAGTAAATTCTTCATTAAATTAAAACGTTCAACAAAATCATAAGTTGGTTTTACTATTCCAAAACCTGTAGCCATTGACATATAATCTGTACTATACACAGCAGATAAACCAACCATCATTTTTTCATAAACATTTTTATTATTTGCATCTTTTAAACAATCTGCACATTCAGTATGTAATGCTCCTAAAACTTCTAAAAATGTATTACCATCTGAAATTTCTCCAACTTCAATAACCATTTCTAGAATATTTTTATCACTTAAAATCCAATCAATTGCATTTTTAGATTTTTCATTTTTATAATAATTTTGAAGGCTCCAATATCCAAATTTACTAACAAATTCTCTTACTTTTATTTTATCAATATTTGCATTATAAGCACTTTCTACATCTTGATAAATATTTTCTGTATCTTTGCTATAATCAATATTACTAGCAGTAATCACACTTGAATTTATTTCTTTGTCATATTCTGCTACTGGTTTTATTCCATTATATAATTCATTTTTAGAATCATAATTTGATTTTGCAATTTTAGCATCACCTAAAACACAATGGTCGCTAGCATTTCCATTATCAGCCTGATTAGCCGTTATTCTTAAATATTTTTTTCCACTAATATTTTCATCAACTTTAATACATTCATCAGCTGATTTTATAGTTACATCAGATCTATCAATTTTTAAATCTTCCCAATTAGTTAAATCATCTGAAACAGACACCTTAACTCTTATACTAGCAACTTGTGGTCTTGATGCATCAATTCCAATATCTGCTATGAAACGAGTAAATTCATTAGAATATTGAGAAATATCATAAATTAATTGACCATTTGCATGGAATCCCATACCTTTAGCATAAGAAACAACTTCTCCATCTTTTCTCAATTTTATAGTATTTCCATCAGTATTTTTATTCTTCTGAATATTCCCATAACCAGTTTTAGATTGCCCAGTATATTCCATATCAGATAAATAAATATAATCTTCATCTGTTAATACTTTTTTCTTATCTTCATCAGTTGTGTCATTAATTTCAGAAACTGTTGCTGCTTCTTGTTTATCCACATTAATTGTATCATTTATTTTTGCAGTAACTTCACCTTGTAAATTAGCAGATTTAACAATTGAAGTTGCTTTAACCTTATAGCAAACAATTGCAATTATTACTAATAAAATTACTATATATATAAATTTTGAAGTTCTTGATGTTTTTAAAAACCTTTTTGATTTTTTGGCTCTTTTTCCTTTCATAAAATCCCCCCAAATTCCCATATTATTCATTTATAAATTTTAATTATTGTATCATAAAAAATCATTTTTTGTCAATCCGTTTTTTTCAGTATTTATAAGGGTTTTAGGACACTAAAGCCTTCCAAAAAAACAAAAAAATTAACTATATATCTTTAATAGTTAATTTTTATATTTTTTTATACATTCACTTAACAATTCATCTGAAGAAATTTTAAATATTATCGAAAATGCTGCTAATTCATATTCTTTTATAACTCTATCCCCTCGCTCAATTTTTTGCAATGAATTTTTGTTTAAATCAATTCCAAATAATTGCATTTTTTCAGATAATTCTTTTTGCGTTAAATGATTTTTAATTCTATATTCTTTTATAACATTGCCAATAGCATTTAATTTATCATTATATTTTATTGTGTTATTCACAAATATTCTTCTCCTTTTTTTATTAGGATAAATTTAAACTTGAAAAAAATAATTTTATATGTTATTCTTAATTTATAAAAATTTGGAAGGAATTGTTTTAGACATGATAAAAGAAATAATGAAATATGGAGAAGCTGAACTAACATACAAAAATAAAGTAAAATTGTCTAAACATCCTGTACTTTACAATTTATTTTGGGAAACAACATTACGATGCAATGCAAAATGTAAACATTGTGGAAGCAGAGCAGGTGAAAATATACAACTACAAAATGAACTTACAACTGAGCAAATAAAAAATACATTTAAAAGTATAGCAGATAAATATGATACCAGTAAAATTTTAATAAATGTAACTGGTGGAGAACCATTAGTAAGACAGGATTTATTTGAAGTAATGAAGTTCGCATCTGATTTAGGCTTTCATTGGGGAATTACAACAAATGGTATGTTAATTGATGATGAAATAATACAAAAAATGAAGGATACCAAACTTGCAACAATGTCTATAAGCATAGATGGATTAGAAACAAGTCATGATGAGTTCAGAGGAGTTAAAAATTCTTATAAAAAAGTAATCAAAAATATTAGAAAACTTCAGCAAGATAAATTTTTACATTGCTTTCAAATAACCACAGTTGTAAACAAATTAAATATAAACGAATTAGAACAATTATACAAAGTTATGGAGGATTTAGAAGTTGATTCTTGGAGAGTAATAAATATGGATCCGATTGGAAGAGCAAATGACAATAGTAATTTAGCATTAGACAAAGATGATTATAAATATTTATTAAATTTTATAAAAGAAAAAAGAAATAAATCTAATTTTGAAATAACATATGGATGTGCTCATTTTGTAGGAATGGAGTTTGAAAAAGAAATAAGAAAAAATATGTTTTTTTGCATGGCCGGTTATACAACTGCAAGCATTTTGTATAACGGAGATATATACGTATGTCCTAATGTTGAAAGGAAAAAAGAACTAATACAAGGTAATGTAAAGCAAGATGATTTCATTGATATTTGGGAAAATAAATTTAATTGGTTTAGAGATTTAGACAAATTAAAATGTAAGGAATGCGCAAAATGTGAAAATTGGAAATATTGCAGAGGCGATTCCCTACATTCATGGGATTTTCAAAATAATAAACCTAAATTATGCTTAAATCAAATATTAGAAGGAGGTACAATAATTTGAAAAATGCAAATATAGAAAAATTATCAAGTATGGTAGAGCAACCAGCAGTATATGGTCCACCACCAGAAAGTAATAATATTACAAATGAAGAAGGTTTTAATATAGGGGTTCTAATTATATTATTTGTATTAGGAATTTTTGCCATCTTCAGTAAAAAAATATCTAAAAACTCAAAATTTATAATAATAATTGGATTATTTATAATAGGAGTTATATCAACAATACTTATAAAATATATTTCTGTATTATAAACCCAACTATTTTTCTTTTATTAAAACTGTAATTATTCCTTAAAATTCAGTTCCATCTATGATAAATTTATAAGGTATTACAATAGCAGAAGAAACAGTTACATTTCCATCACCCTGTGGAAATGTATTTTTTAATTTCTCTGTTATTGAAAAATAATCATCTGTTCCAGATATTTTTACTTTCTTTAATGCATTAATATCTGTTTTTTGATTTAATATTATTTCTGCCTCCCCTTCAATATCAGCTGATGTTTCACTTTCTTTTCCATTATCTTTCTTTTTTATAGTGAAATTTAATACCTCTGCTAATTCTTTTGATTCTAAAACTTCTTTATTTACGAATGCTAATCTTTTCAATTGATCACCGTTAGAATCAAATACACTTCCACCATATACTTTAATAGTCAATGATCCATCTGGTATTATATAATATAATGTAGCACTTGTAGAATATTCTTCAGAATCATCTAAATAATAATTAAATTCTTTACCATTTATTGTTACTTCTTCTGGTCTAGCAATATCATAAGTTATACTACCATCAGAAGTGTTTTCTGATGATAATTTTAAATCAACAAACTCAACATTATATGTATTTGTATAATTATTATCATCTATTATATTGAATGAAGTACTAAAATATGATTCACTTGATGAATGACCTACTTCTTTTGAAGCAATATCAATAGTATAACCTTTAATTGTTATACTCATTTTGTTAAGTTCTTCTGTTTCATCTGGAGCTGACTCACGATTAAAAATAAAAGCACAAACTCCAACTATAACAACAATTATTACAAATAAAACTACTATAATTTTAATCAATTTTTGATTCATAATTTTTCTCCTTAGCATTTATTTTTTACACTTAAAAATCATATAAACCATAATCTTCCTATTCATTACATTTATAGTATACATCACAAAATTATTTTTGTCTATTATTATATTAAAAATATTTACTCTTTTCATTTTTTAAGTTTTGGTATTTTTTAATAATATATAAAAGTTAAGAAAATATATGTTTTATTCGTTCTCCCAACATACGCACAGTCTGTAAAATTTAAAAGTTCTGTGAAACATAAAATTTAACAGACTGTAGCTAGTCGGTCCCCACGAAACAACTTCATAAAACATATATTTTTGTAACTTTAATATTCTTCAAAAAAACACCGAAACTTAAATATTTATTATTGACAGTAATATTCAAATTTGATAACATAAAAATATATTTTATACTAAGAAAGAAAAATTTATAATTCAAAAAATAAGAAAGGTGGAATTTATATGGGATTTTTTGATAAACTATTTCATGGTTTTTATTACGTTGTTGATGAACAAACATTAAAAGAATATTTAGAAAAAGAATTAAACTTTTCAATCGAAAATAAACTAGAAGCATCTGCAAACTTAAATATTTATTTAAACAATGAAAAACATCATATTCAAATATGGAATTATACAGGATCTTCTTTTGAAGATGAGAAAGAAAAAGGATTAATTATATATTATGATAAAGAACAATATAAAACATTAGAGGAATTATATAATTCAAAATTGAATAATCTACCTGACTATTTTAAAATAGAACTTATAGATTTAGATAATGAATATTTAAGCGATTATAAGAAAAATCATCCCGAATTAAAGATTGAAAATTACTAATATCATTAGTGTTGCATAAAAAACCACCATATTTCTCTTATATCTTTAATATGGTGGTTTTAACTTATTTTTTGATATTAGTAATATTATTCATAAATTATACCAAATCCTATATTACCATATTTCATAGCCATTTTTTCATAATGTTCTTGAACGTAATCTTCAAGAATTTGTATCATTTATCTCTTACTCTATTACTTTAATATTACTTTTTATCATTCCCATCCAGCAAGAATATGGAATATTACCACTTTCATTTGGGATAAATTCTACTATGTTTTCTCCTTGATTAAGTTTTATGCTAATATTATATTTAGGAATTATTATTTCATTGTTGCATCCATTTAACTTACCTTCTGGAACTATAATATGCCATTTTACAGGAATATCTTTTTTTACCGTTATACTTTCATAACTACCATAGTCAACATAGGTTGTTATTTCCTGATAATCTTCAACTATTTCTGCCATATTTTCATAACTATCACTTGCAACATTCATACTAATTCCAGACATTGCTAGTCCATTTCCAAGCATAGAAATTCCTAAAACAAATATTATAATACTTGATATTTTTAGTAGTTGTTTTGCAAATTTTTTGTTTAGCTTGCTTGCAACAAGACCAAACCCAAGCATTAGAGGAAATGTTCCTAAACCAAATAATAACATTGAAATTGCACCACCAATAAAACTACCAGTAGATAAAGCATAAATTTGCATAGCCTGTAATGGACCACATGGCATAAATCCATTTACAAGTCCAATATAAAAAGATGATCTTCCCTTTTTACTTTTATTTAATATATTAATAATTCCCTTTGGCATTTTAATATTAAATTTTCTTAATTTAGGAAATATTCCAAGCATGTTTATTGCCATCACAATCATTGCTAATCCCGCAATAATTGCAACTATTCCTCTAAATATGCCATTTAAAGTAATAACTGAACCTATAGCACCGTACAATTCCACCAATTATTGTATATGAAATAATTCTACCAAAATTATATTCTAAATTTGATATAGTTATTTTAGCTCCATTTTTGTTACTTACTATACTTTGCGATAAATTTATTCCTCCGCACATAGCTATACAATGTACAGAAGTAAGTAGTCCAACAAAAAAAATCATTCCATAACTCATTGTTGATTCGATTGTAGGAAAAATGTTAAATATTTTTAGCAATCCTAAATGATTAAATATTATGTATAATGCTACTAAAATAACTAATATACATATAGTTGTTAAGTTGTTTTCTTTTTGCTCATTATCTTTTACTATTTCGTAATCTAGATTTGTAATTTTATTCTCTATATCTTTTGGCAATATTAAATTTTTATCATAAGTTACCTTTACTTCTCCATTAGCATAACTTGCAGTCACTTCAAAGATTCCATCTAAACTAAGTAGTGCGTTTTTAATTCTTGTTTCACATCCTGTGCAAAACATTCCCTTAACTTTAATATTAAGTTTTTCCTTCATATCTACTTTGTCCTTTTATTTAATGTTTTTCTATATTTGCAAATAACTTTTCATTCTCACTCAAAAATACTTTGCTAATTTGTATTCCATTTTCTGTTTTTGTCATTTGGCTATCTGGTATAGTCATAGGATTGCATCCTCCTGAACTTTGTCCTATTGTATTTAATGAAAAAACATTTCCACAATTTTCGCATACTAATTTGTTATTTTGCCATACAAAATATGCTTTAGGCGAACCATTACAAACTTGACATGTACTAAAAGCAATATCTATATTATTACTAGAATCTTTTATTGCAACTAGTTCCATTTCATTACCATTTTCGGAAGTATATGTAATAAATGTTGGAACTTTTGTATCCAATTCATCTAAAAGTACTTCTACATCTCCATTTTCATTTAAGGCTGCAGCTATCTTTTTGGCTG
>CANRQI010000079.1 GCA_947632835.1 uncultured Clostridia bacterium
ATATGCTTATTTTATCATATTTTGCATATTTTTGATATCTTTTTGCTCGAAAAATTATTTAATCTTTAGTCCTGAACTAATTTACACAATTTTCAATTAACTGAATTTTTATTTCTGCCGATGTATCAATCTTCGCTTTTACACCAATAGGAATAACTGTCTTTGTATCGATATGTCCAAAATTATTAGATTTTATTATTGGAAATGTATATTCTTCTCCAATAGTATCTAATACTATTTTTTCTAAGGATATACCTGATTCATGTTCATAATTTCCTAACCATAAACCTTTGATTTTATTAAATACTCCGTTTTGTTTCATAAAATACAAATAATTGCTTACTAATGCAGGCATTGCCTCTATCCCTAGCTCTTCTAAAAATACAATCTTATCAGTAAAGTCAACACTATACTTACCACATGTCAAATTTTTGATTAAACTTAAATTTCCTCCAATGAGTTCTCCTTCCGCAAATCCTGCTTTTAGGCATTCATATTTATCTTCTTTTATTCCAAGTTCTAAATTTCCATCTACAAATCTTTTTAGAGCTTCTTTTAAACTATAATCTGTTTCTGCTGTTGCAATACCCTTAAAATTCATACCACTAAAAGTAACTAATCCTGTTTTTGCTGATATAATATTTGTAATAGATGTAATATCACTATATCCGCAAATAATTTTAGGGTTATTTTTTATCATTTCATAATCTAAATACTCAAATAAAGAATTTGAATTTTCTCCACCTTGTGCACACCATATCATTTTAACATCTGTATCTTTAAATAAAGCATTTAAGTCATCTGCTCGTTCTTTCGCTGTTGCACTATATCCATTTGTATTTGAAAATATATTTTTTGAAAGTTTAATTTTAAATCCCATTTCTTCGGCTTTTTTCTTTGCATCTTCTAACTCTTGAATTTCTTCTTCCATAAGTGGGTCTGATAGTGCACAAACTCCTATTGTATCACCTAATTTTAACTTAACTGGTTTTATCATTCTTCCCTCCATTTATTTTAAACTAATTATTGCTGTATTTAATCCGTAATTTTCTCCTTCTGCTCTAAATGAATGAATTATATCTTTATTACATACTGAACAAATACCACTATCTATAATGTTTTCTTTTAATAATCCCATTTGATTTAATATTATTCTGTTTATTAAAATCGTATCTATATGCCATTTATCTCCTGTTTTTGTAATTATATCATCAAGTTCTTTTAAATCTTTAATCTCATCATTAAACATTTTGTATACATCTTCATCTACTTCAAAATGACATTTTCTAATACTTGGGCACATACAACAAATAATGTCAATTGGATTACATCCATATTCTTGTTGCATTTTCTTCACAGCTTTTACGGAAATACGTTGCAGGGTTCCTTTCCAACCCGAATGAACATTTGCAATAACTTTTTTAACTGGGTCAAATAAAAATAATAAAATACAGTCTGCATTTGTTGTAGATAATACTAAATTAGGTTTATCTGTAATAAGCCCATCTGTTTCTTTGTAAACAGAAAAATCAGGCTTATCTTTTGATACTTTTTCTTCTATTTTTCTTACATTATCTGTATGATTTTGATTTGTTTTTACTATATCGTTATAATTTAAATCTAATTCATTACATATTTTTTTGTAACTCGCAACTGCTAAATTGTATTCTTCTGAAGTAATTTTTTTATCTCCCGCTCTTGCCGTTCTATAATTTTTATCTATTCCAATTGCATAACCATGACTTATTATATCTGAATATTGCAATAGTTTTCTAAATTGCAAATATTCGCAATCTTCACCTTTAATATGAATTACATGTTCATTTGATAAATCCATTAAAAACTCATTCCTTTCCACTTTGCGATTTTAAAATTACATTTAGTTAAATTTTTTCCAAAACTTCATCTTTTGTTAATTTATCTATATATCTGTAATTATTCTCACAAATACCTGAATTGAAATTACACATTACTTTATAGGTACAATATTGACATGGTGTTTTTTTATTTTTGTAATATGGCTTTTGTTCAATATTGCCATTATATATTTCTTTTGCAATTTCCTTTATTGTTTTATTTATATAATTTTGTAATTTAGTAAATTCTTCTTTTGTTGCAATACTACTTTTGTTTTGACTTAAATTTCCCGATTTGTCAATATAAGCTGGTACTAATTTTGATGAACCACTATCTAAATTTTTGTCGTGCATTTTAGCAACTTTAACATCTGCTAATATTAAACCTTTCATTTTAAAATTATTTCTTATTTTTTCTTCTATTTGTTCTTCACTTAATTTTTTACTAGAATTAATTATTTGCTCTAATAAATTAAAATATAATATTCCAGCTGGTATTAAATCTTCTTTTTCACATACTGCATCCATATATGTAATTAATTGTAATTGAAGTCCTGCATATATATCGCTAAAGTCAATATTTTTTATAGAAGATTTATAGTCAATTATTCTTACATATTTATTGTTATCATCTTTAGCTAAATCTATTCTATCTATTTTCCCTGTTATCTCTACTTTTTTTCCATCATCTAAATTTAAAACAATAGGCGTATATTTCCCTTTTTCTGCAAATTCTACCTCTGTACCCTCTACATCAAACTCGCTCTGTACTACTGTTTGAACAATGTATTTTAATGCTTTGTTAATTATTCTTTTTAATCTAGTAATTAATAATTTATATTTAGCTGTTGATGTAAAAATATAATTTTGATTATTATTTAATTTTTCTTCTATTATTTTTTGAGTTATTTCTTCTATATTTTTATCTTCTACATTTTCTAGTTTTATTTTTTTATTATTTATTTCTTTAAAAAATTCATTAATTATATCATGCATAAAAGTACCTGTATCAATATTTTGAATTTTTAATTCTTCCTTTTCTTTTAATTTTAAAATATATTGTAAAAAATATGAATAAGGACAAGAATTATATTTTTCTAATTTAGAAATACTCGTATTTAAATTATTATTATATATTTTTTCAATATTTTTTTTATTTATTTTTTCATTAAAATTATAATTAATATATTTAATATTTTCATTTAACAAATTATTATATTTTTTATTTTTATTGTAATATTCAAAAATAATATAAAATAATTTTTGAGGTTTTTCTCCATTTTTTATTTTGTTAATTTTTAAAATTAAATCTTCATATAATTTTTTTTCATTAATTATTTCTAAATTATTTTTTTCTAAAATTAAATTACTTTCCTCAATTAATTTAGGAAATATTTTTTTTATTTTTAAGATTAATGATGATGCTCGAAGTGATTTTCCCTCTGAATCTGATGAAGAATAAGATAAAAATATTTTTTCTTCTGCTGTTGTAAATGCTTTATAAATGTTAAAATTATCGTCATATAAATTTTCAAGTGTTCCTTTTGCAAGTTCAATTCCTTCTTTCTTTAAAATATTTCTATCATTATCATCTAGAAAACCTTCATCTCTATTAATACTTGGAAATACTCCATCATTTAACCCTATAATAAAAGTAGCCTTAACCTTATGACTTCTTGACCTTTCTGTATCTCCCATTATGACTTGGTCTTGAAATCCCGGTATTTTTCCTAGTCCACTATTTTTTAATGCAATTTTTAATATTTCAGCAAATTTTTCAAATGTTATTTTTTCTTCTCCAAATATTAAAACCATCTCATCAAAAATATTAATTAAAATTTTATAACTTTCTTCATATTCTTTTGCTAAATCTAATAAATTATTTTCTTTTAATTCTTTTATTTTTTTATTTAATTTATTTTCTATTTTTTCGTTAATTAAAAACGAATAAATTTCTGTAATTATTTTTTTTATATTTTTTTCTTCATTTATTTTATTTTTTAAATTTATTAATGGATTAATTATTTTTTTTCTAATTTCATTTAAATAATTAATTTCTTCTTTATTTTTCTCATTAATTCCATAAATAAAATCTTTTTTAAATTTGTTATTTTTTATTCCGTATTTTAAACAATATTTTTCTAATTTGAAAATGTCATTTTCTTCTACATCTACGAAACCTGTTTTTAAATAATTAAATATTGATTCATATGAATAGTTTTTTATAAATATTTCTAAAATAGATAAAACATATTGTACTACTATATTTTGATTTAATTCTCTTTTTTCATCAATAAATATTGGAATTTCATATTTATTAAAAATTGCTTTCGCCAAATTAGAATATTTATTTATATTTTTTGTTATTATTGAAATATCTCTATATCTATAATTTTCTTTCTTAATTAATTTAATTATTTTTTTTGCAATTTCTTCGATTTCTGAATATTCATTTTTTGCTAGAAATAAATTTATATTTTTTACATCATTTGCATATTTCTTTATTTTTTTATTATATAAATAATTTTCAATATAAATTAATTCTTCATTTTTAAATCTTAATAATTTTTCTAAATTAATATATTTTATATTTTTATTTTCTTCATTTAAATTAATTATTTTTTTTAATGTTATTTTATTTTGATAAAATATATCTGTATTAGGGTCTGTATTAAAATCTAAATTATCTATACATGTAGTTATTGTTATATTTTCTGATATTTTAATTAATTTTTTTATTATTAAATATTCTTGCTCTGTAAAACCTGAAAACTCATCTATATAAATTTCTGCATTTTTTAATAAATCTATTTTATCAATATTTTCTGCAAGTATTGAAAGTAAATCTGTTTCATCTATATAGTTATTTTTTATTTTTTCTTCAAAATTTTCGTAAATTAAAATTATATCATTTAATTTACATTTTAAATATTCATCTTTTACTTCTTGTTGTTTTTCTTTTAAGGTATGAACTGATATGCCATGTTTTTTTAATTCTGTAATTGTTCTCATAGATAAATCTACATTTTCGTTTGATTTATTTAAAAATATTAAATCATTTTTTTTGTTTTGTAAAACCCAATATATTAACATCGATTTTCCACAATTGGATAGATTGGTGTTGATAACTCCCCCTGTTTCATTTATTACCCTATATGCTAATCTATTGAATGTAACCACCTCAGCATTTATAATAGATTTTTTGTTTTTCATCAGTTTTTGCTCTGCAGTAAATGAAAATTGTTCAGGTGTTATTATATATATTTTTTTATTTTCTTTATTTTTAATTTTTTCATTTATTTCATTATATATGTATGTACTTTTTCCTGTACCCGCTTTTCCGTAAATAATTCGTAATGCCATACCATCACCTCTTTTGTAATTATATATACTATAAAAACAAAAGTCAATAAAAAACATTGCATAAACAATTTTTTTATATTATAATTTAATTGGAGGGTATACTATATGAAAAAAGAAGTTTATGATTTTTATGATAGAACTTCACTTAAATCATATAATCTTGATAAAACAATGCAAGACCAATTAAATGCTTTAAGTGGCTTAGATATTTTTACTAGACAACACTGTGAGAATGTTGCAAATTTAACTTGTAGAATATGTGAATATTTAAATTGTAATAAAGGCTTTATTGAATATTGTACAATATGTGCTTATATGCATGATATTGGTAAATTATTTATTCCATCAAACATATTACAAAAACCAGAACGTCTTACAGACGAAGAGTATGAAGTAATGAAAACTCATACTACAATTGGTTATAAAATGTGTCTTAAAGATGAAAAATTAAGGCCTTATTATGCTGGCCCATTATACCATCATGAAGCTCTTGACGGTTCTGGTTATCCAAAAGGTCTAACTAAAAAGGACATTCCATATGAAGGTCAAATTATAAGAGTAGCCGATGAATATGATGCTATTGTAAGTAAAAGACAATATAAATCACATATTGGTATTTCAGATACATTAAAATTAATTATTGAAAATACTAAACCTCGTCAACAGATTAAATCTTCTGATGCGTTATCTAAATTAGTAGAAAGTGCTAAGCTTGGAAAAGATAACCCTATAATTGTTAAAGCTTTAATTAAAGTCGTTTTAGATGATATTTATTATGAAATTTCCTGTACACAAGATTATTTAAATTATTTACAAGATAATATTAAAAGACATAAGACTTTGCATAAATACTATGATAAAATGCAAAATGCAAAAAGTCAAAATAAAAAAGAGTATTTTCATGAGTATATGAAAATTTACTTTGAAAAAGGTGAAACAGTCGAAAATTTCGAGACTATTGAACAAGAATACATTAATGCTTATAATTTAAGGAAATCAAAGATTGACGATTTATATAAAGAAATAAAAATAATCAAAAAATTAAAAGTTTAAATAGTAGTAACAATTTTTTTAAAAAATTTACAAAAAAGTATTGAATATTGTAAAAAAAAAGTTTATAATGTAAAAAGCAAAAGATAAATAAGGAGATATGAAAATAATGGAATTAACAAAAAATATATTTTTTAATACTGACAAATTAATTGAAAATAGTACAGTTAAAATATCTTACACAGGTAAGTTTTTTCAAGATGGCAACGAAAAAGTATATGCTCACTATGGTTTTGGTATTAATTGGGATAATGTAAATCAAGTTGAAATGGAAAAAACTGATTTAGGGTTTCAATTAGAAGTTGAATTAAAAGAAGGAGAAACTTTTAATTTATGTTTTAAAAATGAAAATGACGAATGGGATAATAATGATTCTCAGAATTATATTTTTCCATTAGAAAAAGTTTCTACTGAATTAGCTGTTTTAGAAGATGAACCTTTGGCGATTGGTACTGCCAGAAAATTAAGAAGGTCTTATTTATGGAGTAAAAAAATCAAACTTGCTGTATATAAGATAATTACTTACTTACCAAAAATTATATCAGGAAATTATAAGAGAAAAATTAATACAACAAGTAAATAAACATTTATGAATAAATAATAAAAACAGGTGCTCTGAAATAAAGGGCATCTTTTTAATTTAGCATTAATAAAAAAACAATTATTAAACTTAATCTAATAATTGTTTTTGATAGTGTAAAATAAAGTGTGTAAGTTAAAAGGTACCAAACTTATGCACTTTACTTTTATATGAAAAAAAATATA
>CANRQI010000080.1 GCA_947632835.1 uncultured Clostridia bacterium
TGATATTGAAAGTCTTTATTAATAAGTAATAGCAATGGATTTAAGACACGAAAAAATTTTTTCATGTCTTAAACCTGGATTAAAAATTGACATTTTTATATATGTTTGATATAATTATAATGTAATCAATATTTTTTAAGAAAGGACTAAAAACAATGTTAAAAGGAAATGATGAAGATATTAAAATTATAATTGGTGATGATTCTAATTTACAATTCTCAGATGTTGGAGATATTATTAATACATTAAGACCAAAGGAGAACAAAAAATTAAATAAAAAAGTTATCATCCCAAAAACTAAAAGTCAAAAGGAAAAAGAAAAACAAAAATAGAAAAACCTCTAATTTTTTTAGAGGTGTTTTCTTTATTTTAATATTTTTCCCAAAATAGAATTAGCAGATTTTTTTCCTGATGCAATTGCTTTACATACAACAGATTTATTAT
The DNA here is from genome assembly GCA_947632835.1 of uncultured Clostridia bacterium. Lineage (GTDB taxonomy): Bacteria > Bacillota > Clostridia > TANB77 > CAG-508 > Scatovivens. The sequence continues at coordinate 445 of CANRQI010000080.1, forward strand.
CAGATACATCTCCACCTGCATAAACATTTTCTATTGAAGTTTCATTTTTCTCATTTATTTCCAAAGCTCCCCACTCATTAACAGCTAATCCTTCTTTTAAAATTAATTCTTTATTAGGTTTCAAACCAATCGCAAAAACTACAGTATTAGCATCATAATCAAATTCTTTTCCTTCTACATCTACCGCTTTTCCATCAATAATTTCAGTTTCAATACAATGCACACTTTTTATATTGCCATTTTCAGAATTAGCTGAAATTACTCTTGTTAATTCTTTAAATTTAACTCCTTCTGCTAATGCTTCTTCAAGCTCAATTTCTCTTGCAGGCATATGTGATTTATCTCTTCTGTATAAAATTGATACTTCTTTTGCACCCATGTGTATAGCTGCTCTAGCAGAATCCATAGCAACATTTCCACCACCAATAACTATAACTTTACCTAAATTCTTTACATAATTTTTGTAATTATATGCTCTTAAAAATTCATCTGAATCGTAAACATTTTCTAATTTTTCATCTGAAAGCTTGTACATACTTGAAATTTCAGCACCAATTCCAATAAATACAAAATCATATTCAGCTTTTAATTTTTTTACAGAAATATCTTTTCCCAATTCACAATTTAATCTAAATTCAACACCTAACTTTTCTAAATTTTTTACTATATTTTTTATTGTAGATTTATCAAGTCTAAAATCCGGTATTCCATAATTCAAAATTCCACCAATTTCTTTTTCTTTCTCAAATACAACAGTTTTTATTCCATTTTTCGCAAGCTCATAACTACAAGAAAGACCAGCAGGACCTCCTCCAACTATAGCAACTTTTACATTTTTATTTTCACATTCTTTTATTTCGATTTTAGGTTCTATACTATTTTCAACTGCCCAATCATTCACAAAATTTTCTATTCTGCCTATTTTAGTAGGTTCAAACTTTATGGCTCTCACGCATGAACCTTGACATTGCTGTTCTTGCGGACAAATTTTACTACAAATATGACTAAATAAATTATTTTGAATTAATATATTGTATGCCTCTTCAATTTTTTGATCTTTTACTTTACTAATAAATTCAGGTATGTCTGTATTCATAGGACAAGCTTTACTACAAGGCTTTAATTTACATCCTAAACACAAATTTGCTTCTTTTATAATTTCTTCTAATTTTTCCATCAATATCCTCTTTCTTTATATATTTATTGTTTGTCCATCATCTGGAATTATTAAATTACTAATATTTTTAGATTTTGCTATTTCCCTAGTTCTATCATGTATATGCGTTGCAATTATTTTTTTCTCAGTATGTTCTTTACAAATTTCTTCTATATTATTTATTCCCATATGTGCATCATTACCTATTTCCGTACTCATATCTAATACAGAAATATTACTTTTACTTACAATATGTTCAATAGCTTCACACATTTTGCTATCACCTGAAAATCCAATAGATTTTTCACCTTGCTTTATAACATAACCATAAGCTGGTTTACAATTTCCATGTTCTACTTTTATCGAATCTACATAAATATTATTTAGTAATTCTTGATTTTTTAATTCATCAAATTCAATAAATTTTATGTTAATTTCTTGAATTAGTTTATCATAATCTTCAGGAAATATAACTTCAAATAATTGCTTAACCTTATCATGTGTACCCCTTGGGCAATATATTTTCGTTTCATTCTTATCTTTTTTAAAATATTTTTCAAACATAAAAAATGGAATATCTGCAAAATGATCCCCATGTAAATGAGTTATCATAATTACTTTTATATTTAATATATTCTCTCCTAATTGCTTAATTTTCTTTACGCTTCCATTCGGAATATCAATCAAAATTTCTTTATCAATTAAATATGATGCACTAGATTGAAAAGCATCAATTGACCCAGTTCCAATAAACTTTAATTCCATCTTTTTCTCCTTTAAAATTAACTAATAAATAAAAAATAGCAAGTATTTTTTTATGAAAATGGTAGCCACAACCGTAGCTACCATTCTATGAAACGTATTATTTTTTAGATTTTTTTACACTAATCACTTTTTTTAACATCCAGCTCATAAATATAAATATTATTTCTAGGGTTTTATAAAAAAATGCAAAAAATGCTATTATAAAAATAACTGCATAAAGGAATCTAACCCTTACATTAGGACATTTATCTTCCATATTCATAGATAAGCGCTCGAAATTCCGCCCTGTTAAATCGTATGTAGCCGTTGCTTTACACCTATTGTTTTCAATCGTAATTGAAACGATTCCTGTAATATTGATATTCACTTCACAGTTTGATTCAAACTTCAATAGTGAATTCAAATTAAAATCATCATGCTCCACTTCTCTCAACTTGTTTTCCAAATCTTCGTAATCGCTCTGTGTGGCAGGTTTGCAATCCAAATGCTGATATATTTCAAAAGATACAATTATACTCAGCACCGTAGCCAATATAAAAGCTACTATTTGTTTCCAACCACAATCGTTAACAATTTCAACTTTGTTTCTTAAAAAGTGAACCACCCGTTTCATAGAATTCCTCCTTTAAATAGTTATCACTATGATATTAAATATTTATTATTATACTATTAACCAATTTAATATTCAAGTATAATTTTTTCTATTTATTCTGTAAACTTTTTATTTCCTGCAATTCAAATCTATATTTTTGCTCTACTTTCGGATATTTTTCATGATCTACCTCACTTAAAAACATATCTAATGGTCTAATCCAAAGACTACCATCACCATATAATTGTCTATATAAAACATATTTTTCTTTTGTTTCAGAATTATTAGCAACATCAACAACCAAGTAATAATCTCCTTTAAAATGTTTATAAATACCATTTATTTTCAACTCTCTCATACTTATCCTCCTTTTTTACTATTATATAATTTTTCTATACTAAAAAAAAGCAAATACATGAAATTTTTATAATTTGTATTATATTTTTCCCATAAAATTTAAGAAAAATTTAATAATATATTAATTCCTTCTTAAACTTTTTCTTATATAATTTTTATATTAATTATGTTTTGGAGGAAATTTATGAAAAGAAAACAAAAAGGAAAATTTAATTTTAAAAAGTTTATAATACTTATTATTTTTATAATCATTTTCGTTAAAAATGTAATAACTCCATCAAATATTATAAAAAATAATAATTATATTTTTCAACATAACAACAATGAATATAAAATTATAAAACAAAATAATAACAAAAACTATCTTGGAAAAGGACAAGAAGAAGTACCAAATAAAGATGGCTATTATACCACTTTTACTACCATCAATTCATATAAAAAAACTTATATTGAATATAAACAGAACGGAAATGCTTCATGGAGCCAAAATACATATTGGAATGACACGATGGAAAAATCAGGATGTGGCATTACGTCCATAGCCATCATTTTAAGTGGATATGGAAAAAATTTTACTCCAGAAGATTTGAGAAAAAAATATTATCCCGTAATCGATTATGAAACTTTAAACACAGAACTTGAAAAATCTTATAATATACAATCTAGTGGCTTTTTTTATGATTCTACTCACCTATCTAAAAAATATATAAAAAAGCATTTATTAACAAATAGACCAATTCTTATTTGTGTTTGGAATTCTCCTAATGAAAACCGTTGGACAACCGCTTCTCACTACATGGTACTACTTGCTTCAGACAATGACGATATGGTATATATTTCAAATCCTAATGGTGGAAAAAATGATAGTAAAAGTTCAGGATGGTATAAATATGATGAAGTAATTCCTTATATTGCCAAAGCATTATTTATCGAAAGTTATAAATAATTATATAATGAATTTTCACATTTCAATTATATCTTATATCAAACTAATCTGTTCATCTTCATTTATTTTCCAGCTCTTTTGTTTTGCATATGTTATTTTGTCGCCTTCTTCACTTCCACCAATTAAAAATGGAGAATTGGAATTATGTTTTTTTACATTCTCCTTTACCAGTCCTGAATTTGCATTCGCATAACAATATTTGCACAAGTGCATACAAGTATTATACATACCTATATCATTTCCTAATAAGCATGCACAGCCTTCTCTTTTGCTATTATTTTTGGGTGCATTTAATTTATTTTCTATCGCTTTTTCAACTATTCCTTTACTCATACAACCTGTTATATCTATATCATATTCTTTTAAGAATTCTTTTTCACAACAAGAATGTATTACAATATTATTCTGTTTCCCGATTTTTGAAAATGCTTTTGCAATTTGTATTTGTTCTTTTTCTGTTGGTGGTCTTAAATCAGGTGCATTCCTTTTTACTTTTTCATACATATCTAAAAAACTAATTGTACAATCCTCTGTAAAACCATTAAGTTCATTTAATAATTTTTCAAAACATTTAATATGCATACTTACATCAAATTTTTCATTTATAAATATTGGATCATAACGAATTGCTACTGCCTTTTTTCCAAGATGCTCTGATAATTTTTTAAAATCACTAATTACTTGCTTTTTATCTGGTACATTTGGCTCTATATCCATTCCATAAGGAGTAATCGTTACAAACCAAAACTGTTTATATTTATCTAATTCTGATAAACGAGCAATTAATGGATGTGGATTTTTAGTGCAAAAGGCTAAACAATCAACAACATTTGGATTTAAAATATATTTAGTAACTTGATTTTTATAATATGGATTTCTAACATATACATAACCTTCTCTTATTCTATTTAATAACCAATTAGAATAAAAAGCTGGTATATCAGTTCTCATTCCTGTATTTATTATCATTTCTATTTTTCCTTTTTTACATATTTTTATATTTTGTTGTATTGTATCACAATATGCTGATTATTTAAATACTAGATTTACCAATTTTCTCCCTACCTATAAGCAAAATATGATATTTTTTCAAAAAATTGTTAAACAAAAGCAAATGCTTTTTAATTCTTTAGTTGCTGTGGAAAAGACTCAAATTTAGGGGCTTCGGGTTATGAGGGACGGTTTACGGCTTTTTGACCTTTTAAGAAAATTAGAGTTTTTGTTGGTATTTTAATACTTACAAGAGTTTTTGCTTATAGAACATTTGTGCATTTTTAGGGCATTTTTTGAGAAGTTTTTTCCCAACTTTTTCCCAAGTGGTTTAGTACATTTGTTCTTAGAAAGTTGACTCTTGTAAGAGATATTTTTATTTAAAAAATTTTAATTTTTATGGAGGTTATTTTATGAGTAATTTAAGAGAAGTTAATGATGATATTTTGAAAGATTGGTTAGATTTTAGAGAGGACGAAATTGGTGCTTTAACCTGTGCAAAAGATAAAAAGCATTGGATTTATTTTGATGAAATTTCTGAGAGAATTTTGAAGAATGTCCCTGAACAGAATAAGAAGTATGTTAAGAAACAATTGGAACAACCGGATGAGAATTTTATGGATTATGTTTCTTATTGGAATGAGAAGTATTATAGGAATGGGTTTTGTGATGAAGTAAAGTTGATTGGTGGATGTTTATAGCATTAGTTGTATTTTAATATACATTTTTTTAGTGCAAATTTCGTACTTTAAATTCTTAAAATTGCACTTTTTTATTTAATTAAATATAATACATTTAATAATCGCTATTTTTTCAAGTGTTATCTTAAAATTTGCCAATGAATTTATAGCTTTTTCTCTATTATCTCTAGATGGTAAAGTACCCACAGTTGTACTAATAACATATTTTTTATCTTTTAAAATCCAATGATTATACTTTTCTAATGCCAAATTTGATAAACTATCATAATTTAGACTATCAATGTTTCTCAAATAGTCATTACATTCTTTATAATCTTTTATCCATTCTTGTTTTTCATCCACAATTTATCTCTCCTTTCTTAGTATTATATAACAAATTTTAAAAAATTTATCTAGTACGACTATACACAAATTTAATATATACTAGCACTTTTCTTAATTTCTGTATCAACAACTATTAATTCAGGTTTACTTTTCATTATATTGTATTCATTATATAATTTCTTTAATTTTTCTTCATTCTTTAAATCATCTATTACTAAATAAACTAACTGATTAGTTTTTTCAGCTTTAGCATATTCCATTATTTGTGTTTTCATACCATGTATAAGTTGTCTATTAGACGTAAGCTTGACTTCTACTATAACTCTATCTTTATACCCCTTACTATATTTAAAATCTATATTACCTCTACCAGAATTAAGTTCCGGGCTAATATCTACATCAAAAGCTTCACAATAGGAATCGGATATTCCATAAAATAATAACTGTACAGATTTTTCACCTCTAAATTTCCCATTTTTCTCATATAAAAGTTTGGCTAATGCATTATTTTCAACAAGATCTTTAAATTTATTGCAAATCTTAAGAACAATGTCTTTTGCATCTTCTTCTTTATTAATTTTTATTTCTTCTAATGGAATATTCTTTAATTCTTTAGATATTATATGATATCCTAATGAAT
>CANRQI010000081.1 GCA_947632835.1 uncultured Clostridia bacterium
GGTAATGGTGGTTGGGGTCAAGCTCCTAGAACTGCAATAGGTCAGAGAGAAGATGGAATTGTATTATTTTTAGTTACAGATGGTAGACGAGCTACTATGAAGGGAGCTACAATGAATGATTTAATAGAAATAATGCAAAATTATGGTGCAGTAAATGCTTCAGCACTTGATGGTGGAACTTCTAGTGCTATGGCAGTAAATGCTAAAATAATAAACGACCCTGTAGATGGTAGTGGTGTACATAAAACTAGAAGAATAGCAACTTCATTTATGCTTATGCCAGAAGAATAAAAAGTTACACAGTCTGTAAAATTTTTTTAGTAATAATTTTATAGACTGTGTTAAAAATTGTTATTGATTAAAATGACCGTGTATATGAATTGCCTTCAAATTTTTTGTTATTTCTTACTGTATTTATAATATTCTGAATTTCAGAAATTGATTCATCTAAAATACTTATTCTAGCTACATTTATTTTAAATTTTGAATATTCAAATGAAGTTATTTTGCTATTATAAATAGTAGTAGTTCCTAGAAAACTGTCTGGTACAATTCTAAAATTAAAATTCAATCTATCCTTTAAATAAAATTTTTTATTTGTTTTACATAGCTTTTTACAATTTTTGTAACATTTATTTGTACAACCAAGTAAGCAATAATTCATTGTCATAAAAGGTATTTTTCCATAAACTAACATTTCTGATGAAATAGGAGAAGAATTTAGCAATTCTTTACTATCTTTATCATTCAGTTCTGGAGTTATACAAAATTCATTAATGCCCAATTTTTTTAAATAATTTAAAGTTTGTGAATTGAAAACATTTAAAGTATAATTACCAATTAAATTTGTTTTTTTTTCAAAAAGATTTATTTGAGAAATGTTTGATATCACAACTCCTTTAAAATTAAAATCTTTTAAAATATTATAATTTACTTTTATATTATCTTTTATGATATTTGGCATATAAATAAAAATATTGAATTTTTCACATAAAGCAGAAATTTGACTTTTATATTCTTTTAAAAGAAAGTATTTTAAAGGAATATATAATTTATCAATATTATAAAGAGATGAGTAATCAGTATTTTTATTTATAATATTTAATAATAAAGAAATTTTTAAAGTAGTGCAATCATAATTCGAATTATGATTTATAATAGGTTTAAAAATTAAATTACGAGAAGTGATTTCTTTATTTATTATATTATTTTGTAGTTTTTCTATTGCTATTCTTCTTATTTCTTTAAATATATTAAATTTAGGTATAAATAAATTATCATCTAAATTTACATTAATATTTTCAAAATAAAACATTGTATTTCCAGTTTTAGAAATTTGTTCTTTTATTTTTTCTTGCGTAATTGGATTATTATTAGCAATAGTTGGCATAATGTCGCTGATAATTTTTACTTTTTCATTATAATATATTGAATTTTCATTATTACATTTTATTTCTATGGAAATAGGTTCATTTTTTAAAACAGAAAGAGAAGCAATTAAAGGAATTTTTTTAAATTCTTTGTCTTGTAAAAAGGTAGGGGAGATAGAATCTGTTAATACTTTATTTTCTAATTTAAAAATCTTCATGTTGTTTTTTATATTACCTTTAATTCTTCCAATTGTAACAGTTTGATTTTTAAATGCAGTTCTTATGTTGTTTTTATTTTCCATAAGTTCTGAAATGGTATATGTTTTTGAATCTATGCTAATTTTATCACCAATAGCAATTGTATTTTCTAATTTTAATGTGATATATCCTTTATTTGCATTTATTTTTTCTACTTTTCCTAAGTAAAATCCAGAATTGTTAGATTTTTCTTTAAAAATTAAATTTTGATTTGGATTTTCATCCAAATGACCATTTGAAAAATTACCACGATTAAAAACTTGAAGTATTTCTTCTAAATCAGTTAAATTAGTTTGTGGGTTTTTAATAGATAATTCTTTATTTATTAATTTTAAGATTTCTTCATTACTAAGGTTTTGATTTTGCCATACTAGATCTATATATTTTCTGTAAAATTTTGTAGTTATTGCAACATATTCAGGTGATTTAAGACGTCCTTCAATTTTAAAACAAGAAATTCCCATTTTAATTAAACTTGGTAAAAAATTGACACCATTTAAATCTCTTGGACTCAAAAGATAACCAGTATCTATATTTGTATTGTTTTCATCTATTAATGTATATGGAAGTCTACAAGGCTGAGCACAAAGCCCACGATTTCCGTGAACGACCTCCAACAATGCTAGAAAATAAGCATTGACCTGAATAACAAATACATAATGCACCATGTATAAAAGTTTCTATTTCTATGTTAGTATTTTTGCAAATATTTTCTATTTCAGAAATTGATAATTCTCTTGATAAAACTACTCTTGAAACTCCAATTTGTTCTAAGTATTTTACACCTTGTAAATTGTGTGTTGTTAGCTGTGTACTAGCATGTACGCATATTTCAGGATAGTTTTCGATAATGTATTTTAAGAGACCTAAATCTTGAATTATAATTGCATCTGCACCCAAATTATAAATTTGTATTGCTAATTTAACAGCTTCTTCAAATTCATTATTTTTTATAAGAATATTTAATGCAACATGAACTTTTACATCTCTAAGTTTTGCATATTTAACAGCTTTTTCTAAATCTTGTAAAGTAAAGTTTTTAGCTCTAGCACGTGCATTAAAAGAATCTGTTCCAAGATATATACTGTCAGCACCATTTTGTACTGCAGATTTTAAACATTCAAAATCACCAACAGGTGATAGAAGTTCTGGCTTTTTCATATTTCCTCCAAATAAGAATATTTAATATTATATCATAAATTTACATAAAATCAAATATATCATTTACGTTTCAGTGTTTCGGCGCTTTTTAGCATATTAAAATTACAAAAATATATGTTTTATTCATTATCCCAACTGCGCACAGTATGTAAAATTTAAAAATTTAACATACTGTAGCTAGTCGGTCCCCACGAAGCTCATTCATAAAACATATATTTTCTTGTAACTTAATCTTTATAATAGGTTAACGGTCCCCACAAACCATAACTTCAAAATTTTAAAAAAATTTGTTCATTTTTATTGACATATTCTAAAAAAAGGTATAAATTAGAATAGTTGACTTAAAAAGAAATAAGGAGGAATTTAAGTGGAAACTTTAGAAGAAAATGTGATTAATGATGAAGAAGTAAAAGAAAATAAAAACATTTTAGGTACAGAAAAAATTTCTAAATTAATTAAAAAATTTAGTGTACCATGTATAATTTCATTATTAGTAAGTTCTTTATATAATATTGTAGATCAAATTTTTATAGGCCAAGGAGTAGGATATTTAGGAAATACAGCAACAAATGTAGTTTTTCCAATAACTGTTATTTCACTTGCATTTGCATTAATGATTGGTGATGGAGCTGCAGCATATATGAGCTTAAATTTAGGAAGAAATGATAAAAAATCTGCTAAACAAGGTATAGGTAATAGTATAACATTAATTGGAATTTTAGGAGTTTTATTCTTTATTTTTGGTTTTATATTTAATGAACAATTATTAAAAATCTTTGGAGTTACTGAAAAATCTTATAAATTTGCAAAAGATTATATGATGATTACAGTTATAGGACTTCCATTTTTTATGATAAGTAATACTTTAAATTCTATGATAAGGGCTGATGGTAGTCCAAAAGATGCAATGAAAATAATGTTAATTGGAGCAGTTTTAAATATAATTTTGGATCCAATAGCAATATTTGTTTTACATTGGTCAGTAAAAGGTGCTGCAATCGCTACAATTGTAGGTCAAATTGTTTCATTTGTATTTTCAATTTTATATATAAGAAAATTTAAAACAATAAATTTAGAAAAAAATGATTTTAAACCTAAATTTAAAATTATAAAAAAGATAATGAGTTTAGGAGTATCTAGCTTTATTACTGAAGTTGCAATTACATGTGTAATTATAGTTTTAAATAATTCATTGAAGAAATATGGGGCAGAGTCAAAATATGGAGCTGAAATACCAATTTCAGTACTTGGAATAGTTATGAAAATGAATCAAATAGTTAATTCAATTGTTTTAGGAATTGCTGTTGGAAGTCAACCTATTATTGGATTTAATTATGGTGCAAAACAATATAAAAGAGTTTTAGAAACATTAAAATATATGATAAAAGTTAGTTTGGCAATTACTTTTATAGCAACTTTAATTTTTCAGCTTTGCCCACAAGTGATTATCAATTTATTTGGAAGTAAAGAAGGACCAGAATATAATGAATTTGCTAGACTTTGTTTTAGAATATTCTTAATGTTTGTAATGTTAAATTCCGTACAAATGCTATCAGGAATTTTCTTCCAAGCAATTGGTAAACCAATAAAATCAACAATTATTTCATTATCAAGACAAATTTTAATACTTATTCCTGCAATGATTATTTTACCAAAATTTTTTCAGATAAAAGGAATTTTATATGCAGGACCTTTAGCTGATTTTACTGCTTTTACAATTGCAGTTATTTTACTTACTATTGAAATAAAAAATATTCATAAATCTTTAAAAAATTTTGATTTACAAAAATAGTAAAATGTTATAAAATAACTTTTATTAAAGGAGGTACTAAATCATGAGTTTTGTGATTACAATTGGTAGAGAAAACGGAAGTGGCGGAAAATATATTGGAGAAGAACTTTCTAAAAAGTTAAATATAAAATTATATGATAAAGAATTGTTAAAAAAAGTTGCAGATGACAATAACATTAATATAGATTTGTTAGAAGAAACTGATGAAAAGCAAAAGAAGAGTTTTTGGTATACTATGGCTATGGCGTCAATGGCATATACAGATAGTGTAAATTCATTAACTGAATTACCAACAAATGAACAATTCTTTTTAAAAACTGCAAAGGCTATTGAAGAACTATATGAAACAGAATCTTGTGTAATAATTGGTAGATGTGCTAATTCAATCTTAAAAAATAAAGAAAATATTTTAAATGTATTTGTATATTCTTCTGATGAAAATTTTAAAGTACAGAGGAAAGTTAAATTTGCAGATTTAACAGAAAGACAAGCTACAAAATTAATTAAAAAAATTGATAAGGAAAGAGCAAGCTATTATAATTATTATACAGATGGAAAATGGGGTTCAAAGGAAGAATATGATTTATGTATTGATACATCTAGGATTGGAGTAGATAATGCAGTAAATTTAATTATTGAGTGTGCTAGATTAAAAAAATTAATTTAGTTAAGTTTCGGTATTTTTTGAGGTACACAAAAGTTACGAAAAATATATGTTTTATGAAGTTGTTTCGTGGGGACCGACTAGCTACAGTCTGTTAAATTTTATGTTCTACAGAATTTTAAAATTTTACAGACTGTGCATGTGTTGGGAGAACGAATAAAACATATATTTTTCGTAACTTGATATATTTTCTAAAAAATACAACTTAAATTATTTAGTATTGACATTTAAAATTTTTTTGAATACAATATTATAAATCAAATTTTAATATTGTATCAAAGAAAGGACTATTTTAATATGATTAAAAATATATTTGTAAATTGCTGTTGTTGTATGATATAAATACTCTATCTTTATTGTAGATATGAGTATTTTATCTCATGCCTACAGTAAAATATATTTTTAAAATTTATTAATAAAAATATAAAACTATGTGGGCTATTAGTAACACATAGTTTTTTTGTATTTAAAGGAGGTTTTATTATGTTTAAAAATGATGTTATAGGAAATACACCAATGATTAAAATTAATTATAAGTATAATGGTGCAAATGGAGAAATTTTTACTAAATTAGAATATTTTAATTTAACAGGAAGTATAAAGGATAGAGTAGCTTTTTATATGATTAATAATGCTAAAAAATCAGGAATACTAAAAGAAGGAATGCCAATCATTGAAACAACAAGTGGAAATACGGGAATTGCTTTGTCGGCAATAGGAAGTTATTATCATCATCCAGTACATATTTTTATGCCAGATTGGGTTAGTAAAGAGAGAATTATTTTAATGCAAAGTTATGGTGCAAAAGTCTATCTTATTTCAAAAGAAGAGGGAGGTTTTTTAAGATGTATGGAGGAATCTCAAAAAATGGCTAAAAAAATTAATGGATTTTTAACTAATCAATTTGCAAATGAAGACAATTTATTAGCACATTATGAAACAACTGGAGAAGAAATCTTGCATCAAATTCCTAAAGAAATTGATGGTTTTGTATCAGGAGTAGGTACTGGAGGAACACTAATGGGGATTAGTAAAAAATTGAAGGAAAAATATAAGAATATGTGTACTACTGCTATAGAACCAGATAAAGCACCTATTCTTTCAAAAGGGAAGATATTGGGTCAACATAAAATAGAAGGAATTGGTGATGATTTTATTCCAGAAATTGTTGATATAAATAAAATTGATAAAATATTGTTAATAAATGATGAAGATGCAATTAATATGTCTCGAAAATTATCTAAAGATTTAGGAATCGGTGTTGGTATTTCATCAGGAGCAAACTTTATTGGAAGTGTATTATTAAAAGAAGTAATGAAAAATGCGGTTGTTACTGTATTTGCTGATGATAATAAAAAATATTTATCAACTGAATTGTCAGAAGAAATTGATAATAATAGTAATTTTATATCAAATAAAATAGAATTATTAAATTATGAAAAAGTTTAACCTATTAAAAAAGTTAAGTTATGAAAAAAATGCCTAAAATTAAGGTTAGTTAAAAAAGTAAAATCCACTTAGTGAAAAAAATGATTGTATGAGAGAAAAGTCCATAAATTAGGATTTTTT
>CANRQI010000082.1 GCA_947632835.1 uncultured Clostridia bacterium
ATCATGGTATACGTTAGCAGCTGGTTCTGCTTATCCAATAGGTACTGTAGTATATATTCCATATTTTGCTAGTGCTCCAAATCGGTGGTTGGTTTGTAGTTCAAGATAGAGGTGGAGCTATTTCAAATAATCGTATAGATGTATATATGGATACTTATGGAGAATGTATAAGCTTCGGTAGAAGAAATTTAGAATGTTATATATATTAATAAAAAAACTATGTAATGAATTGAACCCAAATTGTTGGAAAAAAAGTCTAGCAAGAAGGGTTCATTTTAATTACATAGTTTTTCATTCATTAGAAAAAAGTTTTACAACTAATTTATCACTTTTGGTTTTTCCAGAAATTTCTTTAACAATGAATCTTCCAAATCCTCGAATGGTAATTATATCATTAATATTGATGTTTTTTGAATTCTTTAAAGTAATTTCATAGTTTACCATTACTCTTTCATTTAATAAAATTTCTTCGGCTTTACTACGCGAACAATGAGCTAGTTCTGAAACGAAATTGTCTATCCTCATAGAATTTACAATAATTGAAATTTCTTTGTAATTAATGTTATTTTCATGTATATTATTAATTTCTATAATATTTATATTAGATTTTTGAAATCTTGTTAAATTCTTTAAATTTTCTTTGAAATAATCAGCATTTTCTGTTTGAACTACAATATCAGCACCTTCATTATATACAATTATATCTCCAAATTTTTCTCTAACAATTCCAAACTTCATCAAAGCACTTAAATAATTTCTATGTTCAAATTCAGATTGAAGATGATGGGGAAGTGTTATTCTAATTACTTTTAAGATTGAAGGAATATTTTTAAATGCCATTTCATAAGTTAATTTTTCTGGATATAAAAATAACATTTTCCTATTATTGTCTTTGCAACCACCAAAAAAGAAATAGTTTTTAAATTTTATTGAATTTAGATAATTTGTTATTTTTAGAATTTCGGGTTCAGTGAAAAAATCTGTGTGAACTATTTTATTTTTTGAGTTACAAAATTTTATTTTATCGTTTATTTTTGCAAATGTTAAATCTTCTTTGTTCATGTAATAATGCCTCCAACAAAATTTAAAGCATATACGCTTGTCCGTATATGCTAATATAAATAATAATTTATGAATCAGCTTTTTTTATGTCTGTTATATTTCCTGAGCTTGATACAGTGTATGAAATAGTAACTTCTTTACCACCAGTTTTAGATATTGTTACTGTTCCAGAACTACTTGTGCTCATTGTGCTTCCTGAAGCTAAGCTATAGTCCATAGTTCCCAATTCTTTTGAAATATTTTCAGCAACGTATGCTGCAACAGAATCTTTTCCAGTTCCAGTACCTGTATATTCTTTTTCATAATATTCAGAAGTTAGAGAAGCAACTGCTAATTTAAAAGACTCAACAGCATCAGATGTATTTGTTTCTTCTCCAGCAGTTTTAGCTCTAGTCATAATTCCATTATCTCCAACAACAAGTGAGATAGAAACTCCAGCTAAAATTAGCAATACAATAATTGTGATAACTAAAGCAACTAAAGTAATACCTTTGCTTGATTTATACATTTTTGTTCCTCCTTGATAATTTTTTAATTACTAGCTTCTTTTATATCTGTTATATTTCCTGAACTTGATACAGTGTATGAAATAGTAACTTCTTTACCACCAGTTTTAGATATTGTTACTGTTCCAGATTCTACTTTACCATCAGTACCTTCCATTGAACTTCCTTCTGATAAACTGTAATCCATATTTCCTAATTCTGTAGAAATATTATCAGCAACGTATTCTGCAACAGAACTTTTTCCAGATCCAGTACCTGTATATTCTTTTTCATAATATTCAGAAGTTAGAGAAGCAACAGCTAATTTAAAAGATTCGACAGCATCAGATGAATTTGTTTTTTCTCCAGCAGTTTTAGCTCTAGTCATAATTCCATTATCTCCAACAACAAGCGAAATAGAAACGCCAGCCAAAATCAACAATACAATAATTGTGATAACTAAAGCAACTAAAGTAATACCTTTGCTTGATTTATACATTTTTGTTCCTCCTTGATAATTTTTTAATTACTAGCTTTTTTTATATTTGTTATGTTTCCAGAGCTTGATACAGTATAAGAAACAGAAACCTCTTTACCACCAGTTTTTGATATTGTTACAGTAACATCTCCAGTTTTAGCTTTTTTTGGATCACCTGTGCTACCTTCTTGAAACATAGCATTTTCATCTGTTATGCTATAGTCCATAGTTCCTAATTCTTTTGAGATATTATTAACAACATAATCAGCAACAGAACTTGTTCCAGTTCCAGAACCTGTATATTCTTCTTCATAATATTCAGAAGTTAGAGAGGCAACAGCTAATTTGAAAGACTCAACAGCGTCAGATGTATTCGTTTCTTCTCCAGCCGTTTTAGCTCTAGTCATAATTCCATTATCTCCAACAACAAGTGAGATAGAAACACCAGCTAAAATTAACAATACAATAATTGTAATAACCAAAGCAACTAGAGTAATACCTTTATTTGATTTAATCATAACTTTTCCTCCTTTTTTCTTTTGTTATTATTCAGTTTTTTCTTTAGCTTTTATATTAGATATATTTCCACTTGTAGTTATTGTATAACTAATTTCTATAGCAGTGGAATCATCTGAATTTTTTTTCTTTACTTTTACAGTTGCTGTTTTATCTGTAGTTGATTTTTCACCATCCATTTTAGGATCTGTACTACCAGCAAGTTCATAATCCATAGTTCCAAGTTCAGTATTCATATTAGTAGCAACATAAGTTGATACATCTGCAGGAAGAGTAGTAGTTGTTGTTCCAGTATAACTTTCTGCAAAATATTCAGAAGTTAAAGAGGCAACAGCTAATTTGAAAGATTCAACAGCATCGGCTTCATTTGTTTTTTCTCCAGCAGTTTTGGCTCTAGTCATGATTCCGTTATCTCCAACAACAAGTGAGATAGAAACGCCAGCTAATATTAATAACACGATAATTGTAATAACTAAAGCAACTAAAGTAATACCTTTGTTTGACATGTTTTTATTACCTTTCTCCATTAATTATTTTATTCTTTTGAAATTTTGGTTTAATGGCACCATTATTTATATTTGGTTTTAATAAACATAATTTACCTGTAAATTTTTTCATTAGTATAATTATGTTATTAATATTATGGACTTTTATCGTAAAAATTTTTTATATGAAAATTATATCATTAACTATTTTTTTATTCAATAATTTTTTTATTTAAGATTCGGTATTTTTTAGAAAATATATCAAGTTACGAAAAATATATGTTTTATTCGTTCTCCCAACACACGCACAGTCTGTAAAATTTTAAAATTCTGTGGAACATAAAACTTAAATATTAATTTACATTTCAAAAAAATTAAAATTTAATTTGCATTTGTATTGACAATTAAAATGCAATGTGTTATACTTGCAAAAAAAGTTAATTCAAAAATTCTTTGGCGTTTCGCCATAAATTCAATTATTGAAAAATTAAATATTTAAAATGAAGGGAGAAAAATGCTATCAATCGTAAAAAGTATTGTATTAAATGGTTTGGAAGGAGTTTTAATTGATATTGAAGTAGATGTTTCTTCTGGTTTACCAACATGGGAAATTATTGGATTAGCAGATATTAGTGTAAAAGAATCAAAGGAAAGAGTAAAAACTGCAATTAAAAATTCAGGAATTGATTTATATAGTAGAAAATACATTATTAATTTATCACCAGCTGATTTGAAGAAAGAAGGAACTTTTTTAGATTTACCAATTTCAATTGGAATTTTAAAGGCTATAGGAGTAATAAAAAAAGTAAATATTAATAACATCATTTTTTTAGGCGAATTGTCTTTAGATGGTAGAATAAAAGAAATTAATGGTGTACTTCCAATGTGTTTAGAAGCAGTAAAATGTGGAATTAAAACAGTAATAGTTCCAAAAGGGAATGCTAAAGAAGCTGGAATTGTAAAAAACATTGATGTAATAGGTGTAAGAACATTAACAGAAGTTATAAAATATTTGAATGGTGAAATAAAAATTGAAAAAGAAAATGTAAACATAGAAGAATTATTTAAAAATTCTAATACTTTTAATATTGATTTTAGTGATGTAAAAGGTCAAACATTTGTTAAAAGAGCTTTGGAGATTTCAGCTTCTGGCTCACATAATATTCTTATGATTGGTTCGCCACGGTTCTGGTAAAACAATGATGGCTAAAAGAATTGTAACTATATTACCAGATTTAACTTTTGAAGAAGCTTTAGATATTACAAAAATTTATAGTGTTGCTGGTTGTATAAGAAATAACTCTTTAATTATGCAAAGACCTTTTAGAAGTCCACATCATAGCATTTCATCAAGTGGCTTGATTGGTGGTGGTAAAATTCCAAAACCTGGAGAAATTAGTTTAGCTCATAATGGAGTATTATTTTTAGACGAATTACCAGAATTTAAAAGAAGTACTTTAGAGGTTCTGAGAGGTCCATTAGAAGATAATAAAATTTTGATTAGTAGAGTTCAAGCTAGTTATACATATCCTTGTAATTTTATGTTAGTTGCAAGTATGAATCCGTGTCCATGTGGCTATTTAGGTGATAAATATAGAAAATGTAAATGTACGGATTATCAAATATCTAATTATAGAAGTAAAATTAGTGGACCATTATTAGATAGAATAGATATACATATTCAGGTTTCTAATATAAAATATGATAATTTGGAAAATGAAGAAAAAGAATCATCAAGTGAAATAAGGGAACGAGTGAATAATGCTCGAAAAATTCAGCTAAATAGATATAAGAAATATGGTATACATTCTAATTCTGAATTGGATTTAAAGCTTATAAATAAATTCTGTAAGTTAGACAAAAACTCAAAATTATTATTGAAAAAGTCATTTGAAAAAATGAATTTGAGTGCAAGAACATATTTTAGAATTTTAAAAGTTGCAAGAACTATTTCAGATTTAGATAATTCTGAAAATATTAAAGAAGAACATATTTTAGAAGCGATACAATATAGAATTTAATGGTAGATAAAAAAGTAAATAGAAAGGAGTAAGAATTGAGAGAATGTATAGAATTAAATGATGAAGAATATCCAAAAAAATTACGAAATATTGAAAATCCACCTAAAAAGTTATTTTTTAGAGGAAATATAGATTTATTGAATAAATTTTCAATAGCAGTAGTTGGTAGTAGAAATATGACTGTATATGGAAAAAAATATGCTAAAAAATTTACTAAAGAAATTGCTTTAAGAGATGTAGTAATAGTAAGTGGTATGGCTGTAGGAATAGATAGAGTTGCACATGAGGAGTGCTTAAATGTTGGTGAAGAAACAATTGCTGTTTTAGGTAGTGGTTTTAATAACATTTTCCCAAGAGAAAATATCGATATTTTTAATAGAATAATAAATGAAAATGGACTTGTAATTACAGAATATGAAAATGATGTAAAGCCGTCAATTACTACATTTCCTTCAAGAAATAGAATTATTAGTGGATTATCAGAAGGTGTTTTGGTAGTTGAAGCAGCATATAGAAGTGGGACAAGTATAACTGCTTCATTAGCTAAAAAGCAAGGAAAGAAGGTTTATGCTATACCAAATGGATTAGATAGTATGTATGGTGTAGGAGTGAATAAACTTATACAAAATGGTGCAAAATTAGTAACTTCAGTAGATGATATATTAGTAGATTTTCCTGAAATTATGAAAAGGAAGAAAAGAATAATAATACATAATAATTATATAAAAAAGGAGTATAGAAAAATATATGATATTTTAAGTGAGGTACCAAAAAGTATAGAAGAAATTTCAATAAAAACAAATAATACAATAAAATGTACAGCTAAATTATTAACTTTGATGGAAATTGAAGATTTAATTGAACAGGTAAAGGGAATTGGATATATTAGAAAAAATGAATAAAAATTATTAAGAATAAGGTTAGTATATGCAGAGAAAATATAATAAAAAAATTGGAAAAATAGGAGAGGATATATCAAGTGATTTTTTAATAAAAAATGGTTATGAAATTTTAGAAAGAAATTTTATATGTAGAAATGGAGAAATAGATATTATTGCAAAGGAAAATGAAGAATATGTTTTTTGTGAAGTAAAAACTAGAAGAAATTTTAGTTTTGGATATCCAATAGATGCAGTTAATTATCCGAAGATAAAGCGTATTTTAAGGGTGGCAAAGTATTATTTATATGTTAATCATTTGTATAATAAAACTATACGTTTTGATGTTATAGAGGTATATTTGAATAATGGTAAAGCATATATAAATCATGTAAAGAAAATATTATTATGATTTGAGTTTCGAAATTTTTTAAAGTTATGAAAATATATGTTTTATTCATTATCCCAACAACGCACAGTCTGTAAAATTTTAAAATTCTGTAGAACATAAAATTTAAC
>CANRQI010000083.1 GCA_947632835.1 uncultured Clostridia bacterium
CGTCAAGAAGGTTTCCCGAGGCCACGTCCTCAAGCGGGTGGCGGAGGTCGTTACCGTTTGCCATTAGATTGGGGAAATAAATATTTTGCAGACCAG
Organism: uncultured Clostridia bacterium; assembly: GCA_947632835.1. Lineage (GTDB taxonomy): Bacteria > Bacillota > Clostridia > TANB77 > CAG-508 > Scatovivens. The sequence continues at coordinate 97 of CANRQI010000083.1, forward strand.
AATATTGGAGGTTCAAAGGGAGGTACGAGTTCTGGTTATGCTATATTAGCACAGGCTAATTTGAATGATTATGATAATTATAAAAAATCTGTATATTATAATTTGTTAGCAAATTCTTATGTAAATTTTGAAGTAAAAGAAAAGATTTATCGAAAAGCACTAAAAGAAGAAAAGCTTAATTTGGATAGTTATGAGAAAATAGTAGATTTATATAAAACAAATCTTGATAAATCAGTAGAAAGTGGAAATAAATGGTGTGATTTAGCTGAAGAAATAATTAGTGTTTATACTTATTATCCAAATGCTATGTATGATTTAGTTAAAGTTATAAGACCATATATTGAAGAGATAGCTAAAGAGAAAGAAGAAATTTCAGGTAGAATATATTTTGTTGATGATAGTTTAATTACAGCATTAAATAGTGCTTGGTATGTTCAAGCTAATAAATCTATTCAGCATGAAGAAGTGCAATCACTTGCTAGAGGATTGACTGGTGCACAAAAAGAAGAAATTGCAACATTTTCATTTAGTGGAGATGAAAATGGAGAACATGCTAATCAAATCGTTTTGAGTGATCAATATATAATTAATTATTCATATAGTGTTGATTATGATGAGAAAAATCCAGAAAAAGCTACATGGTCCGAGTATTCTACTGAGAAATGTAGAGAACTTACAAAAGAAGAATTGGAAAAAATCAATGCTGAAAATGATATTATAATTAGAATGACAGGAACTACTAATACATATAAAATAAATATTGATAAACCATTATGTGATGAATATCCTGAAATGTATAAGGATGGATATTTTAACTTCTTAAATTATTATGGTAATGATTTAGAAAATACATTATTTGAAGCTAATGAAAGTACAGAATGGTGTTATTTAGGTGAAGATAACCAGCCACAAGAAAAAGATGCAGAAGGAAAAATAGTTTGGTATTCTTATTCTAGCAAAAAACCTGATTTGAATGGAAATACAAAAATTAGAATTAGATTAGGTAGAGCAGGTACAACTTTAGAAAGCCAAACATATCAAGACTTTGTATTTAAAGAAGAATCTAATGATGCTAAATTAAAATATATTCCTATTTCAGAAATTAAATACAAATCTGGAACAGATGGAGTTGCTGATATTCGAGGAGATTATGCTATAAATGGAAATTATTTAAAAAGTGTTGCTACTTCTAATTTAGGTAATAAAGAAGGAGAGAATTACTTTATTTATGAATTTGATTATCCAGTAATTTTATCAAAAGTTGAGTATGTTCCAGGTTGTGATAATTATGGACAAATGCTTAATGGTGAAGTTTTAGGAAGTATAGATGGTGAAACTTGGACTAAATTATCTGAATTGAATGATATTAAATATAAAGATCATAGTCAATCTAAAATGATACCACTTTCTTATGAAGGGTGTACTACTTTTGGATTGGATAATATTCAAGCTTTTGATATTTCAGAAGATAATAGAATAAAAGTAAGATTTGTAAAAATAGTTGCAAAAGATACTGTAAAAAATAAAAATCAAGAAAATATTTTTGAAGCTAGAATGTTTAATTTTTATGAAGATACTGTGAAGGTAATAAATGATGAAGAAAATATTCCAATGGCTGATGTAAAATATAGTAAAACTGAAGCAACTAGAGGAAGTGTTGAAGCAGTAGTATTTGGAAAAAATTCAAAAGATGTTGAGGTTGTTGGAGAAGATACATACACATTTGATTCAAATGGAACACATACATTTAATTTAAGAAATAAAAAAACAGGTGCAACAGGAACAGCAGTTGCAAACGTAACTTGGATAGATAAAGAAGCAAAAGAACCAAATGTAAAATTTTCTACACAAGAACCTACAAATGGAGAAGTTGAAGCTGTATTAGAGCCTACAGAGGATATTGTTATTTTAGGTGATGATTTTTCAGTTAATGAAGATAATGAACTTATATATCATGAAAAAACATATAATGATAATAACGAAGAGAAGATTACAGATGTTGTTATAAAGGACTTTACTGAAGGATTTACTGTTAATAGAGGCATAGATATGTATATAGATGAAAATGGGGATATTGTTGCTACTAAAGATGGTGTTGAAACAAAGAGAATTCCTAATAAAGTTAAAGATACAGAAACTGATATGGTAAAAGAAAATGTTTTATATAGTCATAAATTTATAACAAATGAAACATATACTTTTACATATGTAGATATGCTTGGAAATATTGGTCAAAAAGAAGTTAAAGTTGATTGGATTGATAATACACCTCCAACAGGAATGGTAACTTATGATATAACAGGTGCTACGGAGGATCCAGTTACTGCCACAGTAACATTTGTAGATGAAGAAGGCAATGAGGAAAAAGGTGTAAAAATTACTAATAATAATGGTTTGAATACATATAAATTTGATAAAAATGAAAAATTCTCATTCCAATTTGAAGATAGAGCAGGAAATATTGGGGAAGTTGAAGCCGAAGTTACTTGGATAGAAAAACTTTTAAATTCAGAGCAATATAATGTTGAGAACAAAATGGTAAAAAAAGTTGAACCACATACAGGATTAAAAGATTTATTAGATAAATTGACATCACGTTTAGGAATTTCAGTAATTGATGGTCAAACAATGTTAGATAATGTAACAGATGCAGAGAAAATTATAAAAACAGGTATGGAAGTAAGTGTTAATGGATGTAATTATGATATCATAGTAACAGGAGATGTTACAGGAGATGGAGAATTAAAACAAGATGATATAAATGAAGTACATTCACATTATTTAGATGAAAAAGAATTAACAGGTGTATATAAAGAAGCTGGAGATTTAGATGAAAATGGTGAAGTTTCATTGAAAGACATAGCTAAAATGCACTTAACACTTAATGAAGATGTAGAAAATAAATAAGGAGATAAAGTTTATACCTTTAAAGAAAGGAATCAGTAATAATGAAAAAATTAAATAAAATAGCTATAGTATTTGTTGTTATAATGGTGTTTATTTGTTTATTTTCTATAAAAGTTTATGGGTTGAGCGGAAGTGTAAATATAACATCAAGTTCTTCAGAAATAAAACCAGGAGATACAGTTAATGTAACAATAAAGATAAATAATTTAGATGCTGGAATTAATGCAGTAAGTGGAACAATTAATTATGATAAAGATGCTTTAGAATTACAAGAACATTCAAAAGTGGGGAAATGGACTTTAAGTTATAGTAATAGTGGAAGATTTATAGCAAGTAAATCTAGTTTAACTAATTCTGAGGTAGATGTTTTAAAATTAGAATTCAAAGCTAAAAATATTACTAAAGTTGCTACAGTAGTTGTTAATGATTGTAAAATTTCAGATGGAGAAACAGAAACAGTTATTGGAACAGGCTCTGTTAATGTAACAGTAAAAAAACCTAATGATCCAGAGCCAGCTCCACCAACTCCATTAGATCCACCGTCATCAACAAATCCAACTCAGCCAGATCCACCATCAACAACGAACCCAACTCAGCCAAACCCACCATCAACAACAAACCCAACTCAGCCAAGTCAACCATCAACAACAAATCCAACTCAGCCAAACCCACCGTCAACAACAGGTTCGTCTCAGGCAACTCCACCATCAACAACGAACCCATCTCAGTCAAACCCACCAGCAACGACAGGTTCGGCTCAGGCAAATCCACCGTCAACGACGAATCCATCTCAGTCAAATTCACCAGCAATAATAGGTCCTGTTCAGGCAAATCCGTCAGAAATAACAAACCCAACTCAATCAACTACGTTGGCTTCAACAGGTTCAAATTCATCAGTTTCTGAGAAATCAAATAAAAGTGGGGCACAGAGTGATGGAAGTAAAGAACAAAATCCATCTGTACAAGTTTATATTAAACAAAGTGAAGAAAATAATTCAAATAATCAAGATGAAAATAAAAATGAAATGAATATTGCAGAGAACAATAATGTAAATAACACAATTAAAGATACAACCAATAATATTGTGAGAAATACAACCAATAACATAAAATCAAAAAATGATAATAGTGTATCAAAACAAAACTTACCAAATACAGGTAAAGGTATTTCAATTATAATATTTGTAGTTATAGGAGCAGTTTTATTAGTTATGGTTGCTAGAGTTGTAAAGAAATCTAAAAAGAAGTAAAAAATAGAGATAAAAAAATTTAAAGTAAACTCAAATTTGAATAGAAATGAGTTTACTTTATTTTTATGAAATATAAAATTAACATTAATTTAATGTATATTTACTAATGATTTGGCCAATTTCTAGAATATTATTGTTTCCTTTAAATTCAAAATTTGCTTTTAATCCATTATTGAAAAATATAGCTAATTCTGAATCTGAAATTAATTCTCCAAAACCAGCAGTTTGAATTCCAAAATATTGAATTTTAGAATATGGTAAAGTAAATATTTCTTGTTTTTTACCAGTTACTTCCTGAACATCAACAGTTATTATTCTTTTGTCTGTAAAGATAACTTTATCTCTAATAGTTTTATATATTCCAATAATTTTTTCATTTTCTAATAATAAAGCTTGTACATTTTTATTATTATTTTCATTTTTTATTTTGTGTAATTTGAAGATTTTATTTTCAGAAAAATTAATCATATAAAGTTCCTCCTTAATACCAATAGTCCTTGCCATCTACAGTTCCGGATAAACCACTAAAAGTATTTCCTTCAAATGTAACTGATATATAATTTTCTTGTGTGTCAGCAAATATATATTTACTTCGGGTATTACTAAAACCATAAAAAGTATCATATTCTATACCATCTTGATTTCCTAATGTAGATTTCAACTCTTCATAAGTTAATGTTTTATTTTCAAAACTTGATATTAATTTATCAAAATTTTTAAATGTAATTTTTTTATTACCAAATAGTTTATTTGAATCGCTTGAAAAGAATGAAATTTCTTTGCTATATGTTTCATTATCTTTAAGAGTTACCTTTATAGATAAATCTTCATCCTCATATTCAAAAACTGCATATTGATTTTCAGTTTCTTCATCTTCTGAAAATTTTGAATCTTTTCCTAACTTTTCTTCAATTTCTTCTATTGTATTATTTTTCTCAATTTTTTCAAAATCTTTTATTATTTGTGAATCTGTTTGTACTGAAGCATTTTTTGAAGTGCTTCTTGAAGTTATAAGTACAATTGCAATAACAGCAATAGGTACAATTTTTATTAACATATTGCTTTCAATACCAAATTTTTCACTTATAAATAATAATATAAGATAAACTAATAATCCAACATAAATTGCAAAAAGGAATTTAGTAGCGAAGATTTTTCCTACAACTGAACCTATTATACTATTTAAAATTCCAATGTATAATGAATATTCGGAATCTTCATTGATTTTTTTAATTAAAATTGTATTTAATATAATTAAAATAATATGTGATATTATTAATGCAGAAATCACGAAAACTGGTCCAGATGGTAATGGTAATATCGATTGAACAAATTTTGCAAAAAAGAGTTGTATTAATATTATAACAACAGAAAAAATTCTTAATATTTTTGTAGCTAATTTTAAAATACTAAAATCCATTTTTAATTCTCCTTTTTTTTTATACTGTAATAAATTATCACATAAAAATATAAAAAAGTAAAGAATAAATTTTTTTTAAATTTCGGTGTTTTTTATATACGTTTCAAAAAGCTTTAATATATTTTTTTAGTTATTCTCCCCATTTAAGAAAATGTAATTCACTAACGTTCGTAACATTTTCTAAAATGGTCCCCACAAACCATAACTTAAAAAATATATTAAAGCTTCTAAGCAATATAAAAAATTAAGTTATGGAAAAATATATGTTTTATGAATGAGCTTCGTGGGGACCGGCTAGCTACAGTCTGTTAAATTTTTTGTTCTACAGAATTTTAAAATTTTACAGACTGTGCGTTGCTGGGATAATGAATAAAACATATATTTTTCGTAACTATTGCATATTCTACAAAACACCGAAACTTAAATAAATTTTTAGTAAATTTATAACTAAATATAATTCATAAAAATACTGAAAATAAAGAAATTGCTGAATTTTGACACTATATATTTTTATATGATATAATTAAATTGGTATTACCTTGAGGGGTAAACATTATATCCTTCCCTAAAATGGGAAGAGAAAGAAGGAGGAGTATAAATGATGAAGCGGAGGAATTTTTTTAAGGTAGTACGAGGTTATATGATGGTTGCAGCGTTTTGGCTGGTTGTAATCGTACTGCTGCCGAAACAGC
>CANRQI010000084.1 GCA_947632835.1 uncultured Clostridia bacterium
AGAGAACTTTGGGAAGCTATAAATGATAAAATAATGGCAAAGAATCTCGAATTATTAAAGTTAGAATATGCTCATGACGAAGGCAAAGCTGAAGGAAAAAAAGAAATTGCTAAAAAAATGAAAACAGCAAATTTAGATATTGAATTAATTTCAAAAATCACTGATTTAACGAAAGAAGAAATTGAAAATTTATAAAGTATTTTCAAAGCTTACAAAAGGATTAAGCTCAAAACTTAATCCTTTTAATTGTTTAAATTTTTGTATATATTCAATCTAATTCTTTATATCATTATCGTTGTTTAAAAATTTTTATTAATAATAGTATATTAAATATTATATTATTAATTTTGCTCTAAAAATTCATGATAACTCAATGTTTTCTTATAACTTTCTTTAACTTCATCATCAGTCAAAGGCCTATTATATAATCTTAATGAATAACATTCCATATTCGCATAATGAAATATTTGCGGAGCACCCATGTTCCCCTTACCTAAAACATAAGTATCTGGTAAAGTATCAGTTTCCTCTGCTTCATCCAAATAATTTAAGTAATTTTGCCAAAACTTAGTAGAAATAGAACTCTCTGTTTTTTCATCATTTACATAAATATATTCTTGTCCACTCTTGCCATCTAAAGTAGCCACAAAATAAAATACGTTACCTAATTCTAAAGGTTGTTCCAAATCTAGCTCTTGATTCCAAGGAAAGTTCAAATTCGTCCAACCTATCGCATCTTCATCATGACAGCTATCATACCATAAACCATGATCAACTCCTGGAAAAATATTAAACACCATCATATTTATTGCATTATCTCCCATATAAAATCCAAAACGAAAATCATTTGAAAGGAACCCTGACGGAGCCTGTTCCGATTTTATCAATATATTAAAAATTCCAACATAGTTCTCATTTAAAAGACTTCCGCCTTCATAATTAAAATGTTTACCATTCCCATTAATCTTCCCATAAAATTCTATTGAAAACCCACCGTCTAATCTCGATCCACTATCGAATGGAAATGTCAAATAATCATCTTGTCCATCAAATACAAAACTTGATTTTGTAAATGCTTGCGACAAATCTACTTCACCATTCTTGCCATCATATCCATGAAATTCTATTCCATTTCCTAACTTACTTATATCAAATTCCTTCTTTTGCCCTTCTGGTAAGCTTTTATTTTCTTCTACTATTTCATTATATTCATCCATAACTCCGTGGATCTGCGTTAAATATTAAATGGTCTTTTACTGCTACTGAACTATCAAAGCCCATTAGTGAATGTATTTTTTCATCAAATTTTTTTATTTCTCCTGTTGCATAATTTCCTATATAGCTACATGTTGTTGTTCCTAAGTTTTCTACTTCTGTTCCCTTTGGTATATATGTCCATCCTGTTCCATAAGTTTGTTTCACCACTCCTTCTTCTACTTCTGTTACTACTTTCCATCTCGAAGCATTTTCTAAATTTTTATCATACAGTGGTATTCCTCCTTGGTGCTTCTCTCCGTTTTCATCTGTATAATTAAAAGCATTTTTTCCTGCATTCTTTAATACACTATCAACTGCTAAATTTTCTAACTTTTCTGCTAATTCTTCTTTACTTCCTGTTCCTAAATCTGTTTCCATATTTTGACTTAATGCTGCCTTCTTTTCTAATTCATCTTCTCCTGTATAATATAATTTTCCTGAAATTACATTAAACTTTCCTATATCTTCATCTGCTAATGATGGTATGTATTTTCTTACATTTTCACCCAATAATGTTACTTCTTCCTCTTTTTCTATTTTTCCTTCTGTTACACTTGCTACTAAATTTATTCCAAGTTCTTCTTTATAACTAGCAAATTTCGATTCCACATTTGCTAGTTGTGCTTTCGTTATTATCCCATTATCTCCTATTATCGCATTCAAAGATACTCCTGCTAAAATAAGCATACTGATTATCGTGTTTTTCTTACGTTATGACGAATAATGGCGAAAAAAAAGAAGTATATATTTATACTTCATATCTTTTTCCATCTTTAAAAACAAAATAATTATTTAAGAATACTCTTCCTCTAGTTACAGTGTTCATATTTAAAATAAGTTTATATTTGTACACATAATCTTTATAATTAATTCTAGCTTTTAAGATTCCTCTATTATATTTAATAATTTCAACATCCTCAATAACAGCATCTTTAAGCTTTGAAATTTTTTCATCATTTTTGGCTTTTTGTCTTAACAATTCTGTATATCTATTACTTTCTTGATTATCTACAAAAATGTCTGCAACCTTTTCAATTTCTAATTTTAAATCTTCTATTGAATGATTAGGAAATTCTTTCAAATATTTTTCTTCTGCCTCTTTAGACAAAATAGTTTCTTCTTCTGTTACTTCATATTTTCCATTTTTTATATCTCTTATAACAATTGCAAATGCTATTAAAATACTTAATGATATTATTATTAAACTAATTATAACCATTATTTTGCCTTTCTTTTTTAATTTACTTTTCTAAAAATATAATTATTACTATTCATATCATGAAGTTGCATAATATACCCTGTATATATTCCTCCTTCACTGCTATTTAAATTTATATCTAATGAACAATTAGTAAAAAACTTTTCTCCTAAATTATTTTCAATATTTATAGTAAAAGAAATTTTATACTTTAATGACTCTAAATCAACATTCAAATATTTTAACATTGAACCATCAAGAGCTAACCTTTCCTGAGAATTACTAACATCTTCATTTTGTATAATATTTTCATTTACATAAGCTACTACTAATGGTTCTGAGCAATCAGTGTAAAATATATTTTCAGCAACTTCTTTAGACTTATCTTTATTATTATGAATAACTTTATATTCTATTTTATTTACACCATGCTCAATAGCTTCATATTTACATATTTTTTTTATATCTTTATAATTTATTTTTTGTTTACCTATTGCAGTAGGAGTTATTGATATATTATCTATATAAATATTATTAACTGTATTTTCTTCTGTAAGTCTCTTATTTCTCGTTTTATTATTAATGTAAATAGCAAAATCAGTATATTGCGAAATATTTATATTTGATAAATTTTTGTCCTCGCTTAAATCTTTTATATTTGCATCACTATAAACTAAAACTTTTTCTAATTTAAAAACAGGTTTTTCCAATTCTTCAGCATATTTGGAAGCATTCGAAGCAAATAAATGATTACTCCTATAAAGACAAATTATTTTATAATATGAAAAAACTAATATGGCAATTACAATACAAATAATAATTAAGCTTAAAACCTTCTTATTACTTAAATCTATATTCAAATTTACCTCCAAATTAAATTGAATTATAAATAGATTTCATTGTTTCAAACACTTTTGAAGCCCAACCAGTATCACTAGCATATCTAGTATTTACTCCACTTACGTTTGCACCATTATAATATCTTCCTGATGCTGTTTCTCCACTATTTAAAACCGTACCACTAGGATTCAAATAATTAACAGCAAGCCATTTAGCTACTCTGTCTATTCCTTCTTCATAAGTATCAAAAGTAACTGCTGAATCATAAGGACTAGAATCATAAGCTCCAAAGCCAAATAAATTTTTCTTTTGCAAAGAAATATTTGAATTTCCCCAGTTGCTCTCATGAATCGCAATAGAAGCAATAAAAACTCCATTTACTTTATATTTATCTTCAACCTTTTTAAAAGCTTTATAATTTTCTTTAAAAACATTATTTTTATCTTTAGTATGGTTTGCAAATACTTTTTCAAAATCACTTTCTAATAATCCACTAGGTTCATTTAAGTTCATATTAAAATCAACTTTATCTAAAATTTTCTTTTTCCTTGATGTTTCAGCTATTCCTGGTGTTAATGCTTCAGATGTTAAGTAATCACAATAAATATACCCTTCTTCATTGTTATATTTTACTTTCAACCATGAATCTTCTATTACTTCAATCGTTTTTACATCATAATACATTGGAACTGTTAATATACTTTCAGCTTCGGAATTAGCTTCTTTTCTTAAATCTATATCTTGAGACACAAATAAATTATCACCTATATGTATGTTATATTTTTTTAAAATTTCAGATGTACCAACTTCAACAATCATTTTTTGAGGCTCTTGCACAACTATAGAACCAATTGCATTTTCTTCAGTTACTTCATTATTCTCATAACTTCTAACATAAGTAACTGTTTTCATACCTAAAATTCCCTCTTGCAATACAATATTCTCATCTTTTGGCAAATCTTTATTTTCTACATATTCAGTTTCAAATTCAATTTCTTCTTCTCTATCAAATATTTCTTTTTGATAAGAAACACTAATGTTTTCAGAAATAATTTTATATACATCAGTTATTTCTTTATTTTCCTCGTATGTACCAATGGCACTTCTTGCTTCATCTGTTTCTAAATCTTTAGCAAAAATATAATTTGAAGAAAACATTGATACAATAAGCAAAAACAATAAAACTATGACTATAAGCCTAATATTATCCATTCTTGTTCTATGTTTTACTTGAAAAATAAAACTTGCTTGTTCTTGATTTCTTTTTATATTCTTATATTCTTCAAGTTGCCTATTTTTAGTTGCTTCTAATTCTTTAAATACTTCTGATAGAGATTTTTGATTATTTATCATACAAAAACTCCACACATAAATTTACATATTTATTTTATACTTAAATTCAGTACTTGTCCATACCTTTTTTAGGAAAATATCAAAATTTATCTTAAAATAAAATTTTTAATTCCATATTATTTAAGTAATTTAATTTTCCGAGATGGAGTTGTAAATTTAAAAATCAATTTATAACTTTTTAATTCTTGAATTTTTTTTCCAAATTTTTTATTTATTTCATTTTTACCATACTTTCCATCTCCAATTATTGGAAAACCTTTATAAGCTAGATGTGCTCTAATTTGATGTGTTCGCCCTGTATGAAGATTTACATCTAAAACTGATGTATTATCTTTAAAATTTTTTTCTAAAACATTATATTCTGTAACTATTTCTAAATAGCCAGTTTTTTTAATATCAGAAATATACACAATATTTTTTTTACTATCTTTAAATAAATAATCTTTTAATATTTCATGTTCTTTCTCTGGAATACCATAAACAACTGCTAAATAATGCTTTTCAATTTCATGATTTTTGAATTTATCAAAAAGAATACTTAATGCTTCATCATTTTTCGCAAATAATATAATTCCGACTAGTATTTCTATCCAATCTATGACAAGGATTTACAGAATTTTCCCATTTTTTTTGAACTAATTTTGTTAAAGTAATTTCTTCTTGTCCAGTTACTGCAATACTCACAGGTTTGTTAACAGCTAAAATATTTTCATCTTCAAAAACCACTTCTATATTTTGACAATTTAATCCAAATAAAAAATCATCAGAAATGAATATTTCAATATTATCACCTTTTTGAACATTAATATTTTCTTTTACCCTTAAACCGATTAACCTTTATATCTTTTTTTCTTAAAGCTTTAAAAAAAACATTTTGATTTAGTGCGGAAAAATTTTCCAATATGCAACTACTTAATTTTTTATTATCATATTTTTCTTCTACAATTATTTTTCTCATAATTCTCCATTTTAAAATTCTACAAATATTGCAAATTTAATTTTGAATTTATAGAAAATTTTATATACAAGTTACAAAAAATATATGTTTTATGAAGTTGTTTCGTGGGGACCGGCTAGCTACAGTCTGTTAAATTTTATGTTCCACAGAATTTTAAAATTTTACAGACTGTGCGTTGTTGGGAGGACGAATAAAACATATATTTTTGTAACTTATTATAATATCAAAAATTCAAAATCAAATTTGCAATGTTAAAAATTTTTAATTTATTCAAAAAATTTTTCAAATTCTTCGCTTGTTATTTTTTCCTTCTCTAATAATGTATTTGCAACATTATCTAAAATATCTCTATGTTCATTAAGAATTTTCTGTGCAGTAACATAAGCATTTTCTATTAACAATCTTATTTGATTTCCTACTTCATTTACCACTTCTTCTCCAAATAATTGAAGTTCATAAGCTTCTTCAACTTTTAAAGAAACTGGTCCTAGACTATCACTCATTCCATAAACAGTAAGCATATCTCTTGCAATTCCTGTTGCAACCTCTAAATCATTACTTGCACCTGTAGAAATTTCATTTAGAACTAACTTTTCTGCTGCTCTACCACCCATTAAAGAAACCATTCTTTCTAATAATTCAGTTCTTGAAATATAAAATTTATCTTCATTTGTTTTATACATAGTATATCCACCTGCAAAACCTCTTGGAATAATAGATA
>CANRQI010000085.1 GCA_947632835.1 uncultured Clostridia bacterium
ATATAATCCATGGCCTATTGCTACTCTTTGGATGGCTTTATATAATTTAGAAATAGGTGATAATAAACAAGCTTTACAGAATTTTAATTTTGTAGTAAAAACTGCAACTGAACATGGATATTTGGGTGAACAAATAGATAATGAAAGAATGCAGGTTAAATGGGTTATTGGTTTAGCATGGAGTCATGCGATGTTTTTAATTGTTTTAGAAAAGTTACGTCAGAAAAAATTAATATAGTAGGTTTATTTGAAAGGAAAATGTTAGTGAAATTAAAAACAATTTTTGTTTGTAGCAGTTGTGGATATGAATCTCCTAAATGGATGGGAAAATGTCCTTCTTGTAATGAATGGAATACTTTTTATGAGGAAAAAGATGTTACAAAAAGTGGTACTAAAGAAAAGAAAAAAGAAAGAGCAGAGATTGTTCAATTAAATAAAGTTGAAAAAAAGGAAACTTTACGAATAAAAACAGGAATCGAAGAGTTAGATAGAGTATTAGGAGGAGGTTTTGTAAAAGGTTCTTTAACTTTACTTCGGTGGTGAACCAGGAATTGGAAAATCTACATTAATTTTACAAATTTGTGATAACATAAAAGTTGATGGTAAAATTTTATATGTATCTGGAGAGGAATCAGCAGAACAAATTAAACTTAGAGCAGATAGATTAAATGTAAATAAAGATAATATTATGTTTTTACCTGAAACAGATATTGATAATGTAGAAGTTTCCATAGAAAATTTAGAACCTGAGTTTGTAATAATAGATTCAATTCAAACTATGTATTCTGATGAGATTACATCAGCTGCTGGTAGTGTTTCTCAAGTTAGAGAAATTACTGCTAGAGTTATGAAGATGTGTAAACAAAAATCTATAACTACGATAATAATTGGACATGTTACAAAAGATGGAAATATTGCAGGACCAAGAGTTTTAGAGCATATGGTTGATACTGTACTTTACTTAGAAGGTGAAAGATATTTTTCTTATAGAATTTTAAGAGGAGTGAAAAACAGATTTGGTTCTACAAATGAAATTGGAATGTTTGAAATGGAGAATGAAGGTCTAGTTGAAATAACTGATCCATCATCAATTTTAATTTCAGATAAAGAGGATGCAAATTCAGGTGGAACAATTGTAGTTGTAAGTATGGAGGGAACAAGACCATTACTTGTTGAGCTTCAAGCATTAGTTACACAAAGCTTTTTTGGAATGCCTAGAAGAAATGCAATTGGAATTGATTATAATAGATTGACATTACTTTCAGCAGTTTTAGAAAAAAAAGCTAGAGTTTCATTGGGAAATCAAGATATTTATTTGAATGTAGTAAGTCGGAATAAAAATAAATGAACCAGCTATAGATTTAGGAATCTGTTTAGCTACAATATCAAGTTTAAAAAATGTTGCAATAGATAAAACACTAGTAGCAATTGGTGAAGTTGGTTTAACAGGTGAAGTTAGAAATGTTAGTTTGATAGAAAAAAGATTAAGAGAAGCAGAAAAATTGGGATATAAAATATGTATTATTCCAGAAAGTAATAAAAAACTCTTGAAAGATACGTTTAAATTAGATATAATAGGCGTGAAAAATATTATGGATGCAATTAAGTATCTAAAATTGTAAAAATGAAGATAGTGTAAAATAGCCTATAAATGAAAGTTCAAATGGGATATGGAAATATTATCTAAAAAATATGCAGGAGGAATAATAATGAAAAACAGATTAAAAATATTAGTATTGGTAATATTAATAATTGGAATGGTAGCAGGTATTGGATTTTTAATTTATAATGCAGTACGTAGTATAAAATATAATCAAGATGCTAAAAATCCAGTAGTTACATTAGATGTAGAAGGATATGGACAAGTTAAAATGGAATTATATCCTGATTATGCTCCAAATACTGTAAAACATTTTATAAAATTAGTCCAAAATGGATTTTATAATGGAAAAGTATTTTATGGAACAGATGGAAAAGCTGTAAATGTAGGTATGGAAAAAAATGAACCAGAAACTCCAGAAGAAGGTGCAGAGGCTACTCCAGAAACTACAGATAGCAGTAGTACATCAGAAGAAAAAAATGCAGTAGAGGATGTATTAAGAGTTAGTGATATTGATACTTCTGTTCCAAAATCAGAAACAGAAGATGATATGCCTACAGATGAGAATGATCCAGATTATAAAATTTCAATAGATGGTGAATTTGTTGCAAATGGATATGATAAAAATACTTTAAGATTTGAATATGGAGTAGTGGGTCTATATAGAACAGAATATGAAGGTTATTCTACTGATTTAAGTTCAGAAAGTTATAATTCAGGTAAATCATTATTCTTTATTGTAACAGAAGAAGATAGTACTTTAAATGGAATGTATGCTGGATTTGGAAAAGTTATAGAAGGAATGGACATAATAGAAAAAATAAATCAATTACCAGTTGTTACAGAGGCAGAATCAGAAACAGAAGTAGAAACAGATGATACAAAAAATGTAAAATATTTTGAGAATTTGCCTGTAATAACTAAAGCAACAGTTGAAACTTATGGTGTTGATTATGGTATGCCTGAGTTTGATGAAGCTTTTGATTATGATCAATATGTTTCTAATTTGTTGTTACAATATTATAGTAATCAATAAAAAATTAAATAATATACAAAAGAAATTTCAGGAAGGAAGTAAATTATATGAGAAATTCAAGTGGTATAACGATGGTTTCTTTAGTTTCTACTGTAATAGTAATAATCATTCTTACATCAATTGCAACTGTTGCAAGTTTGCAATCTTATAATCAAATGAAATATGAAACTTTTAAAGCTGAACTTGAAGAAATACAAAGGGAAGTTGATAAAATAAGCTCAGATTTTCAACTTGCTAAAAATAATAGTAATGACTCAAATTATAGTTATAAAACATATTTTCAAAGTAGAAATGGTGGTACAAGTCCTAAATCATTAGGCGAAGCTACAAGTGAAAGTGGTGTTAATGATATTAAAACAAAATATAGTTTGAGTGATAATGCTTATACTTTTTATTTGGATGAATCTGGTATAAAGAAATATCTTGGAATTTCTGGAATAGAAAAGAGTGTTTTGGTAGATTTTTCTACAAAATTAGTTTATTCTATAGAAGGTTGCAAGGACCCTGATGGAAATGATGATAGTAAATATTATACTCTTTCAGAAGTTGGAGGAGGAAAAACTTATTTAGAAAATTCAGAAGCTAGTAAATCAACTTCTACTGGAGTAACAGTTGCTAATGCTTCAAAAACAGTTGGAAAAACTAAAATGCAAACTGTTACATTAACTTTAACTAGAAGTGGCACTGGAAAAAATTATGAAATAAAAAAAGCATATTATAGTAAAGATAATGGAGCAACTTGGATAGAAGCTAATTATTTAGGTGATTGTAAATATTCTGGTACAACAGTTTCATTTGTTATATATGAAGCTGGTAGTTATAAATTTAAAATAGAAGATTCTTCAGGAAAAGCTTTAGAATCTGATGTAAAAAGTTTAACTTTATAAATAATTAAAAAAAGGTTGGCATTATTTTTGAAATGCTAATCTTTTTTGCTATAAAACTATACATGTTTGATAAGCGATGTTTCAAAAAAATCCCAAAACTTAAAAAAAATTTCTATTGATTTTTTCGCAAATTAATAGTATTATGATATAGTATATAAATTGTATCATTATGTGATAGAAAGGAAGAACAAATGATTGAATTTAAAAATGTATCTAAAGTTTATAGTACCGGAACAGAAGCAGTTCATAATGCTACTTTTTCAATAGAAAAAGGAGAATTTGCATTTTTAGTTGGAACATCTGGTTCTGGAAAATCAACATTAATAAAGCTTATATTAAAAGAAGAAGAAGCAAGTAAGGGCAACATAATAATAAACGGTAAAGATATTACATATTTAAGACAAAAAAGAGTTCCTTTTTTACGTAGAAGCATGGGAGTTGTATTTCAAGATTTTAGATTACTACCAGATAAAACTGTTTATGATAATGTGGCTTTTGCAATGCATATTATAAAAGCTACACCTAAATATATTAGAAGACAAGTTCCAACAGCAATTTCGCTAGTTGGTTTAAGCAATAAATCAAAAATGTATCCAAATGAATTGTCTGGAGGTGAACAACAAAGAGTTGCTATTGCAAGAGCTTTAGTTAATAATCCATCTATGATTATTGCAGACGAGCCTACTGGAAATTTGGATCCTGAAACAGCATGGGATATTATGAATTTGTTAAATGAAATTAATGCTAGAGGAACTACTGTAGTTATGGCTACTCATGCTGAAAGCATTGTTAATAAAATGAAAAAAAGAGTTATACGTATTAATAATGGTATAATAGTTAGAGATGATAAGAAAGGTGGATATAACAGTGAGGTTCAATAATATTGCATATCTAATAAGTGAAGGATGTAAAAATGTATTTAAAAATAAAAAATCTAGTATGGCATCTCTTTTAACAATGTTTTGTGCTATGTTTATTTTTGGAACTTTTTTTCTAATAGGAGAAAATGCAAATTATGTAGTTGAACAAGTTTCCAGTGCACAAGGTATACAAGTATTTATACTAAATGATGCAACAGATGAGCAAATAAATACTTTGGAATCTGACATTTGGGCTTTAGGTTCTGATAAAATATCTAAGATTGATTTTGTTACTAAACAACAAGCATTAGAGTCTATGAAAAAGCAACTTGGTTCAGATTCAGATTTATTAGAAGAATTTGAAGGTGATAATAATATATTTCCAGCTTCATTTATAGTAACTCTTTCTGATTTAACATATTCAAATGAAATAGTTCAAAAAATATGGGAATTAGATAATGTAAAAGAAATTAGAAGTAGTAATCAAACAATAGATACTTTAATTAGAATTGCAAATGGTGTTAAAGTTACAATAGGAGTTATATTTATATTATTATTAATAATGGCTGTAACTATCATTTCAAATACAATAAAGCTTTCTGTACATGCTAGAAGAAAAGAAATATCAATAATGAAATATATTGGTGCTACAAATGGTTTTATTAGGGGACCTTTTGTTGTTGAGGGAATTTTAATTGGATTATCAGCATCTGGTATAACTTTAATAGCTATAAAAACAGTTTATGATATGGTTATTCAAAAATTGTCTAATTCTACTGTTTTACAAACAATGGGACTTAGTTTACTTACATTCCAAGATATGATTCAAACGATAGGAATAGTATTTTTAGTACTTGGAATTGGTATTGGAATGTTGGGAAGCAGTATTTCAATGAAAAAATATTTGGAAGTATAAATTAAAAAATAAAAGGAGGATAAGTATGAAAAATTTTATAAGAAAAATTATATTATTTTGCTTAGTTATTATCCTTTTATTTTGTAATTGTATGCCAATTTTTGCTGAAGAAGATAATTCTAATGATGGTAATACAAGTAATGATAATAATACAAATATTGAAAATCAAGAAAATTCTAATACAGAAGATAATAAAAAAAGTGAAGAAGAATTAAAAAAAGAAAAAGAAGATTTGGAAAATGCTATTAATGAAAAAGAATCTCAAATTGGAGTAGTTGCAGAGCAATTATCGCAAACTCAAGTAGAAGTTGAAGAATTAAGCAATAAAATTATGGATAGGCAACAAGAAATAGATGAGCTTGAAATAGAAGAAATGGCATTAGCTGAATATATTGAGGAGGCTGAAATTGATTTAGAAAAGTATAGCACTAAATATGAAAAGGAAAAGTCATTATTAGAATTAAGATTAGTTGCTATGTATGAAATGGGAGAAACCAAATATTTAGATGTTTTGTTACATTCCAAAAGTTTAAGTGATTTTTTATCTAGATATTATCTTATTACTGAATTGATGGAAGCTGATACAGAATTAGTAAAATCAGTAAAATATGATAAAGAAAAAACTGAAACTATTACCAAAAGTTTAAAAGAAAAAAAAGAAGAACTGGAGGAGGATAGATTAAATAAAGAAAAATATAAAATTTCATTGTCAAATATGAAAATATTAAAAGACAATAAATTATCAAATTTAAACGAAACTGAGATATTATTACATCAGGAAATTGAAAATTATAGAAATGAAATTTCAAATATTGAGTATGAATTAAAATTAATAGCTCTTACGAGTGCAAGTGCTGATTATGTAGGAGGAAAGTTAATTTGGCCTACTCCGGGATATAGTTCTATAACTTCGAAATTTGGAATGAGAACACA
>CANRQI010000086.1 GCA_947632835.1 uncultured Clostridia bacterium
AAGCCAAAGATGAAGAACAAAGACAATTTGCAATGGCAGAAGCAGCAATGAACTTTGAAAATACAGAATATGAAGATGAAAAAGGAGAAAAGGTAACAATACCAGCAGGATTTGCAGTAAGCCAAGTTGAAGGAGAAAATATGATTGAAGATGGACTTGTAATAATCGATAGTAAAGGAAATGAGTTTGTTTGGATACCAGTAAAAAGCAAAGATGAATATAAAAAGAAAATTGGAAGGTATAACCATAATATAACTAATGAAAGTGAGGAGAGTTTTACGGATATTAATCAAGTTCAACGAGGAGATCGTTTAGGAATTAAAAATCTTCTAGGAACACAAATTGAAGGATGGATACAAACACAACCAGAAATAGATGTAGTAGTCAATGCTGGTGGTTTTTATGTTGGAAGATATGAAGCTGGTGTTGAAGTAACTGGAAAAATAAATTATGAAGAAAAACCAGAAATTGTAGTAAAGAAAAATGCTCAACCAGCAAGAGCTAGTAATTATCAAAATGCTTTAAATTTTGCTAATAATTGGAAGATTGATAATAATGTTCAAAGTGGTTTAATTACTGGAACAGAGTGGGATGTAATGTGTAGCTTTATAGGATATGATATAACAGATAAAGATTGTGGAAATTGGGCAAATTATAGAACTACTGAATCTTCTAAATATGATGGATATTATGCTCCAAAATCAAGTTTAGAGTGGAATTTTAAAAATGGATTAATAAAATTAGGAAATTCTGAAACAACAGAAGAAAATATAGCTATATTTCCAACAGGATCATTTATAACTTCAACTGGAAAAAATACAAAACAAAAAAATATTTATGATATAGCTGGAAATGTTTATGAATATACTACTGAAATTTCAATGGCAGAAGATGATGAACAGGCTATGAATAAAAGAGGTGGAAATGCTTGGTCATCTAAAGATGAAGCTAACGCAATGGAAAGAAATGGTGGTACGAGAGTTTGGTATGAAGGCGGTGATTGGGCTGATGGTTTTAGAATAGTTTTATATATAAAAAATAACTAAAACTATAAAAACTTCTTCAAGCAAATTACTTGAAGAAGTTTCTATACAAATAATTATACATATAAACTTTAGAAATATCAAGAGTTTTGGAAAAAAATTTTATAATAAAATTTGGTACATTGTTGTTTGAAATTTTGAAAATATAAAAAACTTGTAGTTGCTTATATATTAAGTAATAGCAAGTTTTTAAATTTTTCTTCAAGTAATTTGCTTGAAGAAAAAACAAAAGAGAGGAGAAATACAGATGTATCAAGAGAAAGAGAGAAAAAGTGAGAAAGGGATAACATTGATAGCTTTGATAATAACAATAATAGTTTTATTAATATTGGCTGGTGTATCAATCTCAATGGTAGTAGGAGAAAATGGAATATTGAATAGAGCTACAGATGCAAAGAGAAAATCAGATCAAGCAACAACAAAGGAAAATATAGAAATGGCTGTTATAGGAGCTTTAACAGAAGAAAGTTATTATATGGATGTTTCAAAAGAAAGTTTGGAGAGAGAACTTGCCAAAAGTTTTGATATGAGTAAAATAAATATGATAGATAATTTAGATGGAACTTTTACAATTGAGTTTATAGATGAAAAGAAAACATATCTAGTTTCTGGAAAAAAAGTAGAAGAAATAGATTGGGAAAAATCATTTGAAAATGCAAAAGCACCAGCAGAACAAACTACAACACCAGAAAATATAATAGGAATAGGAACAGATGGAAATCCAGTAAATATGGATTTATGGGAATATTATTACGATGAAGTAACAAATGGCTATTTATTAAATGATCAAGAAGTTGGTGAAAATACCGAATATAAGTCAAATGGAACAGGTACTACAACAGTAAGAAATAGTGGATATAAAGGAACTTTTACAGATAAAGGAGAAATTATAGGGTTTGTACCACAATATATAAGTGTTGACAAAGGAAAGAATTTCAAACCAGTAACAAGTTTATACTATTCTTTTTATGAGGTAACAGGATTAAAAATTCAACCAAAATTGCCTTCAACTGTTATAAATATGTCTGGAACATTTAGTTTTTGTTCAAATATGAAAACATCTTCTTTACCTAGTAAAGTACAAAGAATAAATTGGTGTTATCGAGAAAGTGGAATTGTGGAAGCTCCGTCAATACCAGAGAGTGTTACTAGTATGATTGGTTGTTTTTGTTCTTCAGATATTGAACGAGTTAATATTAAAATACCAGAAGAAGTTAAAGATATAACACAGTTATTTTCAGAGTGTCATAATTTAAGAGAAGCTATAATTGATTTACCAACATCATTAGAAAGTATGGATCAAACTTTTGCTTATTGTAAAATATTAGAAAATTTATCACTTACAATTCCAGAAAAAGTAAAAAATCTTTCTGCAACATTTTATGATTGCTTTAAATTAAGTGGTAAAATAAAAATAAAATCTATTCCAGAACAATATAAAGATTGTTTTTGTTCCGTTAATGAATTAACTTCTAAGGAATTAATATTAATAGTAGATAGTGAAGAATTAAGATCTTCTTGGGAAGAACTATTATCAAATGGTGGAGCAAATGTTGATATAGAAATACAAGTTGAAAGATAAATCTTTATTTTTATAAAAATGGTTTTAGAATTGTTTTGTATATAATATAAAAACAAGTTAGAAGATATAACGACCAGATTTTAAATAAAATTATATAAATTTTGATAAAAAATCGGATTTTATTACTTTGTTAAATGATGGTCAAGATATTGGGGTTGATGATACAAAAAATATAAATAATGGTTATCCAGTTTTTTATTGGTAAACCAAAAAATTCTTCAAGTAAACTACTTGAAGAACTATTTATACAAATAATTATATATATAAAATTTAGAAATATCAAGAGTTTTAGAAAAAAATTTTATAATAAAATTTGATCATTGTTATTTCAAATTTTAAAAATGTAAAAAACTTGTAATTGCTTATATATTAAGTAATAACAAGTTTTTTAATTTTTCTTCAAGTAGTTTACTTGAAGAAAATACAAATGAGAGGAGAAATACAGATGTATCAAGAGAAAGAGAGAAAAAATGAGAAAGGAATAACATTGATAGCTCTAATAATCACAATAATAGTTTTATTGATATTAGCGGGAGTTTCAATATCATTGGTAGTAGGAGAAAATGGAATATTAAGTAGAGCTACAGATGCAAGTAAGAAAACAAATGAAGCAAAAGCAGAGGAAGAAAGACAAATGTCAATAGCAGAAGCTGCAATGAATTTTGAAAATACAGAGTATGAAGATAAAAATGGAGAAAAAGTAACAATACCAGCAGGATTTGCAGTAAGTCAAGTTGAAGGAGAAAATACAGTTGAAGATGGGCTTGTAATTATTGATACAAGAGGAAATGAATTTGTTTGGATACCTGTAAATGATATAAATGAAATGGCACAATGTAAAGCTTCAAATGGTTGTAATTTGGAATTAATAAATAATAATTTACAATGTACAACAGTTGGACACGAAACCACGAAAGACTTTATTGTTGGAAAATTATATGCTAATGAAATATTTGAAAATTTTGGGATAGAAAATAAAGTATATAGTGAAACATCAGGATTGAGAGAACCTTCATTAGTACCAGGAGGAGATAGTGGTCCAAATCAAGACTATGATTTAAATACTACACTTAAATATTATGAAAAAGCAGGTTATAGTTCACCACAATCTATGCTAAATGGATTTAAAGAGGAGTACAAAAAAATAACAAAAAGTATTTGTAAATTTAAAGGATTTTATGTTGGAAGATATGAAATGAGTTTTTCAGATGCAGATGTAAATTCATCTGGAATTAATGGTATCGTTCAGTCGCATAAAGGAGTAATACCTATCTCATCAGATAATACGGTTAATAATATGTGGTATGGTATGTATAAAATAGCTAAGGGATATAATTCAGAACAAGACTCTGTAAAAAGTTCAATGATATATGGAAGCCAATATGATAGGATGTTAAATTGGATTTTAGAAGGAAAAGATAAGAATAAAGTAAAAGAAGTATTTGAAAGTAATAAAAATGTAAAAGTAACTGGAAAAAATTCTAATGATGTAATAAATAATATATATGATTTAGGAGGAAATTTGATTGAATGGACTCTAGAAGCTTCTGGTGATTCGGACGGTAAAGTTGGTAGAGTTGTTAGAGGTGGATCATTCAATAACGACCATTCGCCTAGTTTTAGAAGTTATTGTATTCCAACTGATTGTGAGGATTGGATTGGTTCACGTATTACTCTATATATAAAAGTATAATTTATCAATTAAAAAATTTAAAAAGCAAAATTAGAAATATTTTTAATATTATTGATTTTTCCTTTAGAGCGTATGGGAAAACTTGAAGTTAGATAGTTGAAAAATAAAGATTAATTCATAAAAATATAATTTACTTTGTATAAAAAATTCTTCAAGTAAATAGCTTGAAGAACTTTTTATACAAATAATTATACAGATAAAATTTAGAAATATCAAGAGTTTTGAGAAAAAATTTTATAATAAAATTTGATACATTGTTATTTCAAATTTTGAAAATGCAAAAAACTTGTAATTGCTTATATATTAAGTAATAGCAATTTTTTTGATTTTTCTTCAAGCTATTTACTTGAAGAAAATACGAATGAGAGGAGAAATACAGATGTATCAAGAGAAAGAGATGAAAAATGAGAAAGGAATAACATTGATAGCTTTAATAATAACGATAATAGTTTTATTAATATTGGCAGGAGTTTCATTAAATGCAATAATAGGAGAAAATGGAATTTTAAATCGTGCAACTGAATCATCAATAGCCACAAAATTTGCTGGTTATAAAGAAGAAATGGAAATGAATTTAATGGGTGATGAAAATTTAGAAAATTTTGAAGTAGGAAATATAATACTTTTAGATAAAAATGTAAAGAAATATATTCCAAGTTTAATTGAGGAAGATATAGGAAAAATTGGTATTATTTCTGGAAAATTATATTATTTTGGAGATGATGAAATTTGTAAAAAAGTGGCAAAAAGTTTAAATATTGAAATTGCTCCAGAAGAAATGACTACTGATGAATTTGCAAATCAAATGGAAACAAAGGCTATAGAAGAAACTATTAAAAAAATGACAGGAAATTCATTTATATTAGATAATGAAGATGGCTCTGGACAAGAAGTTGGAATAAAATTAGTAAATAAAAGTTTTGGAAATGATTGGAAAATAATTACAGAAGTAAAAGAAAATGAAACTGTTATGACTTATGGAACTGGTTGGACATATATTCCAAGTGGAAGTATTATTAATGGATTAGGTACTTTACGACAAGGATATATTATTGATTTTTCAAATAAAAAAGTAGTAATTTTTGACAAAGAAAAACATACAATGCTTACTTATGGTTCAAAGTTGGCAGTAACAGATGGTCTATTTTTTGAAATTTCTCCTACAATGATAGAAGATAAAGAAATAATTAAAGGAGTAACTTTTGGAGGATATGATAAAATAGAAAATGCGTACACAGATAGTTCTTTTATTTTTGATGGTATAGATGATTATATAGAAATTCCTTATGATTCTTCAACCGAATTAAAAGATGGATTTACATTTCAATTTTATGGAAAATTTTTGGGTGATGGTACACATTATTACGATTGTGGTCAGGAATGGGACAACTTATCACCTGACGAAAAGAATAACTATGATGATGATGAGATTTTTCCGTATAGTCCTGATCCAAATTATCCTACTGATGATAAAACGACTGTTGTGGATGCAGGTGGTATTATGTGTGCATGGGGTCCTGGATATGTAAAGGAAATAAAAGAACAATCTTGGGATGCTTTTTTAAGATTTGGTTATTGGGGTATTAAAGATAAAAAATATGGTTTTATTTATAATATTGGGCATAAAAATAGAACTGCAGACTTTATTACTGATTTTTCACAATCTGAAAGTTCGCCTTTTAATCAATTAGCATTATTTGAAGATTTAGGAATTAATGATTTTAGTTATGGAAAAGATTTGAATATTGTAGTTTCAATAGATACCAAAAATTATAAACAAACTTATTATATAAATGGTGAAGAAGTG
>CANRQI010000087.1 GCA_947632835.1 uncultured Clostridia bacterium
CACAGTCTGTAAAATTTTAAAATTCTGTAGAACATAAAATTTAACAGACTGTAACTAGCTGGTCCCCACGAAGCTCATTCATAAAACATATATTTTTTCATTATCTAAAACAGTCCTCACAAACCATAACTAAAAAATTAGCTTTGACATTTTATGTAAATCATGTTATAATAATTTTCATTATATTAGCGGAAGCTAACATTATGAAAAGGGGGAGTTTAAATTGAAAAGAAATTCAAGTAACATATTAACCCTTGCCACTCAGTATATAGATGAGTTTTTTCACATCTTGCTAACATACTGGGAGGTTATGACAAAGCAACGGAAGGTGTGTTTTCGCGAACAACTCAAAGTTGCAAAAGGAGGGTTGATATTTTTTGGAACAATTATTATTGTCATAATTGTTCTAAAAGAACTGATTTTATGGCGAATTTTTCAGCCATTAAGAGTCATACTGCTAGTATTTGGAATTCTCTTTTTCAGTTTTACTTTATTTTGGTTTTGGAAATGCTTGTATAACTTTTTTGATTTAAAATCATTAAAGTTTCTACATGATTATCCTGACACCAAATATTATAAATTGCGAAAAAAACTATTCATTCAGTATTATAAGAGAAAAGATTTTTCTTATAGAGAATTAAGGAAAAATCGTCTCTACTTGATATTTAAGGATGACTATGAAGTAAAGCAATTTATGAAAAATCGAAAAAAAATAAGGTTATAAATCCTCCGCATGACAAACCGCCTCTTTGCAAAAAGGGGCGGTTACTCATTATTTAAAGTTTTTCTACAATTTAAAACCATTTGGAAGTAAATCTTCAATTTCATATTCTTTTATTTTATCATTATCAAAAGTATATATTTTAAAATCTTTATTTACAAATTCACTCATAAATTGTCTACAATATCCACAAGGCAAACATTCATGATTCAAATTATTATCATCTTTATTACCACCAATGACAAAAATATACTCAAACTCTCTTTCACCTTCTGAAATTGCTTTTAAAAATGCTACTCTTTCAGCACAAATTGACTGTATACCATGATTTTCTACATTACATCCAATATATTTCTTTCCATTCTTACATTTTAAAACAGCACCTGTCATAAAATTAGAATATGGCGAATAACTATTATTTCTTCCTTTTTTCGCAAGTTCCATATCTTCTGAAAAATCAATCATAATTACCTCCTCATATTACAAGCAATAACATTCCAACAGTTAAAAGTGGCACTGTTAAATTATCTGTACCTTTTATTGAAACTGCTTCAATAATTGTAGTAATTAATGAAAGAATTGCAGATTTAATAAACCAATCTGGCACTCGAATATACGCTAAAAATCCTGAAAGTATTATAAAAGTTATACATAACATTGTAAACGAACCTGCTAATGTTTTAGTTGTAGTTCCTATTTTGTAAGAAGAACTTTTTACAGATTTTCCAACTATAGCAGCAATTCCATCAGCATATCCCATAACTGCTACACCAGCCAATCCAATTAATGGACCATAGATTTCTTTATAATTTTGCAATGGTCCAAAAGTTAATATTGACAATACTAATAAAGTTATTGCATAATAAACGGTTCCTAAACCATCTCTTGAATCTGCATCCCTCTCCATTAATTTTATAATATTATATTTATATGATAAAAAATTCACCACTACAAATATTGCTGGAAGTACACTCGCCCAAATTGGATTATTAAAGAATACCATAGCTATTAGCCACCAATTAGAAAGCACAATATGTATATATTTTCTACTTGCTTCTTTTCCTGCCTTTTCAAATATTTTTGATGAAAATATAACTATTCCTATAAAAACAATTGATATGATTAGACCAAATATATTTCTTTTCATAATTATTCCCTTCTTTAAATCGCACTAATCATACCATATCTATTGTTTATTGTCAATTATTTAATAATTCACGATATGCAACCGAAGCAGAATAATTATCTTCTACCTCTTTATCAGTTAAATCTCTACCATATACTCTAAATACATACGCATTAGCTTTTAAAAAGCCATATCCTGTAGAAGCCCCTTCACCAATATACCACGTATCACAACTATTTGAAATGGTATTTTGCAAATCATTCCATACCGTACTTCCTTCAATCCAAGTTCCGACTATACAATTTTTTACCATTTACAAAAAAACTTTCTTTTCCTTCTGTACTATTTAAACTAACTGTAAAATAAACATCATTATTTAAAAATTCACTCAAACCACAATCATTCAATAGCATTCTGTCCCAATAATCTTTTTTTCCTAATGCTCCAAGATCCCCAATAAAACCTTCTGGTATAGTACGGTTTGAAGGTAAATACCAAGCTATTTGTTTTGGTTTTTCTACTGAATTCTCTGAATATCCATCGAAATCTATTCCGAAAGTTAAACCACCATTATTCATTATTTGTTTACCAGCATTTATACTCAAAAAACCATTAAAAACATGACCCGTAGAATCCACAAAAAGGTCATTAGTGCCAGTTTTATACATATTACCCGCACCAATTATATTCCCATAAAATTCCAATGTAAGACCAGCATTTAAGTTTTTAGAATCATTATAAGGTATTTTAATAACATCATCTATACCATCAAATTTAAAAGAACCATTATTAATCCCACTTGTATCATCATAATTAAATCCCTCCAATGTTACTCCATTTCCTAAATAACTTTCTATATTTTCTCTATTATTTTCAACTTTTTTATCAAAAATTGATCCATCTATATTTAAAATTATATTATCAGTTACAGACATACTCTCTCCAACAGATAATGAAATAATTTCATCTGGATTAACTACTATCACTTTTCCTTCTTCATAATTTACCAAATAATTACTTTTGGCTTTTTCATTATCATTCAAGCTTGTTCCTTCAACAACATAGTACCAACCTGTACCATAAATTGTTTCATTATATTTTATAACATGCCAATCAGCATTATGTTCAAAGTTTCTATCATATAATGGTATACCAACCTTTTTAGTATTTTTATCATTCATTATATTTTCAATAAACATTAATTTTAATGATTCTTCATCACTTGCTTGTTCTGATAATTTTTTTGCCTCTTGTGCTTTCGTTATTATTCCATTATCACCTATTATTGCATTCAAAGATACTCCTGCTAAAATAAGCATACTGATTATCGTGTTTTTCTTACGTTATGACGAAAAATAATTACCTAAAAAAATCAATTAAAACAATTTGAAACATATTCTTTCCCTTCTGCTTTATTTAAAATTTTCAAATTAACTTCTTCACTTTCAAATTTTTTTATGACATTTGACATATTATCATCTTGTTTTAAATCTATTAATACTATATTTTTATATTCATTTTTTCTTTTTAAATTTGATAATTCAATTATAAAATTTTCCAAATTATTCTCTAAATCATTTGCTAAAATAATTATTTTCATATTGTGATTTATTTTTTTATATGTAATTTCATTAAGAATATCCTGTGATAAACTTAAAAAACCATAAATAAATAAAATCCATCCAAATACTTGAAATATAAATATCAACATAATATCATTCCCCTTTCATAATATTAATTATCAGTATAATATTATGTAAAATTCAGAATTATGTTACACATAATATAAAAAAGAGATTAAAAAGCTAAGATATTTTAACCTTTTAATCTCTTTTTTTATATTTTATTATAATTCTAATTCTGGACATTCAACCCAATTAAATGCTGTTTTATATCTGCTATTCGGACTTGTTCTATCAATCCCTATCCAACGTCCCAAAGTTCCAGATGAATTCAAACCTGTTCCATACACTTTACCATCAGAAGAAACAACAACATAAAAATCTGTACCTGCACTAAAATCTATAATCTCCTTATCATTTAATCCAGATATCTCTTTCACACTAATCAAATCTGAAGAAGTTGTACCTTCACCAATTCGATTAGCAAGACCATATCCAAAAATTCTTCCACTGTTTGTAAGGAAAAGTGCCGAGTTTAAATTACTCGAAATAATTTTTTCAGTTAATTCATTTGAACTTAGTATTAAATTATATACACTAAATTTGTTAGTATTCTGATGACCACCAGTCCAAGTATTAGCATTCGTTCCCGTATAAAAGATATCTCCTAAATCATTAATTATACATGCTATATTTTCACTTAAAAATTTAACATATTTTATACTTGATTCAGGATTTTTTGGAAGGTCATAAGTTAACTTTTGTGGAGTTTCATAACAATACGAAGGTCCTAATCCAATACTTCCACCGATAACTATCACCCCATACAAAAATCTCTCCGATTTGACTTCAATGCTATTCTAACACCAAGTCCAGCTCCAACTGCACAACAAGCATCAAATAAATCAACATCATCCAAAATTTTTACAAAATTCGTTTTATTCTCCATTTCTGTCCATCCAGGACATTGCTTTTGTTGATTATCAGACTTATATAGACCAGTCGCCCACAATGTCTTGTCTTTTAGTAAAACATAAGTAACAAATCCAGTCTGCCAACACTTACTTACCTTATTAGATATATTAGAATCCGTACATCTTACATAATTTGTTATATTTTTATAAATTAGTGAATCATTACCAAGTCCACAAAATCTGGAATCTCCTGCTATGTACAAATCTCCATTTTTATCCACATAACAACTTCCTACACCATTAAAAAATGATACATTATTAGCAACTAATCTCCAATTTTGTTCTATTGTTTCGTTACCAAACATGATATTTGCTTGTCCAGTAACATAATATTTTTCACCTTTTTTCATAAAAGGTAATTTATTACCAGAATAACTTGTATTAACACATTCTAACAATCCATCTACGGCACCTCCTAAATTCAAAACCTCCAATTTTCCACTAAAAACAGCATTTGGTTGATTTATCCCAATCCTAGATTCGTTACCAAATCCATATAATTTATTATCTTCAGAAATAAACAAATATGCGTCCCAAGTTGAAAACACATCTTTAATCTTTATGTTACTCAAAACCTCTAATTTTTTCGGACTAGTACTTCCAATACCTTCACCGAAACAATTGATGATTTCCCAAGCAATACCATTCATCATCTTCGGTTTTCATAATTAATGCTCTCTGCCAATTCGGATAAATTTCACTAATAGCTGGTAAATCACCATATTTCTTTAATTCACCATTACTTTCAGTCAAACCACCACCCATATTATTAAGAAAGTTACCAGCAAACCACAAAGATCCATCTTGTAAAAGAACTATTAATTGTTCTGTCCAATTAAAATCTTTTATATTTTGGTCAATATCTGGTCCATTAGTTCCATTAAAAATTTGCTCAAAATTTTTAAAAGTTTTACCATTAAAAATATTATGGTTAGCTATCCCACTCATATAAAATTCTTTGTTTGTATATTTTATTATTACACCACAAAAGTTTCTATATTCAGAAGGTTTTATGGTTTCTATTTGTGAAACATTGTTAATAGGAATTTTTTGAAAACCCTTAACTTGATTATTATGCCCCAATCCTAACTCAAAATGTGAATTATCACCAGCTCCCCAAACCTCATTATCTGTAGTTATTAAAAAAACATTATTATAACCTGGAAAAACTTTAGATACCTTCTTACCACTTACATTAATTTTTTCAGCTTCACGACCATTATAATCAATTAATTGTTCGTCAGAAAGCCCAAATTTGTTATTTACAGAATTACCTCCAACTACCCATAAAGTACCCCTTGCATCTATTATATATATTGCCCCATTATCAACAACAACATCTTTATAATCTCCAATTTCTGCTGGAACTTTCCATTCTTTCCAAACATATGGATTTAATTCTTCCATTTCTTCTGATGATGTATTTAACTGTGTTCCTTTAACTCCTTTTCCATACAAATCTCCATTATTATATAATTTGAATATATTATTACCTGATGCAATTATCTTAAATCCATTTGGATTTTTCACTTTTTTTTCTTCATCTACTATATTTCCTTCTGCATCCACATAGTTTCCTTGTTTATCTTTTAAATATTCTTGTCCTGCATATGCTAAATTGTCTCCACCTCCTGAAACCTCTGCCTGTGC
>CANRQI010000088.1 GCA_947632835.1 uncultured Clostridia bacterium
ATCCAAATAGAACATATATGGCAATGGAAAGAGCTTGCCATTTATTAGAAAAATATGCTGATGCTACAATTTGTGGTGGAATGTGTGTATATGATAAATCAGACAAATCAGATAGAAAAATAGAACTTGAATATAAACAAGTTAATGATTTGCTTGGCACTAATATTTCTAAAAAAGAGATATTAGATGTATTTAGAAAATTAGGATTTACGTATACTGATAATGGTGAAAAGGTTTTAGTTTCAGTACCTAGAAGAAGAATTGATATTTCAATTCCAGAAGATTTGATAGAAGAAGTTAGCCGTATTTATGGAGTTGATAATATTGAAGGTAAATTACCAATTGTTCCAATAAAGAGAGGCAGTAAAAATGATACAATAAGAGCAATAAGAAATAAAATGGTAGATTTAGGTTTAAATGAAATTTTATCTTATGTTTTAATTAATGATAAAGAAGTTCATAAATATACTAATGACCAATTTGAAGAATTGAAATTATTAGATCCAATGACAGAAGAAAGAAATACTTTGAGATATAGTTTAATTCCATCTTTAGTAAAAACTTATGAATATAATAAAGACCATTATAATAAAGATGTTTCAATATTTGAGATGGGAAAAGGATTCTGGAAAAAAGCTGAAGAATATGGAGAAAATTTAAAATTATGTGCTTTGATGACAGGAAAATATTATGAGGGAATAGATAAAAAATCTCAAGTAGATTTTTATGTTATTAAAGGTGTAGTTGAAGAAATATTAGACTTTTTAGGTTATGGAGGCAGATATAGTTTTGTATATCCTAAAAATGAAATTAAGGAATTTCATCCAGGACAAACAGCAGAAATTTCTGTTAACAATGATATTATAGGAATTGTAGGAAGATTACATCCAGAAAATTATAAAGAACCAATATTTGTATTTGAAATTAATTTAGATAAGTTATTAGAAAAAAGAACTGGAAAAATGCAGTATAAGGAGATTTCAAAATATCCTACAATAAGCAAAGATATTGCTATAATTGTTGATAAATCAGTTTTAGCAAGTGATATTGAACTTGAAATAAAAAAGACTGGTGGAAGATTATTCTTAGGTTCTCAAATATTTGATGTTTATGAAGGAAAAAATATTGGAGAAAATAAAAAGAGTGTAGCAATTTCATTGAATTTTGGTGCAATTGATAGAACATTAGTAGATGAAGAAGTTAATGCAGTAATGGAAAAAATAGTTAATAGGTTAAATCAAAAATTGAATGCAGAGCTTAGAAAATAAATTAAAAATGAAAGGGAAAACTATGTTTATAATGCCAAAAGGTAGTTCTATATTAGAACAAACATTACCATTAAAAAATTATATTAATAAATATAAAAGATTGGAAATACAGTTTTTTAGAAAAAATGAAGGTGAATGTACTTTTAATTTTGAAGATACAGTTAGAAAATATGTAAAAGAATTTGATTTAAAAGAAATTACAATACATCCACCTCTTGAGAAATTTGAAATAGAATATCTGCTTTTTAGAGATAAAGAATTAGTTTTTGAAAATGTAAGAAAGGCGATAAAACTTTCAAATGAACTAAATATAAAAATTAATTTATTATATCATTGTAGATGGGATATTGAATTTTTAAAATATGCTGTAACACCAATAATGAAAGAGATTTTAGAAATTATAGGAGATAATAATATAACAATATTATTAGAAAATTCTACTATGGTAGCAGAAAGAAAACATTGTAGTGTTTTAGATTTTTGTGAATATATAGATAATCCTAAATTAAGATTTTGCTTAGATATATGCCATGTTTATTGTTTAGCAAATATGTACAAAAGTGATATTTATAATTGGATAAATCAGTATATTGATAAAGAAAAAAGTGCTAAATACTTATATCAAGTACATTTTTCATATACGGCCAAAAATGATGGATATATTGATAAGAAAACTCATGGAGTAGTTCATCCTAATTTTGAAGAATTAGCAAAAGATATGAGAATTTTAAAAGATTATGCAGGGTTTAATGAAAATGTTATTTTAGTAACTGAAATAAGTGAAGTTGATTATAATACAAGAAAAGACCAGTTACAAGAAATAGAGTGGGTGCAAAAATTATAATATAAAATATGAATATATTAAAATTGAATAACATATAATAAATCAGTTATAGTAAGGGGTGTTATTATATGTATGAGATTTTAAATAATGTTTTAAAAAAGAAATTGGAATATAAAGGAGAAATTATTCTTAAATATGAAATAAATTATCCTGAAATAAAGAATAATATAAATGAATTTGGTATTCCAATTTTTAATAATAAAAATAAAAGAGAAGCTCTAAAACTAGAGGAATATGCACAGTCCAAGTTGTTTGATGATGCCAAAAAAACTTATGATTATAATAAAGAAAATGGCTATCCAATAATGGTGTATGAGTTAATAAAAAATTATGAAATAACTGAAAATAATCCAATATTTATAAGTTTATATAGTGATGAATATATATTTTCTGGTGGTGCACATGGAAATACTGTTAGAAAATCACAAAATTTTAATGTTCAAATAGGTAAAGAAATACCATTAGAATATTTTTATCCAAATGACGAAAATTATGTTGTAAAAATTTTACAATCTATAAATGAGCAAATAGCAAAACAAAATCAAAATGAAGAAGGAACATATTTTGATAACTATTGTGAGCTTGTTTTACAGACTTTTAATTTGAAAAATTTTTATGTAAAAAATGGAAATGTATATATTTTCTTTCAGCAATATGATATTGCACCATATTCCACAGGAATACCAACATTTGAGATAAATAATAGAGGTTTGTAACCAAAATTAAAAAAAAAATCCTAAATTTGTTGAAATAATAAAAATAAAATGGTATAATAATAGGTGTATAATTAGAAGTAATAATAATTTTAGGAGGTAGTCAAAAGTGAAATTGAATTCAAACGTAAATGTGGATAGTAATACTAAATTATTACTAAATCCAGTTTATGAAAGAAAAGCAATTTCTATTTTAACTAAAGCTTTAATAAGACTTATAGATATAATTGGAGCAATAATAGGAATTATTATGTTAATTCCAATAAGCTTTTATGTAATGATAGATAAAATAAAAGAAAATAGAGAAGGACCACTTTTTTATACTCAAAGAAGAATTGGAAAAAATGGAAAAATATTTAATATGTACAAATTAAATGGAGAGCCAATATTTTCCGAATTTCCACAATTTATTAATGTATTGTTTGGACAAATGACTCTTGTTGGTCCACGTCCATATATGGAATATGAAAAAGAAAAAATGGGTGAGTATTTTAATATAATATCTAAAGTAAAACCGGGTCTTACAGGAGTATATCAAATATCTGGAAAAAGAACAATAACATTTGAAGAAAGATTAGATTTAGACTTAAATTATATAATTAATGAATCACTTAAATTAAATTTGAAAATTTTATTAATTACTGCATTAGTTACAGTTAGAAGTGATAGAAAAGGTCAATTGAATGAACTTGTATATTGTCAAGTTCCAAAAGAAACATTAAGTGAATTACTTTTAAAAAATATAAATGCGTTTTTTAAAAGAGTTATAGATATAATAGGTTCAATTATAGGAATAATTTTATTAATACCAATAACTATAATTGTTGGATTTGTTAATTTTATATCAAGAGAAAATGGTCCAATATTTTTTACTCAAGAGCGAATAGGAAAAGATGGAAAAATTTTTAAGATGTATAAATTTAGGTCAATGATTGTTGGTGCAGATGAGAAATTAAAAGATATGTTAGAAAATGATGAAGAATTGCGTAAAGAGTTTGAAACAAATAGAAAATTGAAAAATGATCCTCGTATTACTCGAATTGGTAAATTCTTAAGAAAAACAAGTCTTGATGAATTTCCACAATTTATTAATGTGTTAAAAGGTGAGATGAGTATTGTAGGACCAAGAGCTGTAATAGATGATGAGATTAAATTATTTGGAGATAAAAAAGAAAAATTTTTATCTGTAAAGCCTGGCATAACTGGATATTGGGCAGCAAATGGTAGAAGTAATACAACTTATGAAGAAAGAGTTGAAATGGAAGTGTATTATGCAGACAATATGTCAATATGGTTAGATATAAAAATTCTATTTAAAACTGTTATAGCTGTTTTGAAAAGAGAAGGTGCAGTATAAAAATAAATGAAAAAGGTAGATGATAGCTATATTGACTATTATCTACCTTAAATTTTATATATAAATATATGAATAATGCAATAATTAGATATTAAAAATATGGGGGAAAGTATGCAAATAAAAGATGTTGTAAGAAAATATAATACTAGAAAAGAAGTAATAATAAAAAGAAAAAAAGAAATTTTTGATATTTCAATAAAATGTGGTATGCCATTCAAACATGATGTCCATATTTATATTGATTCTGAAAAATTGTGTGTAGATAATAAAGAAATAAAAATATGTGATTTAAAAACTATATATATATGGGGACTTCATCATAGAGGAATATATAGTTGTAGTATAGAATTTCAACAAAATGGATTGATACCAAAAGGAATTTCTTTAACAATAACAGGAATTTCAGATGAAGATGTTATCAAAATAAAAGAATTATTTGAATATTTTATATTTTCTAATGAAAAGGATATAAAAAAATTAACTTCTAATTTGTATACTTCAATAAATGAAAATACGTCGGAATTAAATGATATAAGTGCAAAAGAGTATGCAAGTACAGATATTATAAATACAAAAAAAGCTTTAATTGAACTAAATAATGAATATTATTTATATGAAATACTACCAAAAGAATATTTAAAAAAATATTCTAAAATTAAAGACTTTTTAATATACAGAAGTAAGTTTGTAAATGATAATTATATTGAAATATGGGGAAAAAATGAAAATTTTTCAAATGATTTTTTCAAAAAGAATTTACATTTATATATAAAATTTGTATTATTTATATTATTATTTTTAATAGTCTTTATTGGTTTATTTGTTTCATTTTATAATATTGAAATTATAAAATATTGTAATAATAGTAATATTTTTCTATATTTTTTAGTTACGATGATTCCTAATATTATATTAATGATTACTTTTATAATAATTGGAATTATAAATTCTAAAAAGAAAAAAATGTTAAAAACTATTTTAATAGGATTTATATTATCTGCATTATTTATAGGTATGTTTGATATTTTTTATATGCCAACTAATTATGATGAGATAGTGATTAAGGGGAATAGAGTATCAATGTTAAATTATAAATGTGCTATTTTAAAAGATATGATTCAAGGAAAAACAACAACTATTGTAACTCCTAATGTAATATGTTATAGGTATAGAGGTGATTATATAGCATATTTTGGTGAACAAAAGCAAGATAAATATTGTTCAAAAGAAAATTCAAAGTTAGTAAAAATCGTTCAAGAATTGATAAAATATGAAGAAGAAGTTAAAATTGAATATTATAATAATACAGGAATAATAAAAAGTATAGATGAAATAGACAAAAATGATTATGAAAAATTACTTGAAAGAGTAAAATTATTAAGTGATAATCAACCATATAAAACAGAGCAAAAAATAACAAGCATAACGAGTTAGTTTATAGTCTTGATGTTTTCCTGTAGCTCCAGATATTTTATTAAAAATACGAAATTTTGTTCTTTTTCTGTTGATTTATTGTAAGATATATGCTATACTAACTGACATAGGAAATGAACATGGTATCAACAACAATAAACGTAGCCTTATTGACGATTTTATACATAAAATATGTAAATTCAATAATAGATAAGGAATAAAATAACAACACATTCTGCTCTCTACCAAAATTGCGAATGTGTTGTTATAACTATATGTA
>CANRQI010000089.1 GCA_947632835.1 uncultured Clostridia bacterium
TCTTCTAATGTAGATAGATTTATTTGCAAGCATTGCAAGAGTTTCTTTTGGAGTGTTTGGATTTTTAGCTACTGCTCGTTGAACATGAAAGCTGATGTTATTTGCAAGTATTCTCAGTGCCTTGGGTGGTGTATTCAAATTTTCTGCTACTGCTTGCCTAACATCCAAATTTGGATTATCAGCTAATTCTAATAGTGTGTCCGCATCTGTGATGCTTTTTATGACTTCTTTCCGAAGCGAAGTTGACATGTTTTCAAGTTTTAATGTTACGGTAATTTTCATCTTCTACCTCCTTAAATTATTATTGAAGTAACTTGTTTCATTTTCTTTCCCAAGAAATATTATTTTATATAATACACCATTTTACTGATAATTTCAAGCATTTTTGAAGTTTAAAGCTTTACAAAGTTAAAAAAATAAGATTTGAGTTAAAGCTATAACTCAAATCCCATTTTAGGAGTTTTATAAAAATTAGCAGCAACCTCCTCTGTTACCACATCCTCCATTGTTACCGCAACAACAGAATAAAAGTATTAAAATAAGAATAATCCAGATGCATTCATTATCAAAACCAAAGCAACCTCTATTTTCTGGCATTATTTTTCCCTCCTTTTAAGTATTTTCAAATTTGTAATCATTAGTGATATTATATACTATTCAAATTTGAAAAAAGTGTTACACGAAAAATTCTTTTAATGTAAAGGAGTTGAAATTATTCCATATTTATTAGTTATTGGGTCTTTAAATAATTGGATATGTGGAGGATAAAATGTAAATATTATAAAGAATATCAAAAGTATGCACCAAGCTAATAAATATATGAGAAATTCTTTTTTATTAATTTCTTTAAATTTAAAAAATTCTTTAAAAGTTACATACTCACTAATTATGATACTTATAATAAATGTAATAATATCTATTATAATAAAACTTTTTCCAATAATTCCACTATAAGTATAGAAAAATATTACAATAAATATTAAAGCGCAAATAACACCTTTTAATTTATTTCTTATGTATTTTTGTGATTTTCCTAAAACAAAAAATCCTATAATTGTAGTAAAAAATGATGGAAAAAACACTAATTTTAAATGTTCCCAAGTACTTTCATTTACAGCACTAAAAGTTCCTACTAATAAATTTTGATTAAACAATTCAAATGTAAAATGTAATAGAGTTCCTATTATTAGTACAAATAGTGTTGAAAATATTTCGTATTTAATCAATTTTGCCATTATTTAAACCTCCTTAATTTAGTATATTAATTTAATATCATTATATTACGAGTTACTTTTTTAGATTTTATATTTGGTTTCTAAATTTTATAAAAATGGGAATTTTGAAAATTAACATTTTAAAAATTTAAGTTTCGGTATTTTGATAATATACAAAGTTATGAAAGTATATGTTTTATTCATTATCCCAACAACGCACAGTCTGTAAAATTTAAAAATTTAACAGACTGTAGCTAGCTGGTCCCCACGAAGCTCATTCATAAAACATATACTTTTCCATAACTTAAAAAATATATTAAAGCTTTTTGAAACGTATATAAAAAATACCGAAACTTAAATTTTAAAAAATATTGAAAAAAATATTTACTTATGATACACTCGTAAAGAAGGGGAGAATATACTAATGAAGAAATTTGAAGAAGTTGCAATGAATGAAGGAAATAAAAAATGGAAAAATGTAATATCTAGAGAAAAAGAACTATATACACCGGTATATGGTGCAAATACTATGAGAAGTGAATTTGATAGAGATTATACTAGAATTATAAATTGTGATGCGTATAACAGATTAAAAAATAAAACACAAGTCT
Source organism: uncultured Clostridia bacterium (assembly GCA_947632835.1). GTDB lineage: Bacteria > Bacillota > Clostridia > TANB77 > CAG-508 > Scatovivens. The sequence goes on from CANRQI010000089.1 coordinate 1,826, forward strand.
TTTTTTCTCCAGATAATGATCATATATGTACAAGAATTGAGCATGTAAATTTAGTAGAATCAATAAGTCATACTATAGCTAATTTTTTAGGTTTAAATATTGAACTTACAAAATCTATTTCTACTGCACATGATTTAGGTCATACTTCTTTTGGTCATCAAGGTGAAAAAATTTTAAATGATATATCAGAGAAGGAATTAAATGAAAAATTTTGGCATGCTAAAAATGGGTTGGAATTTGTAGATAATTATGAATTATTGAAAGATTATAATGGAATAGAACGAAATTTAAGTTTATGCTATGGGGTTAGAGATGGTATAATTGCTCATTCTGGTGCATTTTCTAAAGATGGTTTAAAGCCAAGAGAAGAATTTATAGATTTAAAGGAATTTACATCACCAGCTAAATATATGCCTTATACTTGGGAAGGCTGTGTGGTGAAAATTTCAGACAATATTTCATATATAGGTAGAGACATTGAAGATGCTATATCTATGGGTATACTTGAAGATAATGATGTTACAGAATTTAATAAATTAATTCAAAAAGTAAAAATTAATAGTACAAATATAATAAATTATTTAGTAGTTGATTTATGTGAAAATAGTACAATTGAAGAAGGTTTAAAATTTTCAGAAGAAGCTTATCAAATCATGAATCAGTTAATAAGTTTTAATAATAAAAAAATTTATAAACATAGAATTTTAAAACCAATGGTAAGATATTGTACATTGTTTATGAATGAACTTTTTAACCTTTTAAAAGGAGAGTTTGATGAAAAAAATACAATAAAAAATTTAAAAAGTATTAGAAAGTTTTATCCAGAATTAATAGATGAGTTTATTAATTGGCTTTCAAAATATTCTTTGATAGATGAACGCAATTCCGAAAAATATGATAATAGAATTTTATTTGATATAAGTAATGAAATAGAATATAAAAAAGCTATAATAACTTATTTATCAGGAATGACAGATAAGTATATTGTAAGAATGTATAATACTTTAATTAGTATTTAGATTGGAGTAAATTTTGAAATTTTTAAAAGAAAATCTAAACTTGATTTTGTGTTTAATAATTATGTGTATGATTACATGTGTAATGTTTTATTTTATAGATAAAAAAGAAGGATTTCATGAAGATGAAATTTTTTCTTATGGAGCTTCTAATAGTAAACTTAGTAATACATTTTTAAGTTATAGGCAAGTGGATGATTTAGATACAATTATAAAAAGAAAAGGTTTTTTTGAAACTTTTAAAAATCGTATATATTATTTTATAGATAAAGAGGCATATAGAGCAGAAAAAGAAAGACTAGGATTAAATGATAAAACTTCAATTTGGAGAACAAGGGAAGATGCAAATGAATATATGAAAATTGATTCAGGTGAAGAGGCTATGGATTTTTTTACTGTATATTGGAATACAGCTAGAGATGTGCATCCTCCATTATTTTACTTTTTAGTACATATTGTTTCTATAATTTTTTATAATAAATTTTCGAAATATATTATATTTTTGATTAACTTAATTTTCTTTTTAGGAATTTGTATTTTAATAAGAAAAATATTTCAAAAATTAAATAAGAATTATTTAAGTATTAGCAGTTTGATTTTGTATGGCTTTAGTGTAGGTGCTATTTCAACTGTTATGTTTCAGAGAATGTACACAATGCTTACATTTTTCACAGTTTGGTTTTTATACACAAATATAAAAATTTATTATAATGATTTTAAATTAGATAGAAAATTAAAATTAGAACTGTGTATAGTTACAATTTTAGGTTTTTTAACACAATATTATTTTTGTTTTTATGTTGTAGGCGTTACTTTTACAATGCTAATGATTTTATTAAAAAGAAAAGAATATAAAAAATCTAAAGAATATTTTAGTTGGATTGTAATATCTGCAATATTAGGAATGATATTATTTTTTCCATGTATTTATCATATATTTTTTTCGTATAGAGGATTACGAGCAGAAGAATGTAGATTTACATTTATAGAAAAGTTATTGGCTTTTATGAAAAATTCATATTGGTCTTTTGGGTTACCAGTAATTGTAGGAGTAATTTTTACAATAATTTTAGCAGGAATATTTATTTGGAAGTTTAGAAAATCTGGTTTAATGGCAATTTTGATTGTTCCATTAATCATATATTTTATTTGTGTTGTGAAAATGTCGCCATTCAGATCTTTGAGATATATAATGAATATATTACCGATAATATGTTTAGTAACTATTATTATTTTTGATGGAATTATGAGTAATAAAAAATTTTCGGCTATTTTGATAACATTAACATCAATAGTTATATCATTATATGGAATTTTAAATTACAATGTAAAATATTTGTATAAAGGTTATAATGATTATTTAAAAATAGCAGAGGAGAATAAGGATAAGAGATATGTTTTAATATGCGAAACTGAATTTAGTCATATTCAAGATGTACCTGAAATGATGATTTATAAGGAAACAAAGATTGTACCTCCAAATAAATTGAAGTATTTAAAAAATGATGAGAAATTAGAAGGCGATAGTGAATTTATTTTAAGTATAAAAAATTGGGTAAATAATCCAGAAGATATTTTGCATAAAGTACTGGAAAATACAGGATATACGCATTTTGAATTGTTGTTAAATACTGATAAGGAAGTTGCAAAATGTAGAATTTACAAAATTAGTAAATAGAAAATATTAAAGACAATGCTTAATTTATAATTGAATTGGCATTGCCTTTTTTATAAATGACTATTTTTCAAGTAATTTTTCTATTGCTGGTATTAAAAATGCCATTCTAAATAATAAAAAGAAAATAAAATGCTTTTTTTCTACATAATAAACCTTGTTTGAATCATTTTTATTTATGTATATTTTTCTTTTTTTACCTATTTTAGGTAGAAGAAGAAAACTAGAAGACCAGTGTGTAGTATAATAATTATCTCTATTATTATAAGAATATTTTAATTGAATTTGGTATGTATTAGGATCATCATGACCCATGTTACGTACTAATATATGTTGCCAAACTTCAGCTTCTACGGTAATATATGTTTTTTTCTTAATAATTAAATTTAAGATATCATATATTATCCATGCAATAAGTAGAATGCAAAATATAATATAAAGTATTATAAAAAATGTGTCCAATGTTTCTGTTTCCATTTTTCCTCCTTAATTTATCATTATATTAATAATTATATTATATTTTATATAATTTGACAATAATGTGTAAACCATCAATAAAATTAATGAAAAAACTTACGAAACCTTTACAGTTCGTAAGCTGTTTTAAATTGGAGCGGGTACTGGGAATCGAACCCAGAACACCAGGTCGGAAGCATGGGATTTTACCATTAAACTATACCCGCAATCCATTAATTATTATTTACATTTTTTATTATATTTTAAATAAATAAAAAAATCAATATATATTTTTTAAATTTCTAAAAATTTTTTTTCGGTGTTTTCTTGATTTATTTTAATATTTATAATATTATATTAACGAATAATAGTTATGTAGCAAGTTGTAGAATGTATATTTAGATATATTAGAAGATGTAATGCAATTATTAAAAAAGTTACAGTAATGAAAAAATAATAAAAGATACAATTATAGTTATATATTAAAAGGTGGAATAATAAATGTTAAATCAATTTTCAAGAACAGAATTACTAATAGGAAATGAATCTATTGAAAAATTAAAAAAAGCAAAAGTAGCTGTGTTTGGAATTGGAGGAGTGGGTTCTTTCGTTGTTGAAGGGTTGGTAAGAGCTGGAATTGGTAATTTTATATTAGTTGATGATGATAAGGTTTGTTTAACAAATTTAAATAGACAAATTATTGCTACTCGTAAAACAGTAGGAAAATATAAAGTAGATGTTGCAA
>CANRQI010000090.1 GCA_947632835.1 uncultured Clostridia bacterium
AGGATATGTTATGGGTGTAGGTGCTAAAATGTTTACAGTTGCTGGACCTGTACTCGTTTATGGAATTTCTACAAGTGTAATTGTTGGTTTAATTGCCCTATTCTTTATATAAAACAAAATAAGGAAGGAATGAATTTTTTTATGAAAAAAGTTGGTAATCAAACATATATGATGAGTAATACAGTAGCAATTCAAAATACTGCCTGTATTGTTGGTCCAAAAGAAAAAGCTGGTCCTTTAAGCAAATATTTTGATAAATGTTTAGATGATGAATTTTGGGGTGAAGAAAGCTGGGAAAAGGCAGAAAGCAAATTTGTAAAAGAAACAGTAAATCTTGCAATAAATAAATCTGGTATAGCTACAAAGGATTTTGATTTTTGCTTTGCTGGAGATTTAATTAATCAATGTATTTCTTCAAGCTTCGGTTTACGTGAACTAAATATTCCATTTTTCGGAATATTTGGTGCATGCTCAACATTTGTTGAATCAAATATTCTAGGCTCAATAGCAATTGATGGAGAATTTGCTCAAAACGTTGTATGTGCTAGTTCAAGTCATTTTTGCAGTGCTGAAAAACAATTTCGTTTTCCGCTAGAACTAGGAAATCAACGTCCCCCATCTAGTCAATGGACAGTTACTGGTGCAGGATCAGATATTCTAACTAATACTGGAAATGGTCCATTCATAAAAGCCATAACTCCACGGAAAAATTGTTGACATGGGAATTAAAGATGCAAATAATATGGGAGCAGCTATGGCAGGAGCAGCACTTGATACTCTTATTACTCACTTAAATGATACTGGCAGAAATCCTAGTTACTATGATGCAATTTTCACTGGAGATTTAGGATATATTGGAAAAGATATTTTAATAGATTTAGCAAAAACAAAAGGCTTTAACATAAAAAGCAATTACAATGACTGCGGTGTATTAATATTTGATAAAGATGAACAAGACACTCACTCTGGTGGTTCTGGATGTGGTTGTATAGCAAGTGTATTTTCTGGATATATTTATCAAAAAATGTTAAATCAAGAATTAAAAAAGGTACTTTTAATTGCAACAGGTGCTTTAATGAATGCTACAAGTTCTCAACAAGGTGAATCAATTCCTGGAATTGCACATGCTATTGCTATTGAAGTATAAGAAATTTATGAAAGGAATGAAATTAATATGGACTGGATGATGATATTAAAAGCTTTTCTAGTTCGGTGGAATTATCTGTATTATTGGTCAAATTTTAATAGATAAAACAAAACTTACTCCTGCAAGAATTCTAGTCGCATTTGTAACCACTGGCGTAATTCTTGGACGGTTTAGGTTGGTATAAATTTTTAATAGATTTTGCAGGCTGTGGTGCAACTGTTCCACTAACTGGATTTGGCAATCTACTTGCTAAAGGTGTACTTACAGAAGTAAAAGACTCAGGTTTTATTGGTGCTTTTATTGGTGGTATAAAAGCAGCATCAGCTGGAATTACTGCTGCAATATTCTTTGGATATATTGCTTCATTAATTTCAAAACCAAAAATAAAAAAACAATAATTTCGGCTTTTTCAAACCGAAATTATTATTTTTTTAAACCAAAGATTTATCATTTTGCATAAAATATTTTTCCATTTCTTTTTCTTTAATTGGTTTTGAATAGTAATATCCTTGAATAATATCACATTTCAAAGCCTTTATAAAATCTGCTTGTTCTTTTGTTTCAACACCTTCAACAACAATTTCACTTCCCTTTTGCTTTGCAATTGAAACCATATAATTTATCATATTTTTGTTACTATTATAATCTGCTTTATCAACAAAAATTTTATCTATCTTTACAACATCTATTGGTAATTCTTGTAACATTGCAAGAGAAGAATATCCTGTTCCAAAATCATCTAATGATATGCTAAATCCTAAATCTTTTATCTTATTTGCTATTTTTACTACATCTATCTTTTTATCAATAGTTGCACTTTCTGTAATTTCTAATTCTAGATTATTTTTATCTACATTGTATTTATCTACTATTCTAATATATTCATCTATAAAGTTTTCATCCATAAAATGCTCTTTTGAAACATTTACTGAAACTTTTAAATCTGCATCAAATTCTTTTTTCCAATATGCCAAATCTTTACAAACCTGTTCAAAAATATATAAATCTAATTTTATAATAAACTTATTTTTTTCAAACAAAGGAATAAAATCATTAGGCATAATAGTTTCGCCATTTCTATGCCATCTTACTAATGATTCTGCACCTGCTATCTTTTCATTACTTGTAAAGAATTTTGGCTGATATATTATTTCAAATTCTCTATTTTCTAAAGCTTCTTCCATTGAGCTTTCTATATTTTCTTCTTTTATTAGTGAATTTTCCAATGCTTCATCAAACATATAATAATAATCGCTATACGTTCCTTTTATTCTTTCACGCGCCATATAAGCTTTATCTAAAATTTTATTAATATCTCTATCTGATTTCTTTATTTTATATACACCCATAGAAATATTCAAATGCAATAATATATTATCAACATTAATTGTAGATACATCATTATGTATTTTTTCTAATACATCTTTTATATCACCATTATATTCAACTAAAATTGCAAAAACATCACTATACATTCTACAAGTAATATTATTTTTTGGAATACCAGTTTTCAATTTTCTACCTAAAATATTTAATGTTTTATTACAAAAATCATAACCATATAAATTATTTACAACTTTAAATTTATTAATATCAAGTGATATTAGATAATTGTTTTCTCTACCAGAATTTAAAAATATCTTACTATTTTCTTTAAAGTAATTTTCATTACCAAGCAAAGTAATATTATCTACAAAAGCAGATTTGTATAATTTTCGGTTTTTCATTTGATTTGATATATCAATATAAACACAAATTCCAATTACAACAAGATTTATAAAAACGCATACTCCAAGAGCAATAGCGATAAATTCATTTAACTCTTTTGCCATTGCATTTGCAGGAACTATACTAATAACATACCAATCGTTAGTACCTAAATTCTCGTAATGAACAAAATAAGTACTTTTATCAAGGGTTACATCTAAAGTTCCTCCGACTTTTATTTCTAATGTTTTCCATCATTTCTTCAATTTTTTGATTATTTTTCTCATCTATTACATTATATTTTTTTATAATAGATTCATACAAATTAACATTATTCTCTTTTACTTTATTAAAAGAATCTATTAATATTGTTCCTTCATTATTAATTAAATATGTACCACCAAGTCCATTGTATAATCTTCTAAGTAAAATCTCCTCATAATCTTCTGTATTAACTGTTGCAAACAACACCTTTTCCTGATTATTTAAGTAAAAAGCTTTTGAATATATATTTATTTGAGCATCTGAAATTGTACTTTTTCTGTTCTCTGATAAATAAACTTCATCAAAACTAAAAAAATCATCTATATTAGGATAACTTTCCACACGATGACCATCACTTGTAACTCCATTTCCATTCCTATCTAAAATAGCTAGTCTTGTAAAATGATAATTTTCTAAATTATCTGCAAAACTATCAAATATTTCAGATTCACTTGTATAATATCCTCCTTTTATGGATTCTATCATCGTTTCAACAAATTTTTTCTGTTCATTTATAGATAAGCTAAGTTGTGCTACTGTTTGATTTCCAAGTTCTGAAATAGTTTTGTATATGTTTTTATAAGTTAAAGCTTTAATGTATCTAAATCCAATAAATGATAATATTGCAATAACAATAAATATTGGCAAAATCCATCTAAGATTTAATTTATAATTTTTTAAATTTATATACTTATATTCTTCTTTCATTCTATTTTATAACCTATATATATTAAATATAGTAGATTATCTCCTTTCACTTTTACTTAATAACTAGGTTCATATTAACATTTATTCATTATATTGTCAATTGTCAATTTTTTATGAAAATCAAAATTTTAAGTTTTGGTATTTTTTGATATATTTTTGTGTTACGAAAATATATATTTTATTCATTATCCCAACCACGCACAGTCTGTAAAATTTTAAAGTTCTGTAGAACATAAAATTTAACATACTGTAGCTAGTCGGTCCCCACGAAACTCATTTTATTTATTTTTTTAATTTTCCTATTTCATTATAAATCTCATCCCAATTATTAACTCTTATTATTTCCGCATCATTAATATCAGCATTCATTTCTGTTGTCATTAAAATTGATTTGATTCCATTGTCAGTTAATTCTCTACAAGTTTCATAGCTATCTTCTATACATACATCAATCTGATTTTCTTTGAAAAATTTTAACTTGTCATTAATATGTAAATTTAAGCTATCATAAGGAATACCAAAATTTTGTAAACTCTTTTTAGTAATTTCTTCAGTATTACAATTTTTTATATTCATTAATCTTGCTGTTACAAAATATATTATATTTCCTTCTTCTTTTAATTTTTTTATTATCTTATCTGCATTTGGAAGCATTGTACATTCCTCTAACACATCTTTATAATATTTATCAAAAAATTCAAATTTAATTTTACTGTCCCAACCATACAAAAACTCCAAATAATATCTATTTTTTATTAACCCAAAACCATCTCTATTAGTTGGTATTCCTGATATTTCTTCTTCAAATTTATCTGCATATTTTAGCATTGCTTTTACCATTAAAAGTGTTGTATCATCAATGTCTATTCCTATTTTCATTTCTTTCTCCATTTCACGTTATTAATATATTTATTTTATATCATAAAATGTTCTTTATTACAATAAAATTTAATATTTAGTTTTGGTTTTTTTAATATACAAAAAGTTACAAAGAATATATGTTTTATGAAGTTATTTCGTGGGGACCGACTAGCTACAGTCTGTTAAATTTTATGTTCCACAGAATTTTAAAATTTTACAGACTGTGCGTTGTTGGGAGAACGAATAAAACATATATTCTTTGTAACTTAATATATTATTATAAATTTACTATTTTGATATAACAAATCTATACATTATTTGATGTACTATCAGTTGTATTTTGATTACCCTTTTGCCTACCAGCTTTCATTTCTCCTTCTCCATCAGGTCTATCTGGTGGAAATTCTCTATCTCCACGATCCATCATTTCTCCTGCTCTTTCTCTGTTAGGCATCATCTCATTAGTATGTATTTTTTCATAAATTAAAAATCCTGCTGTTGCAATAATTGCTCCTACCAAAACACCAATAACAAATGGTAATATTTTATTTTTCATTTTCTACCTCCTATTTTATATTGTTATTTCAACACCCGCTGTCATACCTATCATTACATTTTCATCATTTTCAAATTCTATTGTTACATCAAATTTTCCATTAGTAGCAATGCTACCTATATGTGTAATATATCCAGTATATTTTTTATCAATTGCTGTAACTTCAATAGTTGCTTCTTTTCCTATATTTACATTATTAATTTGAGTTTCATCAACTTTCATTGAAACAGATAACATATTTTTACTTTCTATTTGCACATAATGACTATTTAGAACTTTACCTTCTATTTCTGGAAGATTTAATTCTACAATATAACAATCATAAGGTGCTGTTAAATATGTTCCATTAGTATATTTTAAAATATTTGCACCTTTTTCTACATATTGTTTTTCTTCTACACAAACCTCACTTAAATAATAAGTAGCATGTAA
>CANRQI010000091.1 GCA_947632835.1 uncultured Clostridia bacterium
TCCTAATTTATGGACTTTTCTCTCATACAATCATTTTTTTCACTAAGTGGATTTTACTTTTTTAACTAACCAAATTTTCATATTTTTTTGTACGTTATGACGAATATTTTTAAAAATCCTTCATAAAATCTACTAGAGGTGAGTAATATTAACGCAAAAGGTTTAGATTTTAAACATAAAGAAGTTATTAATATAACTGATGCAAGACGTCTTGGATATGTTCAAGATGTTACAGCAGATTTAGAAACTGGAACTATAACTTCTATTATTGTTCCTGGAAATAATAACAAATTATTCGGATTATTTTCAAGTAGCAATGATATTACCATTCCATGGGAAAATATAACTTGCATTGGAGATGACATTATATTAGTTAAAATTTAAAGAAAAGTATAAATAACATAACTTTTGGCAATAATTAAAATAACATTATTTTTGGGAGGGATGTTATTTTGATTAACAAAGTTGAGATTGCAAATATTAATACTTCAAAATTGCCCAAACTAAATGCAACACAAAATAAAGAATTATTTAAAAGAATGAAAAATGGAGATGAAACCGCAAGAGAAGAATTAATTAATGGAAATTTAAGATTAGTTTTAAGTGTCATTCAACGTTTTGGAGGACGCGGAGAAAATCCTGATGATTTATTTCAAGTAGGAGTAGTAGGTTTAATAAAAGCAATAGACAATTTTGACATAAATCTTGATGTTCAAATGAGTACTTACTGCGTACCTATGATTATTGGAGAAATTAGAAGATACTTGCGTGATAATAATATAGTTAGAGTTAGTCGCTCTATTAGAGATTTAGCATATAAAGTACTACAATCAAAAGAAAAATTAACTAAAGAAAATGGTAAAGAACCTACTGTAGATGAAATATCTAAAGATTTAGGAGTTGAAAGAGAAGAAATTGTAGTAAGTTTAGATGCTATCCAAGACCCTGTTTCCCTTCAAGAACCAGTTTATAATGATGGCAGTGATAGTATTTACATTATGGATCAAGTAAAAGATAAGAAAAATACAGATGAAAATTGGGCTGAAAATATTACTATATCTGAAGCAATAAGACATCTTTCTGATAAGGAAAAATTAATTATAGATAAAAGATTTTTTAAAGGAAGAACTCAAATGGAAGTTGCTGACGAAATAGGTATTTCTCAAGCACAAGTTTCAAGAATAGAAAAAAACGCATTATTGCACATAAAAAGGTTATATAAATAAATTATAACAAAAGAAACCTCAGAAGCTTTAATACTTTTGAGGTTTTTTTATTAAATATTTTTTATCTCTTACTAAATTGAGGAGCTTTTCTAGCCTTCTTCAAACCATATTTCTTTCTTTCTTTCATACGAGGATCTCTAGTTAAGAATCCATTTGTTTTTAAAGCTGGTCTAAATTCTGTATTAGCTTCATTTAATGCTCTTGCAATACCATGTCTTATAGCTCCTGCTTGACCTGTAAATCCACCACCTGCAACTTTACAATCAACATCATATTTTCCAACTGTATTAGTTACAGTAAATGGTTGATTAACTATAACTTTTAATATTTCTGTTCCAAAATATTCATCTAATTTCTTCCCATTAACAGTAATATTTCCATTTCCTTCATATAATCTAACTCTAGCTATTGATTTTTTTCTTCTACCTGTTCCTAGAAATACGATATTTTTCTTAGCCATATTTTATTTTACCTCCCATACTTCTGGTTTTTGAGCTGCATTTTCATGTTCACTACCTGCATATACTCTTATCTTTTTAATCATTTGTCTTCCCAATTTTGTATGAGGAAGCATGCCTTTAACTGCTAGATACATTGCTCTTTCTGGTTGATTCTCCATCATAACTCTTGCTGAAGTCTCTTTCATTCCACCAATATATCCTGAATGACGTCTATAAACTTTTTGATCCAATTTTCTTCCTGTTAATATAGCATCTTTACAATTTATAACTATAACAAAATCTCCCATATCCATATTTGGAGTAAAAGTTGGCTTATGTTTTCCTCTTAATAATTTGGCAACTTCTGTTGCTGTTCTACCTAATGGTCTATTAGCTGCATCAATTATATACCATTTTCTTTCTATTTCCCTTGCTTTTGGGCTATATGTAGTATTATTCATGGTATAAATACCCTCCAATCTAAAATTTAATATTTTCTATAAAAATAAACATAATAAATCATAAATCTTATTTTTGAGTTCAAATTACCGGGAAAACTCTAGAAATTAGATTTATCCATATAATGCTTTATTATTTTAATATAAATGCTCCAAAAAGTCAAGTATTTTTCAATGTTTTTTTAGGTAACAACATTTAATTTAATGATTTTCAGGTTCATCTTGATGTTTATTAGGAAAATCAATAGTTTTTTTATTTACTTTTTGTGAAGAATCTTTTATTAATGATATAATTTCTGATGATAATTTTTCTTCTGTTGTATGTAATGAATATGAACCATCTGTTTCAAATTGTTCAATTTTTCCAGCATAAGTATAAGTAGTTCCATCCTCCAATGCTTCTGTATGAGATTTTAAGTTGTCATCTGAAAAAGCTTGTCCAATAGCAGAATTTATTTCTAAATGATATTCAGTTATTATAACATCAAGTGGTTTTGGCAATTCAATTACAGTATTATTATACACCATTTCGTTATTTTCTAAAGAAATTATTTTTTTACTCTCATTTGTTTTCTTATTATTTCCAGTAGAAAGTTTTCCAATATAAAAATAGGAATTATCAGTTTGCTTTAATAATTTAACATTTGAATATGTATAAGGAACAGCTCTTGAATTTGAACCTTTATAATTTTTTGCATTAGATTTATTATTTAAAATTCTTTCTATATAGGCATTTCCAATTACCATCTCACCATTTTTAAATAGCACATCTTTTTCAGAAATTCTTTCTTGAATTTTTCCTGCTTTTTCTTTTTCAGTTTCCAATAGTTTTTTTATTTCTGGAGTTATTTCAGATGATATTTCAAAATAATTATGTTTAGACGAAATATTTCCTAAATTAAAAGATGGTTGAAAAAATCTAATATCCTTTTCATTCTCTACTATTCCCTGTTCCTTCCATGAAGCTTGAAGTTGCTTTTCAGCATAATCTTTTTGAAGAATTTGAGTGAGTAAATCATTCCCCTGTGGAGATGATAAAATTTCTTCAATAGGTTTGTCTGTTTGTAGCATACCTATCGCATTATCAGCTCCTTTCACAACTCCTATATATACATATATATTTTTTTCTTCATTTTTGTGTAATACCCTAACACTACAGTATGAAGGATTTCCTAAAGCATATTGCAACAATGGATTTTCTATATAATAATCTGTATGCTCTTTACCATTTGCTTTTCCTTGAATGGTATATTGATCATTAGAAGATATTTTTGAATTAGTTATCCTTTTTAAAATATTAGAAGCTTTTCTTTTAAAAAGCAAATATTGCATTTTTAAAGAATTAAAAAACTTCTGATTTTTAGTAGGTTCAATAAGAAATCCCATAATTTCCTCCTTAATATAATATATATTTATTATAACTATAATTTTTTAAAAAATAAAGTATTGAAAAAAATATATATTTAATATAAAATAAAAAAAATTTATGAAAAGAGGAAATTCTATGTATTATATTGATTTTGACAATACGATATATGAAACTGGAAAATTAACAAAAGATATTTTAAAAATTATATCGGATGAAGTTAGTGTTAGAAAAAACGAAGATGCTAAAAAAGTATTTGAAGATTTTAAATCTAGCACAGATAATTTTTTTACATTTGCCAAAAAATATTGTATAGAATATAAAATTGATTATGACGTACTATGTTCAAAAATTTTGGATATAATAATTAATAAAGGAAAAGAATATGTTTTTCCAGATGCTATTAAATTTTTAAAAAAATTAAAAGAATCTAATGAAAATGTTTGTATATTAACTTATGTATCAAACTCTAAAAACTTAGAGCAACAGGCACTTAAATTGGCTGGTTCTGGAATTTTAGAATTAGTAAACGAAGTATATAATACAACAAATTTTAAATTTGAACTAGAATTAGATTTTAAAAATTCCATATTTATAGATGATAGCCCAAGAGATATAGAAGGTTTTTACAAAAAAGGTGCAAGAAATATTATAAGAATAATAAAACCTAATAACGAAAAAAGAACTTCTAAAAAATTAAATTTGCCTGAAATAATTCCTGAACTTGAAACATTTGATGAAATTTTTTCAAAAAAAGTATTGTCAAAATAATATTTTTTTGCTATAATAATTTTTGTTATGGCGAGATAGCTCAGTTGGCTAGAGCAACTGGTTCATACCCAGTGGGTCGAGAGTTCGAATCTCCCTCTCGCTACCATAACATTTTTAATTTTATAGTATATGCGGATGTGGCGAAACTGGCAGACGCGCTAGACTTAGGATCTAGTGGGCAACCGTGGGGGTTCAAGTCCTCTCATCCGCACCACAGTGTTTAAAAACAAACTTTTATTGTTTTGTAAATGGTTTTGCAACAACTTGTTACTTATCAGAATGGAAAAGAGACATTAATATTAAAAGATAGAGCTTTATTTTATTAGAGCTTTATTTTTTTATAAACTTTTAAGTATAAAATATTGATTATATGTATATAATATGCTATAATATACATATAATATGTTACGGAGGTGATATTATGGCTACAATAAATGTTAATGTAGATGAAAAAGTAAAAGAACAAGCAAAAGAAACTCTTGAATATTTAGGAACAAATTTTACAAATGTTATCAATATGTTATTAAGACAAATAATCTTAACTGAAAGTATCCCATTTGAAATAAAAGTACCAAAACTAAATTCTGAAACTATAAAAGCTATTGAAGATGCAGAGAAGGAAATAGGATTAAGTAAAGGATATACTGATTTAGATGAAATGTGGAAAGATTTAGAGAAAGAGGATTGATAAATTTGTTAACAGTAAAATATACTAATTTATTTAAAAAAGATTATAAATCAATGAAAAAGAGAGGACTTGATTTAAAACTATTGAAAGAAGTAATTGATATACTTGCTAATGAACAAATATTACCTGATAAGTATAGAGACCATTATTTGGCTGGAGGATACAAACGGATACAGAGAATGTCATATACAACCTGATTGGCTTTTAATATATAAAATAGATAAAGGTGAATTAGTATTAACAGCGTATAGAACAGGTTCACATTCAGATTTATTTTAAAAAATAATAATTTAAAATTTATATGAATAGTAATAAAATAGTAAATTAAAAATATTTTTATATATGGAGATGAAAGTTGAAAACGATGAAATAGTTATTTATGGTCATAGAGAAAAATAAGGACTACAGAATTTTTTTCATGTCTTAGTCCTGATTCATATATTGATATACTTGACATTTATGTAAATCTATATTATCATAAAAATCGATATTTTGTGTGGTATATATCAAAGGCAGATTGACTTTGGTATCCAAAAGTACATATGCACAAATTGCATAGAAGGAGATAAATATTAACAATACTTTTTCAGCTAGGAGGTAAATGCTATGAAACAAGAAGAAAAAATTTTAAACTTGATCCCAGTAGAATACCTTTG
>CANRQI010000092.1 GCA_947632835.1 uncultured Clostridia bacterium
GCCTCCAGGCTGTGGGAAAACATCACTTGCAAAAGTTATTAGTGAAACAACAAAATATAAATTTACAAGAATAAATGCTGTTACAGCAGGAGTTGCAGATATAAAAAAAGCTATAGAAGAGGCTGATAATCCGCTTTTGAATCCTTCTGGAAAATGTATATTATTTATTGATGAAATTCACAGATTTAATAAGCTACAACAAGATGCATTGCTTCCTTATGTTGAAAATGGTACAGTAATACTTATTGGTGCTACTACTGAAAATCCGTATTTTGAAGTAAATAAAGCTTTAATTTCAAGATCAATGGTTGTTAAATTAGAGCCATTAAAGAAAGAAGATATAATTAAAATTGTAAAAAATGCTTTGGTACATAAGGACGGATTAGGTGTATATAATATAAAAATATCTGATGAAACTATTGAAACAATTGCAGAAATTTCAAATGGTGATGTGCGTACTGCTTTAAATGGATTAGAAATAGCAGTTTTAACAACAAAAATGAATAAAGATGGTGTAATTGAATTAACAGATGAAATAATGAGTGAATCTTTAAATACTAGAAAGGCAATGTTTGATAAAACAGGAGATAGCCATTATGATAATATTAGTGCATTTATAAAATCAATGAGAGGTAGTGATCCAGATGCAGTTGTTTTTTATTTAGCACGAGCCATAAATGGTGGAGAAGATCCAGTATTTTTGGCTAGACGAATTGTTATTTGTGCTTCAGAAGATGTTGGAATGGCTAATCCAAATGCTTTAGTTGTTGCAACTTCAGCAATGCAAGCAGTTACAATGATTGGTATGCCAGAGGCTAGAATTATTTTAGCAGAAGCAGCAGTTTATGTTGCGAAATCTCCAAAATCTAATGCTTCATATTTAGCTATAGATAGAGCTTTAGATGATGTTAAAAATAAAGACACTGGTATAATACCAATGCATATCAGAAATGCACCAGCAAAACGGAATGGAGCAATTTGGATATTCAAAGGGTTATAAATATCCACATGATTTTCCAGGACATAAAGTTGAACAACAATATTTACCAGATAAAATGCTTGGAACAAAGTATTACATAGAAGATGAGAATGTTAAAGAAATTTAAAGTATAAAAAAATATCTTTTTAACAAATAATATAAATATGAAAGATAATTTAAAAATTTTAATAGTAGGTTTTATTTCAGGTTTAATTAGTGGTTTTTTTGGTGCAGGTGGAGGTCTTATTGTTGTTCCGTTTTTATCTAAATTTATGAAAATGGATGCAGTAAGATCTAGAGCAACCGCAATTACAATAATACTTTTTTTAGTAATTACAAGTAGTTTCTTTTATTTTAGAAAAATTAATTTGGATTTAAGTTTAGTGATAAATTGTACAATTGGCGGAATAATAGGAAGTTATATTGGTTCTAAATTATTAGTGAAATTTAGTTCAAAGGTTTTAGACATAATTTTTATAATATTTTTATTTTATAGTGGAATAAAAATGCTTTAGATTGAAAAAATAAAATTATGATTAATATAGTTTATGGAATTATTGCTGGAATTGGAACTGCACTTGGAATTGGTGGAGGAACTGTACTTATATTATTACTTAATTTATTCACAAAAATCGAGCAATATACAATACAAGGAATTAATTTAATATTTTTTATTAGTGCCTCTAGTATAGCAATATATATGGATTTTAAAAATAAATTAATTGATTTTAAAATTGTAAAAAAAATGTTAATTTCTGGAATTATTGGAGCAATTTTGGGTTCAATATTAGCTGGAAAAATAGATAATAGTAAATTAAAAAAATATTTTGGAATTTTTTTAATTTTGATAGCAATTAATGGTACTTACACCTTTATTTCTCAGTATATAAAATCGAAAAAAGATAAAAATAATAGTAAATATTAAATTTGGAGGAATTCCAATAGTAATTATTTTGTAAAATTTAGGAGGTAAGTTATGAGATTTGTAAAAGGTATAGTCGTAGGTTCATTAGTTACAGCTGGTGCAATGATGTTATATTCTGAATCTGTAGATAATGGAAAGAAAAAAATGATAAAAAAGGGAAAGCAATTTGCAAGAAAGATAGGATTATCATATTAAAATAAGAAAATACCCACATAAGGTAATACCAAATGTGGGTATAATTTTTACATATTTAATAAAGGACACTCTTGATGTTCTTTTTCACAATCACAATCTTCTTTTGGAATTTCACATTTAGGGCAATCCATTTTTTTACCTTTTAAGCAATCTCCTTTGCATGATTTTGCAACATGACAGATTTTAACGTGTTTTACTCTATCAACCCATATTTGTAAATCGTAGCTTCTATTTGGACAAAGAGGACCGAATACGAATTCACCATTTTCGTTTGTGAATGTGTGAGAAACTGGTTTTCTCTCTTCTTTTCCCATCATTTTTTCAACCTCAATTAATTTAACAACGGCATCTTTTATAGGATCGCCGTATTCATCTCTAACAACACCAAAAGCTACATTTCTATTAGATGTTGGAACTTTTACATCAATGTCAAATTGTTTTCCATTTTCTATAAATCCATTCATTTCGACATTCATCTTATTAAAATTTTCAAATTCCATTTTAAATCCCATTCCTTTCTTATTATTAAACCTTTAATTGATTTAGTTATTATGTGTTTTTTTGTATATTACATAATATGTTTATGTAAGAAAAATGTTAGCGATTTTGAAAAAATATTTAAAAAAGGTCATGCACTATTGATTTTTATAAACATATACTAAAATATATTAGTTTTGTTTAAGGAGGAAATGAGTTGCTTGTTTTGTTTTGTACTAACATATTTAATTTTTTAAAAATCGCAATAATAGGTATTCGGGTATATACAAAGTAGTAATCTTTTTCCAGAACCATTATCTTCAGAAGAAGAACAAATTTATTTAGAAAGAATGAAAAATGGAGATGAAAAAGCTAGAAATATATTAATAGAAAGAAATTTAAGACTTGTTGCACATGTTTGTAAAAAATATTCATGGTCATCTGTTGATCAAGACGATTTAATTTCTATTGGTACTATAGGTTTAATAAAAGGTATAAATAGCTTCAATTCAGATAAAAATATAAAATTAGCTACATATACTGCTAAGTGTATAGAAAATGAAATATTAATGTTTATGAGAACCAGTAAAAAATTGAATGCGGAAGTGTATTTAAATGAACCAATTGGGAAAGATAAAGATGATAATGTTGTTACATTACAAGAAGTTTTAGAAAATGATGAAAAAAATATAGAAGATACAGTGGATTTAAAATTTAAGATAAAAGAACTTTATAAAAAAATGAAAGATGTTTTAGGTGATAGAGAAAAAAAGATTATAGAAATGCGTTTTGGATTAGATGGTAATAAACCGAAAACTCAAAAGGAAATAGCTAAAATGCTAAATATAAGTCGTTCTTATGTATCGAGAATTGAAACAAAGGCTATTGGGAAATTAAGTAAGGAAATAGAAGAATAAAAAATCCAGCTCTAATATAGAGTCTGGATTTAGAATATTATAGATAATCTTTTAATATTTGAGCACTATTTTCTTGCATAGAAACAAATTCGTCAAGTAATGAATGAACATTTTCACTTATATTAGGATTGTGGTTTAAAAGTCTACGACCTTCAATAATTCCCATATTTGTGCCTTTTAATAGTAATTCAGATATTTTTGAATTACTATGATCATTCATAGTTTTCATTTGAACACCATACCAAGTCATCATTTTTTCCATAGTGTTAGGCTCATGAGGTTCTTTTGACGAATAATTATCATATAAATTATTAACTCTTTGTGAAATATTTTGATATTTGTTGTATTCGGTGTTCAAAACTTGCATAAATCTGCTATCTTCAACTTTATCTCTAATGCAATCAATTGCATCCATTCCCATAGTTGCACCTTTATTTACTTCATCTAAAATATTTAATTCATTATTTTCCATTTTAAAAAATTCCTTTTAAATGATTTAGGTTTTTAGGGATTTACCTATAAACCATTATTATTATTTGCAAATGCTATTTAATTATGCTATAAAAAAATGTATAATATAAGTATTAAATGAAATAAGAAGGGAATGAAATTTAATTTGAAGGAATTGGAAAAATGTAATTTATGTCCAAGAAGATGTAATGTAAATCGTTTAAATGGTGAAATAGGATATTGTAAAGCAGGAAACAAAGTGAAAATTGCAAAAGCTTGTTTACATTATTTTGAAGAACCTTGTTTAAGTGATGAAGATGGAGCTGGTACAATATTTTTTACAGGTTGTAATTTATCTTGTAAATTTTGCCAAAATTATAAAATAAGTCAAAATGATTTAGGAAGAGAGATTGATGTAGAAGAATTGGCATCTATAATGTTAAAATTACAAGATGAAGGTGCAAATAATATTGATTTAGTTACAGGATTTATGTACATACCTCAAATTATAGAGGCAATAAAATTAGCTAAAAAAGAAGGACTAACAATTCCAATAGTATATAATTCAAGTGGATATGAGTTAGTAGAAAGTTTGAAATTGTTAGAAGGTTTTATAGATATTTATTTACCAGATTTTAAATATTATTATGATGAGTTAGCTAGAAATTTATCAAATGCTGAGAACTATTTTAAAATTGCAAAATCTGCAATAAAAGAAATGATGAGACAGATTCCTTATGAAGAATATGATGAAAATGGAATAATGAAAAAGGGTGTGATAATTAGACATTTAGTTTTACCAAATCATATTCAAAATAGTAAACAGATTTTAAAATGGATTAAGAAAAATTTAAAGGAAGATGTTAAATTAAGTATTATGGCGCAATATTTTCCTACATATAAAGCTATAGAAGAAGGAGATATAAATAGAAAATTAACAAGTGAAGAATTTAATGATATTGAAAATTTTGTATATAATTTGAATTTTAAGAATGGTTATATACAATATTTAGAAGAAAATGAGGAACAATACGTTCCAAATTTTGAGGAATAAAAAATTATAAAAAAATGAGTAAAAGCAAGATAGAATGATTTAAAATGTTATAAGTAATGAAAATTGGAAAAAAATTGATTTGAAAATATAATATTAATATGTTAATATAAATATACAAATTAAATAGTTAATAATTTTCCCTGCGTAGTGCGTGAAAACTGAATTTTTAGAACCTACAAGTTATGGATAAGGGAGCTTGAACTCTGGATGTGGCGTGTAAGCTTGCATTTATGTAAGAAACCCATAAGCATTTAGGAAAGCACCCACCTGTTGAGAACAGGTCCATTAAAAATTCTTGTTGATACGGCTTAGACGTGGGGTAAGTTTTTATAACAATATAAAATAAGTTTTTATAATAATGTAAAAAAGTTAAATAAAAAAACTTATCAAAAAATTTACAAAATTTACAAAAAAAAATTTACAAAAAAATTACAAAATGTTGTTGACAAAAAATATGCTGTATGTTAAAATAGATTTCGTTGAAGAGATGATAATAAATGGTCGCTTAGCTCAGCTGGGAGAGCATCTGCCTTACAAGCAGGAGGTCATAGGTTCGAACCCTATAGCGACCACC
>CANRQI010000093.1 GCA_947632835.1 uncultured Clostridia bacterium
CGTCTTTAGACGTAGCTAGTAGAGAAGCCCTATGGGCGTAAAGGAAAAACCACCAGCTAGGCTGGTGGATAATTATTAATCTAATATTTTAAATATTTCTCCAGAAATATATATTCTTTCAGATATATCTCTAGTTGTTTTTGTAACTGCTACTATTTATAATATTTTTTAATTCATCAATAATTTAAAAATAATAGTTTTTTGAATCTAATATAAGCTCATTATTATCAAATTTTTTCTTAATTCAATTTCTAATTTTTTTCTAAATAATTATTTACTAATTGAGATTTAGAAGCAAATCTTTTAACTAAACATTCACCACCTAATGCTATATTTTTTAATAATTCTAAATCAAAAGTATTTTTTACTAAACAGTGTATCAATTTATCTCTCTCATTTTTCCATTCTTCGATTTTAAGAATTAAATCTTGGTTAATATGTTTTTGTATATATTTATCTTGAAACTCTTTTCTAGACTTTATCTTATTTAATTTTTCTGATAACTTTAAGGAATATCCTTTATTATTTTTATAATCTATATTTGCATGTTTCAAAATTGATTCTGTCCTATCTTCAAAAATAGCATATTCTATAAAAATTGCTTCATAGTAAAATTCATTATCTGTTGCCTTTTTTAATTTATTCATTAGTATTGCATATTGATTTTGTTTTTATTTTTTCTGTTCCATATTTTATACTCCATTTTATAAATTTTAAATTAAAATTTTATCTATCAATTTTACTTATTTGAAAATTCTTGTTCACATATAAATTTAATATTATGTTCATTTGCATATTTAGAGGCATAGCTATCTTCTATACTATGTATTGTTAGATTTGGACAACCGTTAAAAGCATCATATGCTATTTTATTTACAGTAGATGGTATAAAAATATCTGTTAAAGCTGTGCAATCTTTAAAACAACCGCCAAAACCATAGTTTCCACTAATCTTTTTTAATCCAGATGGAAGTATTATTTTCTTTATGCTTTTACAACCATTAAACGCATTTTTTTACTAAGCGTTACATTTTTTAATTTTGTACATTTTTCAAACACACCAGTTGAAAATGTTCTCCATACTGTATTTACCTGCATTACAGTTTTAGATACAGAATCAGGAATAATTATTTCTTCTAAACTCTCACAGCAAGCAAATGCTTGTTTTCCAATAAAATTTACACCTTTTTCAATTGTTACATGTTCTAAATTTACACACCCACTAAATGCAAAATCTCCAATAACTTTTACACTTTTAGGAACATAAACTTCTTTAAGAATTATTTTATTTTCAAATGCTTTATCTTCAATTTTGGTCACACCGTTAGGAATAATTACATTATCATTAGTCCCAATATATTCTTTCAAAACATCTCCATCCAGTCTAAACATATTAGTATCTTTATCTTCCCACTCTAATGCAAAAGGAAAATGATATGAGATGCTTCGCCTTAATCCAGTTAATGACAATGTATATGAGTATTTTTTTGTTTTATCTTGCAACAAGTCTGCCTCTTCTGAAAAAGGTAAATCATCTTGTCCATCACATTCTCCTACGAATTTTATTTGAGTAAAATTCTTTTCACCCGCTTCAGAATATACCACATAAGTTTTTCGATTTTTGTAAATACCAAACTCATCAATAAATGCACAGGCTTTTAAATTAGAAAAATCTTTAATTATTTTTAAAACCTTTTCTACCTCAAATCCTCTTGCTCTAATTATCAAATTCTCATTTTTATTTTCTATTTTAACATTTTCTTTTCCTAATTTTTCACACAATAAGTTACAATCTTCAGTATTACCTTTAAAAGCAATTTGACTACACCATTCTAAATTATATGTATTCTTACCAATTTTTATCTCCATAAAAGCATTTCCTCCATTAATTCTATCTATCATTCTTGTCGATTTTAATAGTTGCATCTATATGATATTTTCTTAAATCAAATGTAATTTTTTAGCTTCTTCTATTATTTCTTCATCTGTCATATTATCTATGTTTGATAAATTACTTATCGCAATAGGATTAAATTGCATTGCAGTTCCATAATAATCTTTTATTTTTTCTCTTAATTCTTCTATCATTTATAATTACTCCTTAAATTTTTAATTCTTTGATTGTATTGTCATTAATACTTCTTTATCTGTTTTCAATTTTTGACTTGCATATTCTAAAGCACTTGCATTTTGTTTTACAGCTTCTAGAACAACTTCTTTATCTGCAATTTCTTTAATTAGAGTTTCAGTTACTTTCTTATTAGTTGGTATATCTTTTTCTTCTTGTCTTTTTCCTAATGTTGATAAATCGCCTAAATTTTCAATAAATGAATTGCAAAAATCTGCAAATTCATCTGTTAAAGGCATTCCATTGAAATTCCATTTTATTGGTATATTTTGCTTTTTAGCTTCTTCCTCTATTTTATCCTTTAATACTACATAAATGCTTTTTCCAAATATTTCTTGTGAACCGTAATCATATTCAACATCTCCTATATTTATCTTTTTTGTAATTGGATTATAAATTTCCTCGTGTCTATTATAATAATCACTTGTATTATTTCCAATTTCCCATGAATAATAGATATATACTGTGTCAAATAATTCATTAGCAATAGTATATATTTCTGATAAATTATTTGGTTTACTTTCTATCATTCCCTGATATTTTGGTCTATAATTATTTGAAATATAACCTGTTTCTGTCATATATGTATTATCAATATCGACTCCTAAACATTTTAATAATTGTTCAATACCTTTTTCATTGTTTTTACTAGAAGCTCCTAATCTTCCATAATTCCAACTTGCCATAATTTATTTTCTCCTTAATTTTATATATATTCTATAAATTTAGTATCATATTATCACAATAAATATCATAAATCAACAACATTTAATATTTACTTTCTCTAAAAAAAGTCATTTTCATCTATCTGAAAATACATTGAATCAGATGCTTCTATTAAGAAATCTGAAATATCATTCTTTGACAGTTCATAGCTCATAAACAAGTTTTGTTTTGCTCTTGTAACGGCAACATAAAAGAGTTTTCTTTCATCTTCAATTTCACTTTCATATTTGTCTTTATTCTTTTCAAAATAATCCCCTAATATATGCCAATATTTTTTACCATAAATTTTTCTTGAAGGAAACTCATTATTTTCTAAGTTTGGTAAAAAGACTGTATTATATTCAAACCCTTTTGATTTATGTACTGTTAAAATTTGCACAGAATTAAGATTATTTTCTTTGTTTTTAAAATTATGATATTTATATTGTTCTAAAGCATCATTTTCTAAAAAATCTATTAACCCTTTTATTTTTCCAGAAATTTGAAAATCTTTATATATATCATCAAAATCATTTCTTTTTAAAAAGTTTCTTATTTCAGCATAAGCCAAAGGAGAATGTTTCCCAGTAAATTCTTCGTATTTTTTTGTATCTAAATCAAAATTTAATGCTTTCCTCATTTATATACTCCCTTTTATATTTAAGCATTTACAGCTTTTACTTCATAATAACTCTGTAAGCAATCTTCTTTTTGTTCTCCTAATCCATCTCCCTCATCAACATACCAATACCATTCTTTGATAACCTTTAAAAACCAAGTTGTATATGGAAATCTGGCTGTTGCACCAAATGCATTCCAATCATCTTCAGAACCTTCAAAGAACCCTTTTCTTGTTTCTTTAATTGTTTTGCTATTATATTCTTGAAAATGCCTTCTTATTGCATTAAGGCACTGTTCTTCACTATAACCCTCTTTTCTTAATTTTTCTTTATCAAATATAAATTCCATTTTCATATTTTCTCATTCCTTTCAATATATATTTTTATTATACCATTAAAAGAAAAAAATACTACTTTCTCCAGGAATATCTTTTTCTATATTTTCTAAACAATTATTTATTCTTGTTATATTTCCATATACATCTGTACCAAGATCTAATTTATAACTATATTTATTTTTTAAAGTTAATTGAAAATTATGACTAAATGAATCAAAAGATATTTTCATTCTAAAGCCTCTATACTCCCCAACTTCTTTTTCTTCCATACTTTTTAAATTTTGACAACATTCTATAAGTTTTTTACCTGCTGCTTCTTTATCGGAATATATTTGATTATCAAACTTCATAGGAGAAAAGCCATCTGCATTAGGTTTAGTATATTCTTACAATTTTATAGTATCTTTTTCCATTGCTGCGATTTTTTCATTTAATCTTGTAATTTCTTGAGGAAAGTATTTTATAGTTTTATCTTGTAAATCATATTTTTGGCTCATAAAGTTTTGCTTTAATAACTTTAATTTTGCTACTTCACTATCTAAATTAGTTTTCTCTAATATTTTAGGATTACCTGTAGCCAATGCTTTAATTTCTCCATAGCTTAAAGCCTTTTCATCAATATCTTCCATTGTTCTCATTGGAGTTTTGCTTGTCATTATTTGAGATATAAACTTTTGTTTTTGTTCTACTAATTTCCCTGCCTAATCATTCTACCATTTCTTTGTGTTAAATCAGAAGGTCGCCAGGGGCAATCTAAATGATGAAGTGCTATTAGTCTATCTTGAACATTAGTACCTGCACCCATCTTTTGAGTAGAACCAATTAAAACTCTGACATCTCCACTTCTTACTTTACTAAATAATTCTTTCTTTTTAGCTTCACTATCTGCTTCATGTATATAAGCTATTTCATCATTTGGAATGCCTTTTTCAATTAGTTTCTTTTTTATTTCATTATATACATCAGAAAAACTTTCTTGTTCATAATTTTTATTATCTTTAGGAGTTGACAAATCACAAAAAACTAATTGCGTTAATTTATTATCTTGTCCTTTTTGATATATTTCATATACATCATCAACACATGTTTTAACTTTACTTGTTTCTGCATCTTCAAGAAGAGGATTAATTAATCTTTGATCTAGTGCTAACTTTCTTCCCTCATTTGTAATTTTAAGCATATTATCTACTGAAGCATCAACTTGTCCATTTCTTATTCTTTCAGCCCTTTCTCCTAATTCTTGAACCATATCTTTTTGTATTTGACTTGGTTTTACAACTATATTATGATTTTCTACTTCTGGTGTAGGAAGACATAAGGTATCAGCAGTTTGAATATCTGCAACCTCTTTAAATAAAGCCATAAGTTCTGGAAGATTATGAAATTTTGCAAATCTAGTTTTAGATCTATAACCTGTACCCTCTGGAGCAAGTTCTATTGCACTATTCATTGCTGTCTTTCCAAACCGACAATTTCGGTTATAA
>CANRQI010000094.1 GCA_947632835.1 uncultured Clostridia bacterium
AGCAATATTTTAACACATTTTCATCCAAAATTAAATTCCATACATTTTAAAAGTGGATTTTAGAAATAAAATTAAAGAATATGAAAATTTTCATGAATTATATTGTAAAAATATAATGAATATGCTAAAATAGTAATGATACAGAAGAAAGGAATAAAGATGAAAAATTTATATGTGATGTTTACTAGGACAGGAACTATTGTTGGTAAAATGATTAGAACAGTAACAAACTATGAATTTTCTCATGTAAGTTTAGCATTATCAGATGATTTACGAGAATTTTATTCTTTTTCAAGAAAGCGAATTAATGTACCGTTATATGCTGGCTTTATGAAAGAAAAACGTTCATATTATACACTTGGAAGAGAAAGTAAAACTAGAGTTAAAATATTTAAAATTCCTGTTTCTGATAAAACTTACGAAAAAGTCAAGAATTTTGTTATTAAAACTGCAAATGATAAAGAAGTAATTTATAATTTATTTTCATTATTAACAATGCCAATCTTTCATGGATTTGAAACATATAAGCAATATACTTGTATCGGTTTTGTAAATGAAGTATTGGCCAAAACTGGAGCAATAAAATTTTACAAACCTACATATAAATATACTTTAAAAGAACTTGAAAAAGTTTTAAAATCATATTTATTTCTAGATGGATATATTAGTAATGGAAATGATGGATTAGAAGATGATTACTTTAAACCTGTAGGTATAAAAAGTTCATTAGTAATAAATGTTTTATTTATGTATGAATGTTTTTATAGACTCATATTAAAAAAACCTAGTAAAAGATATATAAGTGGGAATGTATAATTACTAGGAATTTTGGAAATATTACCCATAAATAATTTATTTAGAAAGGGTAATGTTGTGCAAAATAGTAAATTAAAAAATAGTATAATTTTAAGGGGGATGGCCTCAAATGTTGTAGATGAGGCAATAGTAATATTAAAGCCAAATGTAAAAATAAAAAAAGTGGAGCATAGCAAGAATATTGGGGTAAGCGAAAAAAGTGTTTCAAAGAATTTTATTGTAAAAGAGGCTGAAAATGTTATTTTAAATTATATTTATAAAATTAAAGAAGCAAATATAATTATTGAAAAAAAGAAATTGGAGCGAAAAGTGAAGATTTTGAAAATGGTTAATATATTTCTTTTTATAATTTTAGTTTTTTCTTTAGTATTTAAAAAATAGAGCAGATTAATGAGATTGCTGAAAAAGTAGTCTCATTATCTGTTCTATTTTTTTTTATGTAGAATATATTTTAATAAGAATAAGTGAAGAGAGGACTGATAATTATTATGGAAAGAGCAATATCAGAAATGGAGAAAATACGAAAAGCAGAAGAAATATATTCTAGAAGAAATAATTTAGCTTCTAATTCTAATAATATAATTTCAAATAAAAGTAAAACTCTATATAAAAATCTTTTTCAAATATTAGTATTATTAGATATAGCTATTGTTATTGTTGCATTTCAAAATAGAGATAATATCTTTAAAGAAGAATTTATAACGCAAATTAATAGTTACAATATTAATGTAAAAGAAAAATTAGAAGAATTATTTAATGAGAAAAATAATTCTGAAAATACTGAAAGTGTTGAAAAAGAAAAGTCATCTCAGCAAGCTAAGGAAAATGTCAACAATTCTGAAATCGAAATGGAAGCAGTATTAGTGGAAAATGAGGCAAAACAATTATCACAGATGGAACAGGATATATTAGATATAAAAAGTAAATATTCAATAATATTACCATTACAAGGAGTTAAAACGTCTGGTTTTGGAGAAAGAACATCTGAAAATAAAATAGTTACTCATAATCATACAGGAGTAGATCTTTCAGCAAATACAGGAACAGTAATAAAATCTGCAATGTCTGGAACAGTTACACAAGTTTCATCAGAGGGGGATTATGGAAACCATTTAAGAATTACAGTTGATGATTTAACTACTTTATATGCACATTGCTCTAAAATTTATGTTTCAGAAGGAGATTCTATTATACAAGGACAAGATATTGCAGAAGTTGGTAGTACGCGGAAATAGTACAGGTCCTCATTTGCATTTTGAGATTATTTATAAAGGAAAATATATCAATCCAGAAATGTATTTAGGAATTTAAAAATTTAAGGAAGGATAATGCAAATGTTGTATATAATTTTCTTATTTTCCATTTTTGCTCACGAATTAGGTCATATCATGGTTTGCAAATGTTTGAAATTAAAAATTGAAACATTTAGATTAGGTTTAATGGGTTTTTCAATTAAAAGTTTAAAGCTAAGAGGTTTAAAAAATAAATATAAAATTCTTGTTTTTTTGAGTCGGACCAATGGTTAATTTTTTGATATCTATTATTGCTAATAGATTAAATATACATATAAAAATGCAAGTAGTATATACGAATTTATTATTAGGAATTTTTAATTTATTGCCTATTATTCCACTAGATGGTGGAAATATTTTAATAAGCTTTTTGAATTATAAATTTAATGTAAATGATTCAATAAAAATGGCATTGATAATTAGTAAATTAGAATTAATTATTTTGAGTATAGTTTATTGTATTTTTATTCTCATATTAAAGAATTTATGGATATTTGTTTTAATAATATATTTGTGGTATTTGTATTTAAAGGAAGAGGAAAAATTTGAATTTTATTTAAAAATTCATGAAAGATATAAAAATATTATGGAAGCAAATAAAAATAAATTTTAGCGTTTTTTATACCATATAAGAGTTACGAAAAATATATGTTTTATTTGTTCTCCTTCATAAAACATATATTTTTCGTAATTTTTTTATAATAGTTTAGAAGTTTTAATATATTTTTTAAGTTATGGTTTGTGGGGACCGTTTTAGAAAATGTTATGAACGCCAGAGAATTACATTTTCTTAAATGGGGAGAATAACTAAAAAAATATATTAAAACTTTTTAAAATAGTATATGTCTTGTAACTAAAAAGCACTGAAACTTAAAAAATGCTTGCAAGATTTAAAAAAGTGTGCTAAAATAATTAACGTAAATTTCTTAAAAGTAAGAAATTCCTTACTCATATTGCGACAATATGGGTTTTATATCCAAAAGGAGGTGAAAGATAATGAATAAATATGAAACTATATTCATTATTAATCCAAATGTTGATGATGCTGGAATTAAAGAATTAATTCAAAAATTTTCAGATTTGATTAATAGTGATGGAAAAGTTGAAAAAGTTGAAGAAATGGGAAAAAGAAAATTAGCTTATGAAATTAAGAAAAATAAAGAAGGATATTATGTAGTAGTTAATTTTGAAGCAAACCCAACATTAATTAAAGAACTAGAAAGAGTTTACAGAATAACAGACGAAGTTATCAAATTCATTGTTGTAAGAAAAGATGAAGAATAGTTCAGAAAGGTGGACAAATGAATAAAGTTATTTTAATGGGACGACTTACAAGAGATCCAGAAGTTAGATATACTCAAACTAATAACACTTTAGTTGCAAGTTTTTCTTTAGCAGTAAATAGAAGATTTGTTGCTCAAGGAGCTGAAAGACAAGCTGATTTTTTTAATATAGTAGCTTGGAATAAAACAGGTGAATTTTGTAGTAAGTATTTTAAAAAGGGTCAACAGGTTGTCGTAATTGGAAGATTGCAAACTAGAACATGGGATGATGATCAGGGAGCAAAACATTATGTAACAGAAGTTATAGCTGAAGAAACATATTTTGCTGATAGCAAAAAAGATAATAATGGAGAAGCATCAAATTTTGAAAATACTTTTGGAACTACTTTATCTGAAAATACGGAGTTTCAAGTAAATTCTTCAGATGATGATTTACCATTTTAATTATAATTAAATGGGAGGTACTTAAAAATGTCTGATAAAAAGCAAGCTAAAAAGAGAAATAATAATCAAGATGATGATTTTAATCCAAAATTTAGAAAAGTTAAGAAAAAAGTTTGCGTATTATGTAATGATAAAAATTTTGTTTTAGATTATAAAAATATAGAACAATTAAAGAAATTTATAAATGAAAAAGGTAAAATATTACCAAGACGTGCTACTGGAGCTTGTGCAAAACATCAAAGATTCATTACACTAACTGTAAAAAGAGCTAGACATATCGCAATTATACCATATACACAAGATTAGAATTATACTAGAAATTTAAAGATATTATTAAAAATATATGTTTTATGAAGTTGTTTCGTTGAGACCATTTAACTACATACTGTGCGTGTGCCCAGAGAACGAATAAAACATATATTTTTTTCTTATAATAGTTTAAAAGTTTTAATATATTTTTTTAGTTATGGTTTGTGGGGACCGTTTTAGAAAATGTTATGAACTTTAGTGAATTACATTTTCTTAAATGGGGAGAATAACTTAAAAAATATATTAAAACTTCTTGAATAATAGAGATATTATATATTCTCTATTTTTTTTATATGTGAAAAGTACTTGAAATTTTTAAAACTAGATTGTATAATTAGAAAAATTAAATAAGGAATAAGTTTGAAAAATAAGTATAAATCAAATTTTGTGCCTTTAAAGAAAGGAATATCAGTAATTATGGAAAGAAAAAGAGGTTTTGAAATAGCAAAAGGGTTTGAAAATAAAGGAATAAATTTACCTGTTAGGAAAACTAAAAATTCAGCAGGATATGATATTGAAGCTGCAGAAGATACAGTAATACCAGCTTTTAAACCTGGTCAAAAACCAACTTTGGTAAAAACTGGTTTAAAAGCATATTGTGAACCTGATGAGTTTTATATGTTATGTAATAGAAGTTCTAATCCTGGAAAGAGAGGTTTAGTTTTAGCAAATAGTGTAGGAATTATTGATAGCGATTATTATGAAAATGAAGATAATGATGGTCATTTTATGTTTGCGTTTTATAATTTTTTTGATCATGATGTTGAAATAAAAAAGGGTGAAGCAATAGGACAAGCTATTTTTATGAAGTATTTAATAGTTGATAATGATAATGCTGAAGGAATTAGAAAGGGTGGATTTGGTTCAACTAATAAGTAAATTTTATAGAATGGTTGTATGCTGAAAGAACGAATAAAACGTATATTTTCGTAACTTTGTATGTTTCAAAATACGGTGAATTGTAAAAGTAAAATATAGTTTGTAAAACTAAAATAAAATGTAAGATTAATATAAAGAAAATAAGCATTTT
>CANRQI010000095.1 GCA_947632835.1 uncultured Clostridia bacterium
CATTACAAGCCTATCTACATCTTCCTTAGTATTATAAAAATAGAAACTTGCCCTACAAGTTGAATCAATTCCAAGAAATCTCATAAGTGGCTGAGCACAATGATTTCCAGAACGTATACATACTCCTTCTGAATCTAAAATACTTGCAACATCATGAGGATGTACACCTTTAATATTAAATGAAATTACTCCTGAATGATTTTCTCTATTTCGTGTTAAATATAAAATTAAATAATCTAATTTAGATAACCTTTCTATTGCATAAGAAACAACTTCATTTTCAATTTTCTGTATATTTTCATATCCTATATTTTCAATGTAATCAATAGCTGAACCAAGTCCAATAACACCTTCAACATTTTGAGTTCCTGCTTCAAATTTATTTGGTAATGGAGCAAAAGTTGTTTCTTGCTCATGTACATATTCTATCATATCTCCACCCATTAAAAATGGTGTCATATTATTTAGCAATTCCTTTTTACCATATAAAACACCAATTCCAAGAGGTGCAAGCATTTTATGTCCTGAAAACACAAGAAAATCTGCATTTAATGCTTGTACATCAATTTTCATGTGAGGTATACTTTGCGAAGCATCTACAATAACTATCGCACCTTTTTTATGAGCATATTTTATTATTTTTTCTATATTATTTACAGTTCCTAAAACATTAGAAACATGAGATATTCCAACTATTTTCGTATTATCTGTAATTTTATTTTCTATTTCTTCATCAGATAATTCAAAATTATCATTAATGTACATATAATTTAATTTACTGCCTGTAACTTTAGCAACTTTTTGCCATGGAACTAAATTTGAATGATGTTCCATTATTGAAATAACAATTTCATCACCAGAAGACAAGTTTTCCATGCCATAAGAATATGCTAATAAATTCAAACTTTCCGTTGCATTTTTTGAAAAAATAATTTCTTCACTATGTTTAGCATTTATAAATTTAGCAATTTTATTTCTAGTATTTTCATAAGCTTCAGTAGCTTCAATACTTAAACTATAAGCTCCTCTATGAGGATTTGCATTGTAATTCTCATAATATTTTTCTATTGCCTCAATTACTTGCATTGGCTTTTGAGATGTAGCTCCACTATCTAAATATGTTATTTTTCTATTTTGTAAAATTGGAAAATCTTTTAAAAAATCCATTTATTCCTCCTTAATTTAAAATTCATCTATTTTGTATATTATTTCATTTTTCAGTTTTTCATTTTGGATATTTTCTAATATTTTATTAAACTTAGCACGAACTATTAATTTTATAGCAGATTTTAAATCAAAACCTCTGCTCATTATATAGAATAACTCTTTTTCTCCAACTTTACCACTGCTACAAGAATGATTTCCTTCAACATCTTCTTCTGAACATAAAAGCATTGGAAGTGCTAAAGATTTTGCAGTATCTGATAAAAGTGTACATGCCTCATTTTCATTTCCTGTAGCTTTTTTAGCACCTCTTTTAAAATCAATTGTTCCTTTAAAATGCTTTCTAGCACTGTCTTTTAAAGCACCTTGTACTTCTATATTTATATTAGATTTTTTTCCTCTAAGCTCTCCTATATAATTTATATCTAAAAGCTTTTCCTCTTTTCCTAAATAAATAGTATCTATTGTATTTTCAGAATTATCTCCTAATAAATCTGAATAATAGTTAGTAATACTGTTTTTTCCACCAAAATCAACTAATGTAAATTTAGCCTTTGAACCTTCTTCTAAAATACTTTCAATAGCTAAAAAATTATTTGTATTTTCATCCATTAAATTAGCAATAATTACATTTATATTAGCATCTTTTTTTACATTTACTTTTATTATCCCATTATGAAAACAATCAACCATTTTTGTAGAATTGTATTTTATAATAATTGTTCCTTTACATCCATCATTAGCAGTAATTTCAATATCTTCCACCAAATTCATATTTTTTTCATCTAAATTGAAATCTATTTCTGCTTCCTTGTTTACTTTACTATCAATTATAACTTTAATATTTTGATTTGCATTTTCTTTTACTTGATTTTCAAAAAATTCCCCTAACCCATATTTTAATTTATTGGATTCGTAATTTTTTTCCTCAATTATAATCTTTGCAGAATTGTTTATAATTTGCACATTATCAAAATTTGAAATTTCATTAGGTATTTTTATATCTTTTAATTCTATATTATTTATATTAAAATTTCGTGAAGTTCTTACTGGTGTTTCATTTAAAATCATTTTTTATTTTCCTTTCCTTAAAAATTATCCTATTGAACCTTCCAACTCTAAATTAATAAGATTATTCATTTCTACTGCATATTCAACAGGCAATTCTTTAGATATCGGATACGCAAATCCTCTAACAATCATAGATTTAGCATCTTCTTCTGATAAACCTCTACTCATCAAATAAAATATTGCTTTATCACTAATTTTCCCAATTTTGGCTTCATGAGAAAATTCCACTTCATCAGTTCTAATATCATTTACTGGTATTGTATCAGAAACTGAAATGTCATCTAACATTAACGATTCACATGATACAGAAGATTTAGAATTTTTAGCATTTTCATTTATTCTAACTAAAGACCTATAAGTACATTTTCCTCCGTTTTTAGAAATGGATTTTGCATTAACAACACTTGATGTATTTTTAGCATTATGAACTACTTTAAATCCATTATCTAAATTTTGACCTAACCCTGCAAACGAAATTCCTGTATATTCTGTTTTTGCTCCTTCTCCATTTAATATACTCATTGGATATAACATTGAAATTTTAGAGCCAAATGAACCTGTTACCCATTCCATTTCAGCATTTTTGCCAACTATAGCTTTTTTTGTATTCAAATTTAACATGTTTTTAGACCAATTTTCTATAGTTGAATATCTAAGATGTGCATTATCTTTTACATATAGTTCTACACATCCTGCATGTAAATTCACTTTATTATATTTTGGAGCACTACATCCTTCAATAAAATGCAAACTTGCTCCCTCATCAACTATAATTAATGTATGTTCAAACTGACCAGATTCAGGTGAATTCAATCTAAAATAAGATTGAAGTGGCACATCAACTTTAATTCCTTTAGGAACATATACAAATGAGCCTCCAGACCAAACTGCACCATGCAAAGCAACAAATTTATGATCATATACAGGAACACATTTCATAAAATGTTCTTTCACAAGCTCTGGATATTCTCTAACTGCTGTTTCCATATCTGTATAAATTACGCCTTGTTTTATAAGTTCCTCTTTCATGCTATGATAAACAACTTCTGAATCATATTGAGCTCCCACTCCACTAAGTGAAGTTTTTTCTGCATCTGGTATTCCTAATTTGTCAAAAGTATTTTTTATATCTTCTGGAACATCATCCCATGAACTATTTAATTTAGATTTTGGTCTAACATAAGTAGCAATTTCGTCCATATTAAGTTCTGAAATATCTGGCCCCCAAGTAGGAAGTTCTAAGCTATTATAAACACCTAAAGCTTTTAATCTAAATTCTAGCATCCATTCTTCTTCATTTTTTTGCTTAGATATTTCTTTTATAATATCCTTTGTTAAACCTTTTTTTATTTTAAAATCATATCTATCTTCATTTTTTATGTCGTAAATATTTCTATTTACATCTTCTAATTTAATTTTAGTCATTTAAAATTCTCTCCATTTATTTAATATTTTTATACTGACTATATCCATTTTCCTCTATTTCTTTTGCTAATTCTTGCGAACCTGTTTTTACAATTTTTCCATCTACTAAAACATGTACATAATCTACTTTTAAGCTATTTAATATTTTAGTATTATGAGTAATTATAAGTACTGCATTTTCGTTATTTTTAAACATTTCAATTCCTTTTGAAACAGTTTTTATTGCATCTACATCTAATCCTGAATCAGTTTCATCTAAAATTGCAAGTTTTGGATTTAAAACAAGCATTTGTAGTATTTCATTTTTCTTTTTTTCTCCACCTGAAAACCCAACATTTAAGCTTCTTTCTATATATTTTGGATTTATATTTAATTCCTCCATATATTTTTTTAATTCTTCTTTGAATTCAAAAATTTTTACAGGCTTTCCTGTAATTTTATTTTTAGCAAATTTCAAAAAATTAGTAATTGTAATACCTGGTATTTCCTCAGGAAGTTGAAAAGACATAAAAATACCTTTTCTTGCAATTTCGTCAGTAGTTAAATTTGTAATATCTTGTCCTTCAAATTTTATAAAACCTTTTTCTTTTTTATAAGCAGGATTATTAAAAATAGCATTTGCAGTAGTAGTTTTTCCCGAACCATTTGGTCCCATAATTACATGAATTTCACCTTTTTTTATATCTAAATTTAATCCCTTTAATATTTCTTTATCTTCAGCAGATACATATAAATCGCTTATTTCTAACATGATAATTTTCCTTAATATAATAGATTTAGGTTTTTATATGGATGCCTATAAACCTTTTTAATATAATTTTATATTATTTTTCAGTAACTCTTTTTATGCAATTTCGACATCTTTCCTTATTTACATCATAGTTACAATTCAAATCATTCAAGTCTAAAACTTTGTGAACATATTTTGCAAGTTTATTAATAGTATTATCATTTATAGCAAGTTTTATTTGTTCAGCTTGATTTTCAGCTTCTTCATTTTCAAGTTCTAAAACATCTTTTAAAAACAAATAAACTATATCATAAGTTTCTATTATTTTTTTAGCTAAATCTTCTCCTTGTTCTGTCAGTTCAATTGTTCCATAAGTTTCATAATTTAGCAATCCATTATCTTTTAAATTATGAATGGCTTTATTAACACTTGGTTTTGTGCAATTCATATTATTTGCAATATCCGTAACACGTATATTTCCATGTTGCTTTTTTAAAATATACATAGTTTTCAAATATTCTTCTAATGATTTTGAAATCATTCTAAATTCTCTCTTTCTTTAATTGTTAATTTTGGTTAACATTATATTATGTTTTATAATGTTTGTCAAGGCTAACTTATATATATTTTTAGTTTCGGTATTTTTTATATACGTTTCAAAAAGCTTTAATATATTTTTTTAGTTATTCTCCCCATTTAAGAAAATGTAATTCACTAACGTTTATAACATTTTCTAAAACGG
>CANRQI010000096.1 GCA_947632835.1 uncultured Clostridia bacterium
GCTGCACGGTGGCCACACGGTGGTCACAATCAAGTAATATCCTTTTTAGCTCGCGAGTGGCCTAGAGATTTCTCTGGGCCACACTGTTTTTTTATACATTTTTCTATTATATAAGAGCTTTACACAAAAAAATTTTTGTTTTATTAAAAATTCTATAAACTTAATTCATTCTCCTTCTCATATAGTTCTTTTAGTTTATTCATTCTTTGTGAAACTAAAGTTGTATATACATCTGTTCCCACTTCTATTGCCTCTCTTGATGTAGTTTCGTTCGGATTATGACTCCCACCCTGAGATGGAATAAAGAAAAGTATTTTTTGTCCAACTGTATTTGTTTTTGGAAGCACACATGCTAGATCATGTCCAGGCCAAGAATGCATAATTTGACATGGATAATTCTTTTTATCACAAATATTCTTTATATTTTCTAATAATTCTTTACTAGTTAAAATAGGATCTCCCTTAGAAGAAACTTTAAAACTTACTGAATCTTTTCCAAAATCTACCTCTTCTTGTACTGATTTTAATGTATTATATAAATATTCTCTTGTTTTTTCAGAAACAGCTGGATATTGTTGACGCACATCTACAAAAAATTCTGTAGATTTATCTACTGGCACAACAGCACTTTCTATACTATTTACTTCAAAATTCACATTGCACTCTTCTGAAATATCATCACAAAATTCTCTAACTATTTGAATCATTGATTGTGGAAATACCTTTATAACTAAATTTGCGTTATTTTGTACTTGGTTTGCTCCCCACTTTTTAGTTTGAGAACCTAAAAATTCAAACTGTAAACTAGGATTTCTCTTTTGAAAATCATTTAATTTTAAGATAAGTTCAGATAATCCAATAACTGCATCTTTTCTTTTGTCCATAGGAGTAGAACCTGAATGATTATTTTCTCCAAATGCTGTTATTTCAACTAAATCAAATTCTGAATTCTCACTTGCATTTACATTGTTTTCTACTACTTGTACATTACCTTCCTTTGCTAATGTATCAAACTGAGGAACAGTTATTCTAAGTGTTTCTTCACCATTTGTTTTAGAATTTTTAGCTAATTCATTTAATTTTGTAATAACTTTTGCAGAAGTAACAAGAGAATTTTCTCCCTTAATTTTCACAGTTCCCCTTAGTGGTTTTCCAATTGAATCTACCATGCCAATTGAATTTCCATTATCATATAAAATTTCTGCTTGTTCTATATGAGCTTCGATTGCCTCTGCAACTTCCTCCTCACTTAAAACTCTATCTACAAATTTTACATTATTCAAGTCTATTCCGTAATCCTTTAAATTTGAAATTATACATTGCTTATATTCTAAAACTGCTTCATCAAATGTAATACCATCATCATCTCTAAGCTTTGATAATTCATCATAAGACATTTCTTTGCTCAAATAATAACTTCCCAAACAGGCACTTTTAAATCTTGTAGATTCTTCACAAGCATATATAACAATTTTCAAATTTCCATATTGCTTTCCATGATTGGAATTTTTGAACTTTTCAGCAGATTTCAAAGCCATATAAACTCCTATTGAACCATCAAATTGACCTCCATTTTTTACAGAATCTGTATGAGAACCAATAACTAAACTTTTATCTTTTAAATAATTAGATGAAAAAGCACCACAAATATTACCGAGCATCATCTATATAAATAGTCATTCCTAAATCTTGCATTGCTTTCATATACTTCAATTTATATTTTACATCCTCTTCTTTATATGAAATACGATTTATTGGTTCATGACTATTAAAATCAAAAAAATCATCAATATTTATTAACATATAAACCTCCTAATCTAAAAAATGCAAAAACCTAAATGACATTTATCATTTAGGTTTTATCTTTCGTTTATTCGTTTATTTTAAATTTTCACAACATCTAGCACATACTGTAGGGTGAATTTTATCTAAACCTACTGTTTTTGAATACATCCAGCAACGTTCGCATTTTTCACCTTCTGCTTTAGAAACTCTTACTCCAAGCTCAACTTCTGTATCTTCATTTCTTCTATTTTCTTTAACTGAAACATCTGAAACTATGAAAATTTCTTTTAATAAATCTTCTTTTCCTGCTAGAAAATCATATTCTTCGCCTTCTGCAAATAAAGTAACTTTTGCTTCTAAAGAAAGTCCTATTTCTTTATTCTGTCTAGCTTCTTCTAACTTTTTGGCTACTTCCTCTTTAACTCGTATTAATCTATTCCATTTTAATTCTAATGCTTCATTTTCATACTCTTTTTTAGTTTTTGGATAATAATTTAGCATTACACTCTCTAAATTTTCTCCATCTTTATGTGGCATATATTTCCAAATTTCTTCTGCTGTGAAACAAGTCATAGGTGCCATTATTCTAACTAAAGCTGATAATATTTCATACATTGTAGTTTGAGCTGCTCTTCTTTCAA
This sequence comes from uncultured Clostridia bacterium, assembly GCA_947632835.1. Classification (GTDB taxonomy): domain Bacteria; phylum Bacillota; class Clostridia; order TANB77; family CAG-508; genus Scatovivens. The sequence goes on from CANRQI010000096.1 coordinate 2,427, forward strand.
TTGAATCTGGCTTTGAAGTATATAATCTATCTTTAATTATATCCAAATAAAATGCACTCATATCTACTACACAAAATTGGTTTAATGCTCTATAAGCTGAGTGAAATTCATATTTATCGTATGCTTTAGTACAATCATCAATTAACTTATTTAATTTCATTAATGCCCATTTATCAATTTCTTGTAAATCTTCATATTTAACTGGTTTATTTACATCAAAATCTGAAATATTTCCTAAAATATATCTAGCAGTATTTCTCATTTTTCTATAAACTTCACTAACTTGTTTCATTATGTTTTTAGAAACACTAATATCTGAAGTATAATCTGATGCTAAAACCCAAAGTCTCAATATATCTGCACCAAATTCCTTTATAACTTCTTGAGGTGCTATAACATTTCCTATTGATTTTGACATTTTTCTACCTTGTTCATCAACAGTATAGCCATGTGTTAAAACTTCTTTATATGGTGCTTTTCCTTTGGTTGCAACAGATGTTAAAAGTGATGATTGAAACCATCCTCTATATTGATCACTTCCTTCTAAATACAAATCTGCTTCTGGAATTCCTCGTTCTGCTATAACAGATTCATGTGTTGAACCAGAATCAAACCAAACATCCATAATATCTGTTTCTTTCTTAAATTCTGTACCACCACATTTAGAACATTTTGCATTTTTTGGCAATAACTCTTTTTCACTTAAATCAAACCAACTATTAGTACCTTTTTCTTTAACTATCTCTTGAATTTTAGCTAAAGATTCTTCAGTTACATACTCTTTTTCACATTCTTTACAATAAAATACTGGAATTGGTACTCCCCATGTTCTTTGACGTGAAATACACCAATCGTTTCTATCTTCAACCATTTTAGTAATTCTTTCTTCACCCCAACTTGGAATCCATTTAACAGTTTTTATTGCATCTAATGTTTCCTTTCTAAAGCCATCAACAGAAGCAAACCATTGGCTTGTAGCTCTAAATATAACTGGTTTTTTGCATCTCCAACAATGAGGATAAGAGTGATTTACTTTTTGTTTAGCTAAAAGTAAATTATGCTCCTCTAACCATTCTATAATTGCTTTATCTGATTTAGCATAATACATGTCTTTAAACGGACCTGCACCCTCGCCTCTCTGGAATCCTTTGCTATCAACTAAAACTATTATATCTCCTTTTTTCTTAAGACCTAATAAATAGTCTTCTTTACCATAACTTGGTGCTATATGAACACAACCAGAACCTGTTCCAAGTTCAACATTAACTGTATCTTCACTTCCTGTAACTACTTTAGAATCTCTATCTAAAAATGGATGTTTACAAATTACTCCTTCTAATTTTTCTCCATCTATTTCATCTAAAATCTTATATTCTTCTATTCCAGCTATTTTCATTACTTGTTCTACAAGTTCTTTAGCAAATATAAGTTTTTCTCCTTTTGCTTCAACAACTGCATATTTAAAATCTGGTCCAACTGCAATCATAACATTTCCTGGTAAAGTCCATGGAGTTGTTGTCCAAATTACAACATAAGCATTTTTAGCATCAAATAAACCTTTTGAATCTTTTACTGGGAATTTTACATAAGCTGTCATTGAATCTACATCTTTATATTCAATTTCTGCTTCTGCCAATGCTGTTTCACAATCTGTACACCAATATACTGGCTTTAATCCTTTATATATATATCCTTTTTTATACATACTTGCAAATACACCAATTTGCTTAGCTTCAGTTTTAGAATCATAAGTTACATAAGGATGTTCCCAATCTCCTAAAACTCCTAAACGTTTAAATCCTTCTGTTTGCTTATCTTTATAATCAGATGTAAATTGCTTACAAGTATCTCTAAATTTTGTAACTGGAATTTCATCTCTATTTAATCCTAATTTTTCAATAGCCTTCTTTTCAGTAGGCATACCATGTGTATCGTATCCTGGAATATAAGGTGTATAAAAACCTTGTAAATTCTTATATCTTACAATAGTATCTTTTAAAATTTTGTTCAAAGCATGACCTATATGAATTTCGCCATTAGCATAAGGAGGTCCATCATGTAATACAAATGGGGTTTTTCCTTCATTTTTCTTAAGCATTTTCTCGTATAATTCCTGAGTAAATTTTTCTTTTTCAATTTTTGGTTCATTCTCAGGCAAATTTCCTCTCATAGGAAAATCTGTTTTTGGTAAATTTAAAGTAGAACCATAATCTTTTTTATCTTCTTTCATTTTCTTCCTCCTTCATTAATAATTCTAAAAGATATAAAAAACAAAAAGCACTTCATCTAAAGGACGAAATGCTCCGCGTTACCACCTTAATTAAAAAAGCATAAAACTTTTTTCACTCTAAAATCCTTTTAACGCTAGATTACAGCGAATTATTTTACTCTAGTTCAAATAATCAACTCCAAGGTGATAATAAATAACCTATTCTCTTACTGAAATTTCAGCATACATTCAGCTCTCTAAAAGTTTTACTATTATTTACCCTATCCTCTTCTTCGTTTTTAATATTATGTATATAATAATATAATGAATTTTAGAAAATGTCAAGAAAAATTTTTATTTAATTTTAGGCACTTTAATTTTATTTCTAAAATCCACTTTTAAAATGTATGGAATTTAATTTTGGATGAAAATGTGTTAAAATATTGCT
>CANRQI010000097.1 GCA_947632835.1 uncultured Clostridia bacterium
CTTATTTTCTTTATATTAATCTTACATTTTATTTTAGTTTTACAAACTATATTTTACTTTTACAATTCACCTTTTTTTATAGGTATTTCCCTCAACCCCTGTTTTTTCTAGGAAAACATTTGCTTTTTTGTAAAATATATGTTATAATAAATATCGTAAGATTATTTTTAGGAGGTTGTTATGGGTAAATCAAAGGATTTATCAGATCCACAATTTGAAGCTGAACTTTCATATTATTTTGGTCATGTAGAACCTGATGTAAGTATGTATTATCATAAAGCAGTATCTCAAGGAGTAAGATCTTCATCAAAAATAGATAGCTGTAAATTTGCAATAGAAAATCTTGAGCAAAGTATAGAAGGTGTCAGAAGCGAAATAAAAGATTTTCCAAAGAGAAGTAATACATCAAAAGAAAGAAAAAGAAATATATCTGCTCAAATTAGTGAATTAAAATACAAGAGAGAAGATGCCCTTTATGGAACAGCCCAAAGAAGAGAATATACTAACAAAATAAAAAGTTTGAAACGTGAAAAGAAAGAGCTAAAAAATAGCGATAAAAATAACGAAAGTAGATACCAAAAAACTTTGCGTAGATTATCTTCTTATAAAGGTCGTTTAAAAAATAGAAAAAAAGAGCTTGAAGAAAATAAAAAATTATACGCAAAAGCAAAAAAATATATATCATCATGTATTAGTTCTGCTAGACGTCAATTTAAACTTATAGATAGAGTTCAAGTAATAGCACAATACTTTAGAACATTCAACTTTAATAATTTAGGACCTAATCAAATAGTAAGACTTGGATCTATACAAGCTTTTTTGCAACAATGTAATAATCTTCCAAAAGTTTCTATTTTAAATCCTATTGACCAATCAGCTCAAACTTTTATGCAAGCATACGCGCAAGTATGTAGTTTCTTAACACCTACTGATATGAGAGAAATAAACGTACTTCAAAAAAATGCAGATACTAACAGAACGGATTATATAAATAGAAGAAAAGCTATGATTAAAATGCAATCATCTCAATCATTCCAAGATTATAGATAAAGTAAATCGGAAAACCAAAGAAATGGCTTTCCGATTTTTTTATTATAATTTACCTTCTCATAAATATTTGTACAAAAATTTTTCCATACGAACTGCTTTCTGCAACTGCAACACCAGTATAATTATAATTTCCCAATATATTAACTTTATGAGTTTCCGAATTCATCCATGCTTCAACAGCTCCAGCTAAATTTTTATTTCCCGCAATATTTTCTGATACATCCACAAAAGCAATATTAAAATTTCCAAGCATATCATTTATATTCCCATACTTTTCAGAAGTATGAGCAAAATAATTATTTTCTACCATATCCCTAGCTTTTAGCCTTGCTACATTTTGTAACTCATTATCAATTTTCAATTCCTCCAATCCCGAATTTTTCCTATTAGCATTAATTAAATTTAAAAATTCACTTTCCTCCTCCGTAAGCTCTGAACTATTTGCAAATTCTCCCATATTGTTATTTAAAATATCTTGCAAATTTTCTTCTGAATTTTTAGCAGTTTCGTTTTGTCCAACACCTATAGATTCCCCCTGTAATTCACTAGATGTTACATTATTCACTTCATTCTCATCATAAACGGCATCAACATATTGAGCTGACACCGCTCCTACCAGTTCTGAATTAGTTTTAACTATATACCAATTTCCAATTTTAGCAAATACATCTATGTATTCATCTTTGTATATCTTCCCTACTCTATTATAATTAATACCTGGTCCGACATCTAACATTAAGACATGCAACATTTACTTTCCCATATTTAAAATCTAAAGATTCGTAAGTTGTTCCAAAAACTATATTATAAAAACAACATCCCATAATAAGTGAAACAATTACAAATATAATAAAAAATTTGTTTTTAAAAAGCATCTTTTTCATTTAAAATCTCCTCCTTTTTAATTAAAGCCTAAAAATCCCTTCAAATATTCAAAACACATTTTAAATATTTGAAGGGATTATACCCATATAAAATTTTTTTATACATTTTATTTAAAATAATTTTTATAATCACAAATAAAAATTTTTATATATTCCTGCCAAGTAGTTCTTTTAATTTTATTATTTAAAATTAAATCTAACGAATATAATATTTTATTATTACATTTTAATGTTAAAGCGCCCAATTTTGAATTTTCTGGAATATTAAAATTTATTAGGGAAACACAATATATAGATGTTTTTAAATCATTAATTTTATTTTTTTCAATTGGATAAATATAAGTATTATTTTCAGATAATTTTAAACTAACTTCATCTAAAGATTTTTGAACTTTAATATTTTTTATTTTATCAAATTTCTCAAAAGCATCTTTTACTGTTTGATATGTATCTATCATTTCAAAACTTGAAAAAACATAATTTATTATACTTTTAGTATCAAGTCCTCTAATATTTTTGGTATCTGCTCCCAAAACAACTATTATAATATCTAAATTATCTCGTTTACATGCTGTTACTAGACATCTTCCACTTTTTCCTGTAAATCCAGTTTTCACGCCATAAACTCCTGGTACATTTCCCAATAATTCATTTGTATTTGTAATAGTTCTAGGATAATTCCCCACCATAATCGTAGTAGTTTTTACTCCAACAATTTCCTTGAATTTCTCATTTTTCAAGGCATAATTAGTTAAAATAGCTAAATCATAAGCAGTTGTATAATGTTCATCATTATCCAATCCATGAGGAGTAACAAAATGTGAATTTTTTAGTCCCAATTCCTTAGCTTTTTCATTCATAATATTTGCAAAACCTTCAACACTTCCACCGTATATGTTCTGCAATTGCAACTGCACAATCATTTCCAGAACGTAGCATTAATCCATATACCAAAGCTTCTAATGTCATTTTGCTCCCTTCTGTAATTCCTAGTGTTGAGCCTCCTGTATGAGCAGATTTACTAGAAATTTCAACCACTTCCGACAAATCACATTTTTCTAAAGTAATAATCAAAGTTAAAATTTTTGTAGTGGAAGCCATAGGAGTTTTGGTATAAGCATCCTTCTCATATAAAACTCTCTCCGTAGTTCTTTCTATACAAATTATATGTTTCGAATATGTTTCTGGTTCTACTGAAATATTATCTGCAACAGTAGCTAAAATATTATTATCTGTTTCATTAATTTCTTCTATTTCATCATCTGCAAATGCACAATTCCCTAAGCTAAACAAAATAATAAATAAAAGCCATATAACTAAAAATTTTTTCCACATATATTTTTAATTACTCCTCATAAATTTTTCTATAATTTAAAATATGTGCTTAAAAAATTTTTAGAACAAATCATCTTTATCTTTTATATTCGTACATTATTTTTTTATTCATTAATAAATCATCATCACTAGCTTCTACTTCTTCAGCATTTTCTAAAGTTGAATTTACAAATACATTTTTACTTCTAACTAAATTCATAAATCTATATCCTATTTTAGAATCTTTTGTGTATATTACAGCACCATAGTTTATGTTTTCATTTATCGTATCTATTACTTTACTCATATTGCCTTCGATTAGTTCAACATCTCTACCAGATTTCTTTTCTAACTCATACTCGTCGTTAGCCTCTTTACTAAAAGTTTCATCTTGTAAATATATATATCTTTTCTCAGTTTCACATTTCTTTCTGTTTGCTTTATTTTCATAAGTATATATTACTCTATCACATTTATCATAATCACATTCTTCATAAGGCAATATTTGAATTATATTACAATCAACATTGAATTTTCTTAATGCTTCTTGAACAATAAGCAAAATTAAATTCTTGTCATCTTTCTCCTCATATTCCACATCTGATATAATTATAGAATTTCTAGTTTTTATAGCTTTTATCATGTATTTAACACATTCTAGCAAATCATAACATTCAACTGCAACTACTCCAACAGAAACTGTATATACTGCACTTATAAAATTATCTAACCTTCTTTTCATAGTAAATTGCTTTTTGTATTTTATATTATTTTTAGATATTTCTGATTGCAATACTTTTTCTATATCATCATATGTATATTCTCGTTTAAAAATTTTTAATAATTGTTCTATTTCCTTCTGATTAGCTTTTTCTTTTATGTATTTTAAAATATTTTCCGTCAATTTATATTCTGTATTCAAATTATAATTTTCATAAGCTAATTTAGCTTTATAATATTCTTTTTCCATCATATTTCTAATCTCCTAACAATTAAAATATAAACGAGTAAAAATTTTAGTCCCTGTAACACAAAAAGCAGTAAATTATTTATATTTACTGCTTAACTTGTCTATTAAAATTTTCTTTTTCTTGCGGCTTCTGACTTCTTTTTTCTCCTTACGCTTGGTTTTTCATAATGCTCTCTTTTACGCACTTCTTGAATAACTCCGTTTCTTGCGCATTGTCTTTTAAATCTTTTTAGTGCATCTTCTATATTACCGTTATTAACTTTAACTTCTGACATTATATTTTCCCCCCCTTCGAAGTTCGAAACCATTTTGTGGGATTTCTTTTCTCTGTAGAAATGCTAAGAAGTTTCTTTTCATATGTAAATAAGCATCTCCAACTGTTAAATATTATACATTAAATTTATACAACTTGTCAATACATTTTTTCTTTAAGTTTCGGTGTTTTTAATATACGACGATAAGTTTTAATATATTTTTGAAGTTATGGTTTGTGGGGACCGTTTTAGAAAATGTTATAAACGTTAGTGAATTACATTTTCTTAAATGGGGAGAATAACTAAAAAAATATATTAAAACTTTTTTTGCTATATTAAGAATATGAAAATATATGTTTTATTCGTCCTCCCAACATACGCACAGTCTGTAAAATTTTAAAATTCTGTAGAACATAAAATTTAACAGACTGTAGCTAGCCGGTC
>CANRQI010000098.1 GCA_947632835.1 uncultured Clostridia bacterium
ATCGTCATTTTTGTATCTTATGACGAATAAAAAAATGAACACAAGGGACAGTCCTTAAATGTTCACCTTTGAACATCCGGGACACTCCTTCGTGTTCTCACATTCTATTTTCCTTAAGACAAATTCTCAATTCCTTTGCCTACATTTTATTCTGCTTTTTCACAATTGTTAACTTTGTTTTTTGCAATCCCTTGATACTCTAAGATTCAGGAGACCGCACGTCCCATACGTGCATTTTCAGTTAACTGATTTTTTACTCTGATCCTCTAATATTTTATGATATTCTATTGTTTTTTCACGATTAGCCTTAACCTCATTATCTGTTAATGCTCTATTGTAAAAACGAAGAGAGTAGCAATCCATATGCGCACACCACCACCAATATGCATTCCCCATAGTACACGTTCCCAAACAAAATTTATTTAATGAATTTAGTTTATTAGTAATCATCAATTCCCACGCTTGCTTATTATACCAACCATCAACTACTTTTTGATCCCCAATAAAGATATTCTGTTTTATGCAAGGGTTATCTTCAAAAGTACTTCCTTCTAAAGTCTTGCCACTTCTCGTTTCAACTTTAGCAGGATTTATAACTATTGTAAAATAAGTTTCTTGACCAAATTTTATGACATCATAATTCGTCCTCTGATTCCAATAATTAACACCATCAAAACACTCTGGACCTAAAAGAGAACTATTGTTCATTCCTCCGTGTCCCAGTCATAAAACTCCATGCTATACATTTATTATCTTTATAAAACCCAAATCTAAAAGTCCCCTGATGTTCATTATTACCATCCCAATAACTAAATAAACCACTGAAAGTATTTTTCCCCTCTGTTACACTACCGTTTCTATCAATACCTTTTCCATCATCATACAATACCCCATAAAACTCAAACGTTAAACCGTGTTCTCTAATACTCTTTTTATCCTCACTAGAATTACAATCAACAGTTATATAATCATCTTTCCCATCAAACTCAAAACTTGTAGTGGTAAATGCCTGTTTAAAATCCGGTTTATCGCTATCTCCGTATCCATATAATTCAATACCTTCACCCAAATCTTCCTTCTTAAAATTATTTGGATTACTAAAATAAGAATCTATTACTCCTGGATCTGCGCTAAATAATAAATGGTCAGTTACTGCAACACTTTCTTCATAGCTAAAATATTTATGTGTTCCTTCTTCATATTTAATTACAACATTACTATTATAATTTACTATGTAGCCATAACTCGTTCTTCCTACTCCACTTATATTTGTTCCTTTTGGTATATAATAATAACCTTCATCATAAGTTTGTGTTATTTTCCCATCTTCTCCTGTTTCTGTTACTATTTTCCACTTATCTGAATTTGCCAAATTTTTTTCAACTAATTCTATTCCTCCTAGTTGTTGTTCCCCATTCTCATCAGTATATTTAAATGCATTTTTACCTCTTGATTTTACCATACTTTCTATTGCTTTTTCTTCAATTCTACTCGCAACATTTGATTCTGTTTCAACTCCACTATCCATTACTTCCATTTTTTGATTTTCAGCTGCTTTTTTTGAAAGTTCATCATTTCCTAAATAATATAATTCTCCTTCTATTACAGCAAATTTTCCTATATCGTTTTCATTAAAACTAGGTATATAAGTTTTTAAATTCTCATTTAATAAATTTACTTTTTCTCTATCTCCTTCTGCTTTACTTACTATATTTTCTTCTAGTTCTTCCTTATATTTAGCAAACTTTGACTCTATACTTGCAATTTGTGAATTTGTTATAACCCCATCATTCCCAATTATTGCATTCAATGAAATACCGAGCTAATATAAGCAGAACAATTATCGTCATTTTTGTATCTTATGACGAATGCAAACAAAAAGTCCCAAGATGTTCAAAAATGAACATCTTGAGACAATTATTCATGCTCTCACATTCTATTTTCCTTAAGACAAAAACCTTGTCTGCCTCTTTCTCAAAACAAATTCTCAATTCCTTTGACTACATTTTATTCTGTTTTTTCACAATTGTTAACTTTGTTTCCTTGCAACCCATTGATACTCTAAAATTCAGGAGTCTGCACGTCTTTTACGTCCCACACGTGCATTGATACTCTAAGATTCAGGAGACTGCACGTCATTTACGTCCCCCATTTGTATCCGCACTCTTATTCCACAACTGTTATTCCTCTTTCTTTCATTTGATTCTTTTGTTCTGTTGTAATTTGGTTACAACCTTTTATATATACCTTCGTTAAATTATTTCCTGACTTTTCCTTTAATGTTAATATTGGTGTAATATTAGTAATTGCTACATTATTCTGAATATCCAATTCAGTCATTTGCAATAAATTTTCAATCCCATTTAAGTCAACTAAATTATTTCTAGAAACATTTAATGTATAATTCGAAGTTTGTCCTATAAAATTTTCAAATGGTTTTAACGATACAAAATTATTTCCTGAAAAATTAATTTCTTCAATTGAAGGGGAACCAGAAACAACTTCATTTTCCTCAAAAACAGGTTTTAAATCATCCAATAAATTCACTAAATCCTCATCAATCATACAATCATTTCTAAGAATTAAACTTTTCAAGCTCGTATTCTTCGATAAATCACATGGTACCCACCTTCTTCCACAAAACATATTATTTATCGTAATCTTCTCAAGATTCTCACATTTTTCCAAATTCAAATCTTTTATTCCAGTCAAACTAAAAATAACTTCTTTTAAAAGAATAGAATTTAAATCTAAAACCCCTACATTTCCAAAACTTCCTTCTCTACCACAAACTCCTGCACTCGTCTCGTCACCACAACACATCCTCAAGAAAGTCAACTTATTACAATTCTTTAACTGGTTTAGTAAATTCTGATCTCCATTCAAAAATAATCCATAATCCATGTTAGCACGAGAAATTGTTTTCTGAAGTTTTGTTAAATCTATACCCGAACCCGAACAAAATAACCCCCTATTAGAATCACTCCAATTTTCCAAAAAATCATAATTACTTATTTTCCACCCTTCTAATCTTATTCTGACATCTTTGTCAAGATTCGGAAATTCTCCATAAATCGACGTATCCCCTAACTCCCAACAGTTTACAAACTCGACCTTCTTAATTCTGTTTTTACAACTTAAGTCTTTTAGATTCTCATCCTTAACTCTGACATCATTTAATTTTAATAATTCCAAATTTGGTAAAGATTTTAAAAAACTGAAATCTGTAACGCTACCTAAGCTCCTCAACGTTAGTCCTTTTAATTGCACCATTTTTTTAATAAAGATCATATCACTGTTTTTCAACTTACTATTATTTCCTATCGACAAACTCGTCGTTACAGAGTTTCCTTCCAAAAATTCTAAGTTTTCGTAATCCTCACCTTCCAAAGTTAAACTTGGTAACTGAGATGAAAGAGCTAAGGTATATTTCGTATCCAAACTATACGTTGAATTTAAAAACAATTTAGATAGACTTACTATTTGGTTAACATCTATATTTTTATTTTCTTTAAAATAAATTTCTTTTAAAACTTGATTCGACACCTCCTGAAAAACACTTAACTCCTCGATATTCAAAATATCACAATACTCAAAACTTACATATTTTAATTTTTTAAGATTGTTTATCCCAACTTTTTTGCCATTTTGAAAGCCTAATAAATATTTTAATTGGCTGTTTTTATTCTTAATTTTCTCATTTTCTCCATTCTCATACTTTGACTGATAAGCTTCACCAACAACTCCACAGTTTAAAGTCTCTAATCTTTCATATCCATCTATATAACTCATATTTATTACATTTTCATCTTGTATTTGAGGAATCACATAATTATAGGTTTTATCCTTATCACCGTTTGTCACCACATCTGTCAAATTGTTCTCATTCAAATATAAATTTATCAGACTACTTTTATTTTCAACTGTTGACAATCCATATATATTTGTTAAATTTTCATTTTCTTCTATATATAATGTTCTTATTGGTCCTAATGTTTTCAAACGTGGTATCGTTCTTAATTCTGTATTATTCCTTATTCTTACCGCATCTAATTTTGACATATTTGTAAACTCATTTGTTATATATAAAATATTACTTTCTGTAACACTATTATTTATCAAATAAAATCCTGTTACATTCAAACAATATTTTAATCCATCATAGTTTTCTGGTTTTGTATTATCAAACCATATCTTATTTAAATTTGGACAATATTGTAACCCATCTATATTCTTTAAATTCAAATTTGTTAAAGTTAATTCTGTTAAATTCGGAAAAAATGATAATTCTTCTAAATCTGTTATTTTATTTTCTTCTTTTGCTATAGTATTTCCATCTAATTTCAATGTACTTTTTCCTCTTACATCTCCTACTGTTACATCTGCAAGTCCTAATAATTCTTTTAAACCTTCTGATACATTTAATTTATCATTTATATTTAATGGTATTTCTTTAATTTCATTTGCTCCATACATCTTTCCATCTTCATCTATATACCATACCGTAAAATCTTTATTTATTCCATAAACATTCCTAAATAAAGTTATCGAACCATTTACTCCTTCTCCTCCTACTAGACTTTTCTTCATATCTTTATTTATTCTATCTATATAATTTAAATCAAAAATATAAGTATCACCATTTCCATAAGATACTCTTTTTAAAAATCCATCTTGAGGATATTCTGAATATGAAAAATCCGCGATTGTAACTTCATCAGCGTTTTCGCCTTTTTCTACTGTCTTCATTTGAATTTGCTCTTGAAGTGTTGCAATTGCTTGAATAATCTTTGCATCCACCGCGCTATTTATTATCCCTGTACGACTCACATTTATCACTAATAAAAAAATCACTTATTTTGCCGATTTATCAATGCTTTTGAAAAATTTTAA
>CANRQI010000099.1 GCA_947632835.1 uncultured Clostridia bacterium
TATATATTTTATGAATGAGCTTCGTGGGGACCGACTAGCTACAGTATGTTAAATTTTTAAATTTTACATACTGTGCGCAGTTGGGATAATGAATAAAATATATATTTTTCATGACTAATTTATATTATTAAATTTTGAGTTTTTATAATTTTCAATTCTATAAAGAATTTTTATTTCTGTATTGTTTTTTTTCGAATTTATTGTTAAAATTAATAAAGAGATTTTTTTGAGAATAAAACTTGAAAGGTTTTTGATAAATGGAACTAAAGATAATAAAAGGAATAAATAATGTAGGAAGAGAAATGCTGGAGGTTTCTACTTCACATGCAAAAATAGTTATTACTTTTGGAGAAGATAGAGGGACAGGAGAAATTGCACGTTCTGTAAATCCAATGATAGATGGCCTAACAACTGGTAAACCAAGCTATGACGGTATTTTTATTATTAGAAATCCAGAAAATTCAAATCTTATGGAATATGCTTTAGATGAAATACCGGTATATTTAGAACGTAAAGTTAGAATAACATATGATATTTGTGTAGATTTTATGAATTTAAAAAGAAAATCAACTATTGTTGAAATGGATAATGCAAGTACTGTAAAAATAAAGGATTTAGAAATAACTACTTTTATTGTAGATGGTTCAAATTATAATACTTCTATGTTACTTGTAAAATCTGAAGGAAAGACAATATTATTTACAGGTGATTTTAGAAATTATGATATTGCTATTGAAAGAGAGAAGCTTGATTTATACTTAAATATGATAAATCAAGTAGATTATGTTTTTGTAGAAGGTAAATATTTTGGAAAATTTGGAATAGATTATTCATCAGGAAAAGAAATTTTTAATAAATTAAAAAATATAATGAAATTTTATAAACAAGTTTTTATTATACAATCTGAAACAGATTTAATAACATCATATAATATGTATTTGGCTGCACAAAAGACTAAGAAAATTTTTATTGAGAGTACATTCTTATGTAATATTACATCATTAGCTGTAGGAAGTGCGCCCAATCCAATATCAAGTAAAAAAGTATATACATATAATCCACTTGTATTGGAAAATGAAAGTTTTGAATTTAAGAAGAAATATGTAACTCCATTTTATATACATAATGCTAATAATAAAATGAAAAAAGAAAAATATGCTATAAATGTAAATCCATCAATGTTGCAAGATATACAAGTATTTGATAAAGAAGGAAGTATATATGATGCATGTATTATATATTCAATGTGGAAGGGATATATAAAGAAGGATAAGGAATTAGAAGAATTTGTTAATATATTGAAAAATATGGATATGGATTATTATGAAGTATATACTCATGGAAGTGTAAATGTTGATATATTAAAAAGAATAGTATTTAAAACAAAACCAAAAAATATTATACCATTAGAATTTGAAGAATCAGAGAAGGTTACAGTTAATTTACCAAATTTTAGACAATTAGAGGAAGGAGAAACGATAATACTTTAATGAAAAAAATAGGATTTGCAATTTTATTAATTTTTATCATATTAATTATTGTATTTGGAGCTATTTATGTAAAAAGTAAGTATTATGTTTATACTGGTATAGTTTCAAAAATTGATGGAGATAATGTTTTTTTTAGCAGAGAAATTGAAAATAAAATTTATACAATTCCTAAAGGTAAAGAAGCAGTTTATGATGATTTGGGAAATGCTATAAATATTTCTGAATTAAAAAAGAATGATATTGTATATGTATATGCTGATAATAAGCTTAATATGGCAAGAGTAGATAGTATTAAAAATGAAGAAGTTAAACTATATATACCAAGTTATGTTCCATATTGCTTTAATATAAAAGATATAAAAAGTAATGAAGTATTACGATTAGGAAATCAAATATCTGTAACTAATATGGAGAAATTATTTCCTAGTAAATATAAAGTTAGAGAAGCAGAAGCTGTAGTATTTTTAGACAATATAAAAAAAGTAGAAATTTTGGGAGATTCTGAATTAATACCTTATTATAAAGAAGATAATAAGAATAATGTTGATATGTCAATATTAGAATTTTCGAATTCTAAATTGATAATGACAATAGAAGATAAAAATGAATATCCTTGTGTTTATTCAAATATTTATCATATATATAATTACCAAAACATGTTAAATAAAAATGCTAATATTTCAGAAGCAGATACGGTTAAAACTACAAGAATTTCAAATAATGTAATAAAAAAAGAAATTGATTGGAATGAATTGTATGGTAAGTTAGAAGAGCGGAGAGTATGAATTTTACTTATATACAGATACAAATGATATGATGGTGCAGATAGATTTTAAAGTAAGTAGTGATGGAAAAGTTACTTATGAAAAACCACATTTTTAAAAAATAAAATAACCACTTAATAAAAATTAAATTAGGTGGTTACTATACTCAAAGAAATATTCTAGTTTATAAGATAATTATAACACGGTTTATAATATAATGCAAAAAATAAAAAATAAAGCTAAATGCTTTATTTTTTATTTTATACTATTTAATTTTTTTGCTAAATTTGATTTTTTTCTAGAAGCAGTGTTTGCTTTTATAACACCTTTTGTACAAGCTTGATCTACTTTTTTAACTGCAAATTTAAAAGCTTCTTCAGCTTCAGCTTTATTTCCAGCGTCAACTTTTGATTCAAAATTTTTAACAGCTGTTTTATATGCTGATTTTATCATATTATTTTGTAATGTTTTTTTCTCAATAACATTTACTCTTTTTATAGCTGATTTAATATTTGGCATTATTTGCACCTCCTTGTAGTTTAAAGTAAATTTTACTTTAAATATTTTAACATGATAACTGATAAAATGCAAGTATTTTATTAAAAATCTTAAAAAAACTTGAAAAAATGTATATGTTATGTTATAGTAAAAAAGGAATTTAGAGAAATAATTCAAAAGATGGAGGAATATAAAATGATAGCATTAGGAGCCGATCACGGTGGATATAAAGTAAAAGAAGAATTAAAAAAGTATTTTGAAGAGAATGATATAGAATATGTAGATTATGGAACTTATAATGAAGAAAGAACAGATTATCCAATATATGCTGAAAAGGTTGCAAAAGCAATACAGAATAAAGAATGTGATAGTGGAGTATTGTTTTGCAAATCTGGTGCAGGAATGACTGTTGTAGCAAATAAATTTAAAGGAATAAGAGCAGCTTTATGCTTTAATGAAGAAGTTGCAAGAATGTCAAAAGCTGATGATGATATAAATGTTTTAGTAATACCTGCTGAATGTATGACAGCTTCAAAAATAGTTGCTACTGTTAGAGCTTGGATAGCAGGAGAATTTAAAGGTGGAAGATATAAAGATAGATTACAAATGATAGAAAATATAGAAAAAAATGAAATGAAATAAGAGAGGTTTATATATGTGGGGTGATATTGCTATTGCATTTACTATTGCCTTTTTAACCACATTTATGGCAACACCATATACAATAAAATTAGCTAAGAAAGTGGGAGCAGTTGATACACCAAAAGATGCTAGGCGTATTAATAAAATTACAATGACACGATTACGGTGGACTAGCGGTTATTATGGGATTTGTTATATCAATAATTTATTTGTTAACCACAATGACAATAGAAGGAAAAATAGATTTAACAGTTGATAATTATCATAAAAAATTACTAGGCTTTGCAATAGGTGGAATAATAATTGGTGTAGTATGTTTATATGATGACATAAAAGGTGCACCTGCATTGGTTAAACTCTTTGCACAAATTGTAGCTGCTTGTATTGTTGTAAAAATGGGAATAAAAATAGATAATATTTCTATACCATTTATTAATTTTGAATTAAATAGATTATTTTATATAATTTTAAGTGTAGGATGGATAGTTGGAATTACAAATGCAATAAATTTAATTGATGGTTTAGATGGGTTATCTACGGGAATATCATTAATATCATGTATTTCGTTATTAATAATATTTTCATTAAATGGTTCACCATTAATTTCCATAATACTTATAACAGCTTTGGCAGGTTCTTTAGTAGGATTTTTACCATTTAATTTTAATCCAGCTAAAACTTTTATTGGAGATACAGGATCAAATTTTTTAGGATATTGCTTGTCTATAATTTCAATAATAGGTATTGCAAAAACATATACTGCAATAGTTATTGTTGCACCTTTGATAGTTCTTGCTCTTCCAGTAGGAGATACTCTTTTTGCAATTTTTAGAAGATTGATAAAAGGAAAATCTTTAAAGGCAATAATTGAACCAGATGCTAATCATTTGCATCATAAAATGTTAAAAGCTGGTTTTACTCAAAAGCAAGTTGTACTTATTTTATATGGAATAACAGCAATTTTAGGAATATTTACAATAATCTTTATGGATAGTGGTATGTGGAAAGCATTGTCATTTGCGTTAATGGTAATTATTATTTTAGCTGCAGGATATAAAGAGTTTTTTAAACAAAGATTATTAGAAGATAATGAAAAAGAAAATGAAGATGAAAATGAAAAATAGATATTAATATAGTAAAACACTTAAAATTCAAAAGAGTTTTTGGTGTTTTTTTTACCTATTATAAAAAATTAAGTTAAAGAAAAATATATATTTTATTCATTATCCCAACTACGCACAGTATGTAAAATTTAAAAATTTAACATACTGTAGCTAGTCGGTCCCCACGAAGCTCATTCATAAAATATATATTTTTCTTTAAAATACTAAAACTTAAATACAGGTTTAAGACATGAAAAAATTTTTTCGTGTCTTAAATCCATTGCTATTACTTATTAATAAAGACTTTCAATATCA
>CANRQI010000100.1 GCA_947632835.1 uncultured Clostridia bacterium
TATTGTGCAAAATTTACATTTGAATTTCCTTTTCCAAATACATTTGCTTTATCAAATTCTTCTTTATTCATTTTTATTCCCCCTCTATTTATAATTTTTTCTAACTAATATCACAACCAATATCTTTATGATTTAAATCTTTATAAATTGCATAAGTTAAACATTTTAAACCACCATGACACATTTCAGCATGTTCACAATTTGAACAATCATCTGGAACTTTCTTTTTTCTTAATCCTTCTAATACTTTGCTATCTTTATATAAATTATACATATCTTTTTCAAATAAATTACCTACCACTATTGGCATCCTTCTGCAAGGAACTAAATCACCATTTTCCATAACTGTTAATAGAGTATCTCCTGCTGTACAACCATAAGCAAAATCATTAGTCATTTGAAATTGCAATGCTCTATACATTGAAATTGTAGTATTATTATGTTTCACCTTTTTTAATTTAGTTCTCTCTTTATTCATAATTGATAGATAATCACGTGTTTGTTCATAATTTAAAGTAAGCTCTTTATCTTCAGAATCACCTAATGGAATATATCTATCTGACCAAACGTTGTTAACATCATATTTTCTTGCATATTTAACAACTTTAGGAAATTCTTTATAATTTAATCTAGTCGCAGTAAAAGAGATTGAAGTAAAAATATCTTGTTTTCTTAAATTTACAATCCCTTTTGCAATTTTTTTATAAGTACCTTTGCCTCTAACATAATCATTTATTTTTTTACCACCTTCTAAACTAACCTGTACATAATAAGGGTTATAACTTTTTATTTTTTTAGCTATATCTTCAGTAATGAGAGTACCATTTGTAAGTATAGAAAAAGTAATTAAATCTTGATCTTCTTTTATAAGATCTAAAATTTTAAACAAATAAGGATTACATAATGGCTCTCCACCAGTTATATTTATATGACCTTTCATTTTTAAATTTTTTAATAACTCTTTAAATTGATTATATATATCAAATAGTTGCTCATATTTTAATTGAATAGGTTTATGAGCTTCTTGATAACAATGTAAACACCTCAAATTACAATTCTCACTAAGATGCCATTGCAAAATAAATCTTTTTACCAAGAACCACCACCACCACAAGAAGAACATCCTCCTCCACATGACGAGCATCCCCCTCCACATGAAGAACATCCACTATTTGTTGAAGAATAAACTGGTTCTGGATAATATACATTATCATATAAAGAGTAATAAGAATAATCACTTCCATAGTTGAAGGTTCCCATATCCTTTTCAGGAACAGGTATGTTTTCAAATTTCTTTATCCATTTTTTAGATATATTCATAGCATAAGTATATGGAAGAATATTGTAAAAATAATTTGGATTTTCAGCAACTAATGCTTCTAATCTTTGTTTTTCTGCTGTAACTAAGAAATGTCTAAATCCATTTACTCTAGCAGTAATATATTCACCATATTCAGTTTTTCTTTTCATAAATATCGTAAAGAATAAATTTATAAAATTACACATAAATGCTAAATAATATAAAATATTCCAGTTAGGATCTAAATCTTCTACATATCCATAAGAGACTATGCTTAATATTAAAATAACTATACTTCTAAGAACTGCTCCAACAACTTGTTTTGATGCTTTTCTATCATAAACTTTGTCTTTAAAACTACTTTTTAATTTTGAAGCCACATCATCAAATGCTTTATAGAAAGTATGATGTTCACTTAAAATTATAACATTTTCACTTTCAAATAATCTATCATAAACAATTTTCTCCATACTTGACAATGCAGGAAATTTAGATGCTTCACTCTTATATTTTTCCATATCCCTATTATATTGCTCAACTTCTTTATCATAAACTGCTTTTTTCTTCTCAATATCTTTTAATCTTTCATCTTCATTATCATTAATAATTTCTATGTAACCACCATTTACTAACTTATCCTTAACATCTAAAAATTTATTAATATTAGTTTCCAATAATTTAGTATCACCTTTTTTAAATAAGTAAATCATCATAGTATTTTCTGCTTTGTTTAAATTACTATCAGCATCCTTCAATTTTTTAACTTTTATTTGTCGTTTTGGTAATGTTTTATCAAAGTCTTTTATCTTTTTTGGTTTTATAAGTAAATTAGTTATTTGAATATTATTATCTTTGTCTTTTAAATCATCAATTTTTATATAACCTTTACTTGCTAATTGAATAATTAATGCAATTGTAAATTTCTTACTTGCTTGCTTTTTATTAAATACATATCCAATTTCAGCAGAACTTAAATCATCTGGTGGATAAAATTCAACAGTTTGAGCTTTTTTAGGATGATCTTTACCATACTTAATCCATTTACAAATAGTCCATACAGTTAATACAAATATAACCATTGAAATGATGAATGAACCCCATCCATAATTCCAACTGCCACCAACAAAATATCCCTCTGGTAATTCTATATCTAAAGTTAAAGATTGCTCTAATGGTTTATAATAGTATGAATCAAAATCTTCTTCATCCCAAGTTCCATCTTCATTTTGTCGCCATTCTTCACTAAGATAATCTTTTAATTGTTTTTGATAATTTTTCTCTTCATTAAAAGTCGCAAACAAAGTATTTCCGTCTACAGAATAATCAACTACATCTGTAACATCATTTTTTCTAAATTTATCAGTAAAAAATTTAATATCACATCCATCAATACTTTTAGGCATATTAACCTGAATTGAAGCATTTTTTATTTCAGTTCCCCAATAATCACCATAAGCATGAAATATTAATTCATCAAATCCTTTATATGGATCTTTACCCATATCGTATGTATACTTAATTACATAAGTTTTTTTTCCCTCACCGACATACTTGTCAGCACTACCAATTTTAATTCTTGCTTTTCTTTTAACAGTATCTAAACTATAAGGTTCACCAACTGCACGATAATTAGATACTATTGACTTTCTTTTTATAGTATTTCCATCTTGACCAGTATATTGCAACCATAAAGGAGTAAATTTATATATTCCATGATGATATGATTCATACCAATCAACAGTAATATTTTCAGTAACATCAACCTTATTGTCTTTTTTTACATCTAATAAAACATTATAAGCAGAAATTGTAAAACCATCAGCTAGTTGTTCAGTACCTATATCATCAATCAAAAGTGATCCAGTTCCTGTTATAATAGCACCTAAAGCCATAATACAAGCCATAGCTATATATCCAACCCAAAGTAATACAAATATATTTCCTATAAATTTTTTTATTATTTTGAATTTTTTTGCCATTATATTTCTACCTTTCCATTTTTTCTTTCTGATTCATTTGCTTCAAACATAGTTTTTGATTTATACCCCAACATTTTAGCAACAATATTACTTGGTATCATTTCGACTTTGTTATTATAATTTCTAACTACTGCATTATAATATTTTCTTGATTGAGCTATTTCATCTTCAACTTCACTTAATGATTGTTGTAAACTTAAAAAGTTTTTATTAGCTTTCAAGTCTGGATATGATTCAACTAATGCCATTAATTTTGTAATTTCACCTGTTATTTGTTCATTAGTTTTTATTTTCTGTTCATTAGATAATTTATCATAAGATTTAACACTATTTCTAATCTCCACTACCTCTTTCAATGTATCTTTTTCATGTTTTGCATATCCTTTTACTACTTCAATTATATTAGGAATTAAATCCCATCTTTTTTTCAAATATACATCCATAGTTGCAAATCCTTCTTTTGTATCATTATTTAATTTAATTAATTTGTTATAAGTTAATACAATATATAATACACATAACACAACAACTGCAATAACAATCCATAAAATATAATCCATATATACCTCTTTTTATATTATAATAAACTACTTTTTATTAAACATTTATTTACGTTTTCATTATAATCATAAATTTGCAAAAAAACAAGTAATTTTTTTTAAACAAAAAAGAAGTATCATCAATTTTTGAAATACACTCCTTATTTTCAATATATGCTTTTGATGGAGTGTATTTATAGAATAAAATTTACTCATTTTTATCCTTTTTTTCAATTTTATTATTTATTTCTTTTATTGTCTTTAAATATTCTTTTTCAACAGGACTAATAGTCTTAACTTGATATTTTCTATATTCTGACTTTGCTTTTTTTATTGCCTTATCATGACTAATAGTACCAGCTCCAGTTAATAACTTTTCTCCTGTAGAAGAAAGTATCATATCTAGTTGTTTAATATAATCTTCCATATACATTGGCTTATGCCTTATTGCTTGTATTTCCGCAAAATCAAAGTATCCTGATACTAAATTATTTAAAACTTTTAATTCTTCTTCACTTAAATAGTTTTTAGCAATTACTACATCTTGTAATATTGGAATATCTCCTTTAAATGTTGTTAATCCCATAAAAAGTTTATCAGCATCTGCTCTTTCATATATTACTTCTGAAGCAGTATGTCCATGCGTTGCATAATGTAATTTATTTTGAACAATTTTAAAAAACTGGATAGATTTTTCATCTTTTGGATCATAATCTACAGCTGTTGCATATAAATCAAGTACTTGCCTATATAACACTTTTTCTGATGATCTAATGTCCTTAATTCTAGCAAG
>CANRQI010000101.1 GCA_947632835.1 uncultured Clostridia bacterium
CTTATTTTCTTTATATTAATCTTACATTTTATTTTAGTTTTACAAACTATATTTTACTTTTACAATTCACCTTTTTTGCTAAATTTGCAATTTATTTCAAATTTTTAAATTACAAAATTACATTTTAATTCTATTTTTCATTTAATTCCTTTGCTTTATCTTTTTTATTTTTCATATCATTTTTTACGGAATCTTCCTGCATTTTTCTAGCAGATTCTATTTCCATTTCTTTTCTTTTTCTTTCTTTCTCTTTATTTCTCTCTTCTTTTTTCTTTTCTGCATGAATTTCTTCTATAGTTTCACGTGCTTCTTTGGCTGCTTTTTTAACTCCATTTTCTTGCTGTTTTGTTATCTTTTCTCCAAACTTATCAACATTTAATCTAGCTGTAATCATAAGAGTTCCATCAGATTTTTTTACAGTTCCATCTTTTATTGCATCTTGTAATTCTACTTTAAAATCTTTAGGTTCTTTTTCTGAGCCATCATTACCAACTAATAAATCCTTAGCATCTTTACCTAATTTTCCCAAATTTATCACCTCTATTTATTCATACATTGAATTTTGAAATTGTATATATATTGAAATTACGAAAAATATATATTTTTCGTAATTTTTATAAAATATCAAAACTCAAAATTTATACAAATTTTATGTCATATAATCCTTTAATCTCTTACTTCTACTTGGATGTCTTAATTTTCTCAATGCTTTTGCTTCTATTTGTCTAATTCTTTCTCTTGTAACTTGAAATTCACGACCAACTTCTTCAAGAGTTCTAGCTTTTCCATCTTCTAGTCCAAATCTCAATTTTAATACTTTTGCTTCTCTTGCAGTTAAAGTTCCCATTACTTCTTCTAATTGTTCTTTTAATAGAGTATATGCAGCAGAATCATGTGGTGCTGGTGATTCATCATCTGGGATAAAATCGCCTAAATGACTGTCATCTTCTTCACCAATTGGTGTTTCCAATGAAACAGGATCTTGAGCTATTTTTTGAATTTCCATAACTTTATCAACTGAAATTTCCATTTCTTCTGCTATTTCTTCAGGAGTAGGTTCACGACCTAACATTTGAAGTAAATGTCTAGATGTTCTAATTAATTTATTTATAGTTTCAACCATGTGTACAGGTATTCTAATAGTTCTTGCTTGATCAGCTATAGCTCTAGTTATAGCTTGTCTTATCCACCAAGTAGCATAAGTACTAAATTTATATCCTTTTTTATAATCAAATTTTTCTACAGCTTTTATTAATCCCATGTTACCTTCTTGAATTAAATCCAAAAATAACATTCCTCTTCCAACATATTTTTTAGCAATACTAACAACTAATCTTAAATTTGATTCAGCTAATTTCTGTCTAGCTTCTTCATCATTATCTAATACTCTTTTTGCAAGTTCTAATTCTTCATTAAAAGATAACAATGGTATTCTACCTATTTCTCTTAAATACATTCTAACAGGATCATCAACATTAATACCATCTAAATTAGTAGAATTTAAATCGTCTAACTTGATTTCTTCAACTTCTTCTAAATCCTCAATATCTGGTTCTAAAAGTTCATCATCATCTTTTAATATGTTTACACCTAATTCTTCAAAAGCATCAAATACCTTATCAATTTCTTCTGGTCCAACATCCCCAAGCTCTGCTGCAAGTTGTCCATAAGTAATTCCGTTTTCTTTTGCATTTTTTAATATTGACATTACTTTTGACTTTTCATTCAACTCTTTTGATGAATTTTCTTCATTTTTTTCAACATTTTCATTTTCTATATTTTTTTCACTTTTTTCTTCATTAGTATTTTTTACATTATCTTTTTTATTTTTTTTACTTTCTTCTTTATCATTTGAAGTTGTATCTTTTTCTTTAGCTTTTGCAGTAGTTTTAGTTTTTTCCACTTCTTTTTCTCCTACCTCTTTTTTCATTTTAAAAAATTTCCCTCCTACCTCATTTTAGCTAACTTCAAAACTATATTATTTAATTCTTCTTCTAATTTTGCACTATCTTCTTTAGATAAATTTGGATTTCCCAATTGATTTAATATTTCTGTTTTTCTAAAAGTTAATTTATTTTTTTCATAATTATTTATAATATCTTCTGAAAATTTTTCTACTGAATCTATTTCATATTCTGAAAACATAATTTCACTAATTACACCTTGAAATTCTGCATTTTCAATGTTAGTTAAACTATTATAAATATTATTACCATTATTTGCAGTTTCTAATATTTTATTATAAATATTTTTATATTTTTCAACTTTAAAATCATCTAATGACACTTTTGAAACTATTTTTTTACCAATTTCATCATATTTTTTTATTGCAAAATATAAAATCATTTTTTCGCGTTCAATTTCTGCTCTACTAATATCTGAATTTTCTTCTGTATTTTCTACTACTTTAACTTTTTGACTAAGTAATTTTTGAGTATCATCTTTTTTTGAAATCAATTTATTAATTTCAGCATAAATAGCTTCTTTTGAAATTCCATTCGCACTAGATACTTTATCTATATAAATTTCTCTTTCAATCTTGCTATCAACATTAGCAATCATTTTAGATACTTCTTTTAAAAATTTTATTTTATCATTTGCTACATCTAAATTATAATTTTTTCTTAACATTTTTGTTTTAAATTCAATAGCTGATATCGCATTTTGAACTAAAAGTTCGAATCTTCCACTTCCATACTTTATAATATATTCATCTGGATCTTTTGCACCCTCCATCTGGAGAACTCTTCCTTCCATTCCAGATTTATCAAGTATTTCTAGCCCTCTTAAAATTGCTGCTTGACCAGCTGAATCTGAGTCATAACTTAATACTACTTTATCACTATATCTTCTAATCAATTTTCCCTGTTCTTCTGTGAGGGCTGTTCCAAGTGAAGCTATAGCATTATTTATGCCCCTTTGATGCAATGATATAACATCCATATATCCTTCAACTAATATAAAGGTTCGTGAATCGCTCTTTTTTGCCAAATTTAAAGCAAATAGATTATTTTTCTTTTGAAAAATTAAACTTTCATTTGAATTCAAATATTTTGCTATTTTATCGTTGTCTTCTAACCTTCTACCACCAAAAGCCATTACTTTTCCTGAAATGTTCATTATTGGAAACATAAGTCTTTTTCTAAACTTATCAATATATTCTCCACTATTTTCAGATTTATAGCAAAGCATTGTACTTTCTATTTCTTTATCTGAATATCCCTTAGCTTTTAAAAATTTATACAGTTCATTTTTTTCACCAGAATATCCTATTTTAAAAGCTTTTAATGTTTTATTGTCTAATTTCCTTTTTTTGACATAATCTTGAGCAATTTTTGCTAAAGGCTTGTATAGCCTTTCGTGGTAAAAAATTGTTGCATCCGCATGAATAGCAAACATTTTATCTTTCAGTTTAGCTTGTGGATCTTCACTATTATTAAGAGTTGGAAGTTTTATATTCGCTCTTTCAGCTAAAAATTCTACACTTTCTTTAAAAGATAGATTTTCTATTTTACTTATAAAAGTAAATACATCTCCTCCCGCATGACATCCAAAACAATAAAAAAACTGTTCATCTGCTTTTACTGAAAATGAAGGTGATTTCTCAGAATGAAACGGACAAAGTCCAAAAAAAATTCTACCTCTTCTTTTAAGAGGTACATAACTTGATATAACATCTACAATATCATTTGCTGACCTAATTTCTTCTTTTATTTCATCATTATATCCAAACATTAAATCAAACCTTTCATATATATTATTCGACAGATATTACGTAAATCCTTCTAAAACTTCCTATTTTCTTTATAAGAAACAAAAGCAGATGAAAAAAATCTCCATCTGCTTCTTTTGTTAATTTATGTTTGAGGAATAAATTTTTTTACTATGTCTGTTTCTACACCAACTGTTACAGGTGTATTTTCTAGGTGCATAGCATAGGATTCATTAATTTTTCCTTCTACTAATTCCTCAATCTCTGATTTATCCTTGTCTTCAACCAAAACTAATTCACTTACAAGAATTTGTTTTGCATTTAATAACATTTTTTTCTCACCAGTTGATAATCCTTTATCTTTTTGTTTAAAACTTAAGTTTCTAACAATATCAGCCACTTCGTATATATTTCCTGTTTTCATTCTTTCCATATTATCTCTATATCTTTTATTCCAATTCATAGACATCTCAGTACATTCTTTTTCCAAAATGTTAATAACCTTTGATGCTGAATTTTTATCTATTATACTTCTAACTCCTACATTCTCTGCTTTTGCTGTTGGAACCATAACTTTTACTTCTCCAGGCATTTCAATTATGTAATAAGTTTGTTTCTCATTTGCTACTGCCATTTCCTTGATAGCTGTTATAATTCCTGCTCCATGCAATGGGTATACTACTTTATCTCCTATGTTAAACATTTATCGTCACTCCTTCCAAGTAATTTTGAATTACTACATAAAAATTATACTACAAATTTTGGAAAAAGTCAACGAAAAAAAACTTTAAGTTTCAGTATTTTGAAACAAGTAAATTGTAAAAGTAAAATATAGTTTGTATATAAATTAATATATTTAAGTTATACACTATCCTAAATGTAAGAGT
>CANRQI010000102.1 GCA_947632835.1 uncultured Clostridia bacterium
ACACCATTTCTGGCACATTGTCTTTTAAATCTTTTTAAAGCATCTTCTATATTTCCATTATTAACTTTTATCTCTGACATTATTATTCCCCCCTTCCGGTCATACACAAATGTATGTGGGATTATCATAACGAGGCATTTATTTCCTCTACCCTTTATACTTGATATATTATACTCTATATGCATAGAACTTGTCAAGGCTTTTTTTAGTATTTTAACAATGTAAATTTTATTATTGAACTTTTTTGATATTCACAATCTTTATAAAAGTTTTTATTAATTTTAAATCAGGTAAAGAGAAATATGCAATAAAATAATTGATATTTACCTGTATATTGCATATTTTCTTTGTTTTAAAGCTTCATAAACTATAATACCAGTTGATACAGATGCGTTAAGTGATGTTACTTTTCCTATCATTGGTATTTTAACTAAAAAATCACAGTTTTTTTTCACTATTTCGCTTATTCCTTTTCCTTCATTTCCTATCACTATTCCAAGTGGCCCAGTTAAGTCCTGATTGAAGTAGTAATTTTCTCCATCTATAGTCGTTCCACATATCCATAATCCTGCTTCTTTTAATTTATTAATACTATCTGTTATATTATTTACTCTTGCTATTTTCATATATTCTACAGCACCAGATGATACTTTACTAACAGTACTATTTACAGCTACGGCCCTTCTTTTAGGGATTATTACTCCGTGCACTCCAGCAGTTTCAGCTGTTCTAATAATTGCTCCTAAATTGTGAGTATCTTCTATTCCATCTAATATTAATACAAAAGGATTTTCTTCTTTTTCATCTGCATATTTTAATATATCCTCTATTTCACAATATTCATATGGTGGAATAATAGCAATTACACCTTGATAATTCTCATTTTGTGCCATTGAATCCATTTGTCTTTTATCTTTTTCTACTATTATTATTTTTTTATTTTTTGCCTTTGCTATTATTTTATTGATTGAACCATGATGCTCACCTTTTGTTATATAGATTTTATTTATATCTTTTTGACTTTCTAATAATTCTAAAACTGCGTTTCTTCCTTCTATTTGGTCCTCATATATACTATCCTCTAGTATTTCTTTATCTTTTTCTCTCCTAATCTCTCGTCTTCTATCAGTTCCTCTTCTGTCAATTATTCCTCGATTATCATTTCTTCTATCTTTCTCTCTTCTTTCTATTTTTCTTCTACTTTCTTTTCTTTTTTCTTGTTTTGGCATTTTATATTTCCTTCCTTTATAAATTGCTATATATTACATAGTATAACATATTTTTTTCAAATTACAACTACTTTGGTGTTGAAACAGTAAAAAAGAGTAAAAATTATTTTATTTCTATCTTTTCAAAGACATCATTTATTGTATCATGATGGGATATCTTTTCTAATTCTAATCCACTCATTACAAAAATAGGATTAACTTTTGAAAACTCACATATAAATTCAATCCTTTTCATTATACTTTCTTCAAATTGTAGCTCTTACTTAATTATCTTCATTTCAGACACCATCCTTTCATTATAAATTTAGGATGATTTTTTGCAAATAAAAAAATCAACCTTTTTACTGATTGATTTTCATATCTATCTTTTCTATAAAAAGTTCGAACAGAAACGTCGTTGGAGCGATTACGAAACAGGTATGCGAAAAATGACATATTTGTTTCAAGCTCCCTTATATAATTCGATTCATTAATATTAAATTACTATAATAATTTGTTTTTACAAGATAAATATCATTTTTTACTAAAAATACTTAAAATCTTTGCAAATATCTTTTGATACCAACTTTGCTCTTTATATTCTATTAAGTCAGTAATATCTGTATTTATTACTTTTTTTAATTCTTTATTTTTAAATAATTTATCTGTATTATATCTTCCACTTAATTGTTTTTGATATACTATTTCATTTTGTTTTAGTTTTTCTTCAAAATCTTTTCTTTGTTCATTATTGCACCAATATTTTTTATGTATAATTGATAAAATACCTATTGTTTTTTGACTTAAATTCATATCTTTTATAGGGTTGCTAAAATCTAATTTTGATTCATAAGTTTTTAATGCATTAATTCTTAAAAATTCTAAAAAATTATTGGGTATTTTCTCAACATCTTCTTTTTTTGTATGACTTAGTATATCTAGTGTCTCTGAAAAAGCTACACTATACTCATAACTTACCATTATAAACCTCTTTCGTTTATTCTAATCTATTGCTCTATTTCTCTTTTTTTTGTTCTTTTTCTTCTATCATTGAAATTAACTCTGACTGAACTTTATCTGATAATCCTTTTCTTGATATTGTTTCCAATTCAGAACCAATTTGTTCTGCTGATAAATTCATTTTATTTTCTTTTGACTTAAGAAATTTTTCTTCTGTTTCATTTGAAAAAACAAAATCTTGTGCGAATCCCCATACTTGTGTTCCAATCATTCGGTAATTTTGAATAATTTCACTAATAAATTGTTCTGGATTATTTGAATATATTTTTTTTACAGCATTGCTTAAATCTCGTAAATCTGTTACACATACATTTGCATCATGGTTATTTTCTATATGTTCTTTTGCACAATCAATTTCACTTTTTTCTTGGTAATAATCTTTGTATGAATCTACATCCTTACCAATTTTTTTCAAATATTCATAATTACGATTAAACACACTTATATATTTATTTATTTTTTTTCTTTTTCTTCATCTGATAATTGATTTCCAAATTCATCTATGTGATCACATAAATATTTCTTAACTGAGCTTCTAACGAGTGTTAATTTAGCCATTGTAGGACTATATAGTCTATTATGGTATTCCTCTGCTATTCCAATTCCAATTTTATATTCACCTACAAGCATAGGTAAATCTCCCAATTGCATATCTTTTGTTAATTCTTCAACTGCTAAAACATTTTCTTCAAAATTTTCACATCTCGATGATATTACTATTTGGTCTAATCTTGAATCATCCTTGCTAAATTTAAATTGAAATGGTATTTTAGATTGCTGGCATCTTTTGATATAATTTTGTATAAATTCAGCTTTTTGTTCATCCTTTAGATTTAAATATATTCTATATAATAAAGGTCTTCGATTATCAGGTGGGCTTTGTTTATCTTTCATTGGATTATATCCAGAATATAATACTACCCAATCTCTATTAATATCATAAAATAATTGTATATCATCTTTATCCATGTATTTATTTACTTCACAACTAGGCATTCCTTGTGAATATATCTAATTCATTAATGCACTTATGTGTTTACTTGTGCTTTTATCAGCATTCTGTAGTTTGTTGATTTTATAATAAAATAAATCATCATTACAATTACAAGTAATATATTTTTCAATTAAATCTTTTATTAGTTCATCTGTAAAAGGACTCTTTACTTGTTCTAATATTTGACTAATCATCTTAATACCTCCATTTTAAATTCTTATACATATTATACCATTTATTTGTTTTTTTTTGATATTTTGAGGCTATTATTTACTTTTATTTTTTCAAAAAGCAAAAAACAACTAAATCCACTTATATAGTGTGAAATGATATTCACTGTTTTCTTAAAACTTACTTGTACCAATAATTACAAATAGTTCGACGAAAACGCATTATGGAGCAGTTGGGCTACAAGTTACGAACTTTTTCGTTCTCTTTCTAAATGTATTATAACACTTTATTGAAAAATGTTCAATAAATATTCGAGTATATATTTTTATCTTAACATTATTAAATGCTATTCATTAGCACATCCTTTTGCTATTAATGATTCTTCTAATTGATTTACTTTTGTTATAAGTGATAAGAAAAACTTTGCCAATATTATTTTCATGTTTTTTATATTAAAAGCAATATTTTTAGCTATGCATGCCTCTTTGACTTCATATAAGTCTTTTTTTAGTATGGGTAACATAGATAAAGAAATACAAACCATTACTTTAATTTCATCTGTATTTATCTTAAAAATTTTTAAAGGAGTACATAATATTTTTATTTTTTCTGCTATACCGAGTAATATTGGTTGTTTCAGAATATATAATTGTTATATTACATACTATAAACAGCTTTATAGCAATCCATATTGCATTATTAATGTTATCTAAAATACAATTAATTATAAATGTAAAAACAACAAACGGCACTATTATCATACTTTTCGTAATAATTTTTTTTTGGATACACTTTTGCAATAATCATTATAAATAGATTAAGTGGAACCAAAAATAAAATAATTGTATTATTAGATAAAAAGAACACACTTGAACTATAGGTAATAAATAATAAAAATTTAATTACGTTTTTCATTTTTCATTCTCCCCTTCAGTTTAGTTACTAATTCATTTACTGTAAAATCTTTTAGGTCTAAATTTATTCCATCTTCCTTTAATCTATTTAAAATTTCGAGTATAATTGGTTCTTTTATATCAAACTTATTAAGTATATCTGCTTTATTTATTAGTTCTTTTCTTTGAATTTCGCATGCTATCTGGCCATTACTTAATATTAGGGTTCTATCTGCAATTAAAATTTCATCTGCTACATTAGTTATACATATTATTGTATA
>CANRQI010000103.1 GCA_947632835.1 uncultured Clostridia bacterium
AATTAATTTACTTCCAGTTCCATTTGCATACATTTCAAAAATTTTTCTTACTATATCTACAACATTTTCATCAACAATTAATTTGTTTTTGTTAACTCCATCTTTCTTATATCCGATAAGCAGGTGTGCTGCATAAATATTCTCCTTGCTTTTGTTTTTCTTTAAAAACACTTCTTATCTTTTTAGATATGTCTTTTGCATACATATCATTTAATATAGCTTTAAATGGTGTAATATCATTGTTTACTGTTTCACTATATGTGTCGATACCATCTAATATTGAAATATATCGTACACTTCGCTCTGGAAAATAATTTTCTATATAGAAACCTGTTTTTATATAATCTCTACCAAGTCTTGACAAATCTTTTGTTATTACCATATTAATTTTTTGACTCTCTATATCCGCAATCAATCTGTTAAACTCAGGTCTATCAAAAGTAGTACCAGATACTCCATCATCAACATACTCATCAATAACAATTAAATTATTTTCTTTTATATATCTTTCAATTATTTTTCTTTGATTTCCAACACTTTCACTTTCTTGTTTGTCCCCATCTTCTCGCGATAATCTTATATACATACCAACTCTATAATTTTTGGTAATTAGTTTAAGCATTTCAATCCTTTCTGTAAAAATACTTATATTTTTTTATCTTTCTTTTGAATAAAATCACAAAACATTTTACAAATAATTTTATCAATAGATGGTTTTGTTTTATTAAACTTACAATATATTTTTATATTATTTTTATTCAAAACATACACCCCTTAATAATGTTTATTATTATAAAAATAAGATATTCATAGGTATTAAAATTTTTTGATAAAACTTGATGAGCCTATAATTATAAAGATAAAACATATTATTTGTTCCAATGTTAAATTAAATATCATAATATTTCTAGAATATCTGAAAAAATCTTCTACAAATCTAATAATACCAAACATACTAAAAAAATGAAATATTACTATATTTTGATGTTTTTTCATCAAAATCAAAAATAATACAAACATTATTACAGAATTTATTAATTGTAATGAAAAATTATAAGTAACATTATTAATGCTTATTGAGCCATAACAGCAATTATTCAAAAAACAACCTATTTTGCTGATAGAATATATTAAAGGATATACTACTGTAAAATTTGATAACATGTTTTTTAAATTCAGTTCATATCTTTTACAATATAATATTACTACTAATATACTTCCTATAACTCCACCTATAAATGAATAACCACTATTTATAAAATTATATACACTTATTTCAACATTATTTGAAAGCAATGATAATATTTTAGCTCCAATAGCGAAACCTAAAATATTAATAACATATATATACACTATATCTATTTTATTATAATACTTTTGAGAAAACTTATAAAATAGTACAAAACCAACTATAAATGCTATTCCAATTATTAATATGTATGTTGAAAATGTAAAATAATAAAAATTTATATTACTCATTACTATCACACTTTTTTAAATATTCTTCCAAAGTATAATGGTGCATTTTTTCAAGTTCTCCTGAACTACTCATTAAACTTGACTTTTCTTCTTCAGTTCTATCATCCTCCACAATCTCTTGAAAAGCACTTGTAAAATAACAATCATCATTATAGTTTATATAAACATCTATATTAATATCTTCATCAGAATTATTTATAGAGTCAATATATGACTGTATATCTTTAAGCTTTTTCATATAGTTATTGTTATAAATATCCTTTAAATTTTCATCAATTTTAATACTAATATAATCACAGTCTTCATATTCACTATTAACACTTTCTTCCACACTACCACCGATTTTTTCTATAATGTAATTAGAAATATCTTTTAAAATATCATCTGTATTTCTTAATGAATAATAAGATGTTTCTTCAGTAATTTCATCTTTTATTTTTTTGTCTAAATATTTCACATTAAAAGTTACATTATCTGAAACAGATAATACCTCATAAGTATAATAATAAACACCTTTTTCTTTTATTTCAGGACAAAATGTTGAACCATCACAAGTTATTCCTCCAAATAATACATTTTCTCCACTATCAATCAATTTTACAATTTCAAACTTAGAATTATATTTTTCTTCTAAATATGCAATAATTTTCTCTTCTCTACTCTCAGGTGTACTTTTAATGAATATGCCAAACATTATAAACAAAATTATTAAAATAACTATTATAATTATTATATTTCTTTTCTTATTTTTATATATTTTTTTATCCAATTTTATTATTCCTTTCAAAAGCTATTATAAATTGAAAATCAAAATTATTCTAGATATTTTTGCTTGAAATAAATTTTTGATATTCCCCATTTTGATAAATAAAATTGTCTCCTTTTTTAACCGTATCATATAAATCTTGAGGAAAATTTATTTCTTCAATTCCTTCTATACTTCCATCTACTTTATTATTTAAATCGTATAACCATACTCTTCCTGAATACTTCTCATCAGCTTTATAAACATGCCCTTCTATTCTTTTACTATCTAAATATTGATTTTGCTCTTTTATTTTTTCTTTTATCATATTGCTTATTTGATTTTTAATTATTTGAGTATCTTCTTTTTCTAAAATAAAATTATCTCCTTGTTTTCTTAAAACACTTCCTAAACTTGTACCTTTTGGTAAATCTTCTATCTTTTTTGTAATTACTTTATTACTTTTACTTGGTTCACAAATGCACATATTATATTCATTTTTTTCATTAGTATTATATATATAGTACATTTCTCCTTTATCTTTAGTTTTCAAAGCATAATTTTGTAAGATATTTGCTCTTTCAAGCAACATTTTATCCTTATATTTTGAAATTATTTTTTGGTTACCTATTTCCAAATTATCTGCAAGTAAATTATTCCATTCAAGAATTTCTGAATTACCTTCTAAATGATTTGATAACTCTTTTACAAAATTTTGCACAACTTTATTCTTTTTAAAATTATTAAATAAATTATTCATTATATCTAAATTCAATATGCAATCACTCCTTCTTAGGTTCTATAATGGAAATATACTATTTGATTTAATAGTATTAAGAATTAAACTAAGAGTAATTATATATTATTTTATGTAATCTTTCAATAGTTTTATCATTTTTTAAGTTTCGGTATTTTTTTAATTATACAAAAGTTATGAAAAATATATGTTTTATGAATGAGTTTCGTGGGGACCAGCTAGCTACAGTCTGTTAAATTTTATGTTCTACAAAATTTTAAAATTAATTCTTAACCCAATTTTCTCCTGTAGCATAATCAATATCTATTCCTGGTTGAACATTGTAACAATAAACATTAAAACAAACTCCTTTACCTGAATCTTCAATTGACCAAGCTTCCATTTCTGCTCCACTTGCCAAAAGATTATTATTTTCAAAAATAGGTGTTACTCTATATAAAACATGATTATTTTCATTTTCACTTAAGTAATCAGCTACTTCATTTTCAAAAGGTAACATTCCTTCAGTATTAAAATATCTTGTTCCAGTTATCAAATTATTTTTATTTGCATTTTCTCCTGCAAGTTGCCAGCCAATTAAATGACAACGATTATACAAATATTTATCTTTTATTAAATCATCATATCTTTTTTGAACCCACCCTGTTGGTTTAACACTGCCAATTTCTCCTCTTTCTGCATCTTTTGAAGGCATAATTTCTTTACAAATATTAGCCATAGCTACTCCACATCTTCCTAGACTATCTAATTCACTATATTTCTCAAACACTTCCACTGTCATATCTTTTTCTGTAAAATATGGAATATTATTGTTAAGTTCAACATAAGGACTTGATGAATATTCAGGAATTGTAGATAAATCAAATATTATATTTTGAATATTATAATTATCTACAGAATTACTAGATATAACATTTTGATTTACATGACCATAAACTGAAATACAAACTAATATAATTATTGCAAAAACACATTGCCAAATATTTAATTTCTGATTTTTCTTTTTTCTTCCCATAAACTTTTACCTCATTTTATATTCATCATTAGAAAATTTATTAGCATAATTTTATCATTATTTCATATCTTTTCAAGATTTTATCTAATTTAAGTTTCGGTATTTTTATATACGTTTCAAAAAGCTTTAATATATTTTTTAAGTTATGGAAAAGTATATGTTTTATGAATGAGCTTCGTGGGGACCAGCTAGCTACAGTCTGTTAAATTTTTAAATTTTACAGACTGTGCGTTGTTGGGATAATGAATAAAACATATACTTTCATAACTTTTGTATATTATCAAGTACCAAATTTTTGAAAAAAATTGGTTACTTTTAAAAATACTGTTTTTTCAACACTCACAGCGTATTTTTTTATTTTAAAAGTCTCAAAACTATTGATTTTATTAAGTTTGAAGGCTATCAAAAAAATTTTTCATGTCTTTTTCCTGCTCAATAATACAATTTAAAGTTTTAATTTTTCAATTTATACATATTTTTATATTAATTTATCAAAATTTCTTCTTGA
>CANRQI010000104.1 GCA_947632835.1 uncultured Clostridia bacterium
AATTTTTATTGATTTTTTGCATTTTTTCTTACATTGCATTTAATTTTTCGAAATTGCATTTACTTTTTTAATTGACCCTAATTTTAATTGTAAAAAAAAGCACTGTTTATAAAAAACAGCACTTTTTAAAAAATAATTAGCTTTTACAAAATAAACTTATGATTCTTATTATTATCAATAAAACAATTGTTATAGCAAAAATAATTATAGAGCTCATCGCAGCCATTATTGCAGTAGAAAATACAGCTCCTAAAATTAACCCTAAAACAACAGCAAATGCTACAAACAATATCGCAAGCATATATTCTCCACAGCAACGTTTTCTTCTATTTTTTATACAACATATATCTTCATAGTTATTTTCCATAATATACACCTCCTATACTGTTACATAATACATAATATGAAATCAGCATATATTATGTTAATACTTTTTATAAAATAAATAAAGTTTTTAAATACTAAATTTCAAAACAATTAAGAACCACTTAAAGCATCGTGATAACTTTTGGTAGCAACATAATTTGCCTTTATTTCTTCATCACTCAAAATTCTACCATATAATCTGCAAGCATACATATCAAAACTAGAGAAAGTTGGTTTACCATTATGCACTTGTAAACCAACAGTAAATGGCAAATTCAAATCAAACAAATCATCACAAAGGTCAAGATAATCTTTAGAACATGTAGTTGTCTTTTTCAAAATACCATCTTGATACGCTTTTATCTCACAGTTTTCAAAATCAACACTCAATGAAACATAATTTTTTTCACCTGAGTTCATTACAATATCAGTAAATCTCAACCAATGTCCATTAGCTCCATCATAAATATATTCTTCTGAAACATCTGATCCACATTGTGGATAATTACTCAAACATGCTCTCAACGCATTAAATCCACAACTCATTCTAAAAGCACTTATATATTTATTCGGTGTACCATCTTCATTAAATTTAGTTTTTCCTAAAACCAATGCACCTTCACCATAAAATTCAATATAAAATTCAAATGTAAAACCATTATTTTTATCAATATTAACATTTTCTATTTTTAAATAATCATCAACTCCATCAAATTTTATTTCTGTTCCTTTTATTCCACTTTCTTCACTTTCATCTCCTCCATAATAATGTACATTATCGCCCCATTTTGCTTGATCTTGCATATTACTTGGATCTATATTTAACTTTAAAGTTTCATCTACTATCGCTCCACTAGCATTTGCACTTGCTACTGTATATTTTCCTTCTTCTAATTCTATTATTTTTCCAGTATCATAATTTATCAACCAATTATTTTTAGCTTCTCCATATTCTTCAGAAATATAATCGCCTTTTTCTAATAAATACCATCCATCTTTATATATTTGATCTCCCACTATAACATTTTTCCAATCTCCTTTTATAACAGACACTTCTGATAACGCTTCACCTAACTTTGCTTGATTTTTACCATTTTCATCCATTTGCGTTTCAACTAATTTAAGCTCCAAAATTTCTCGTTCACTTGATATATTACTTAATTCTTTTGCTTTTATGGCCTGTGTCAATATCCCATTATCTCCTATTATCGCATTCAAAGATACTCCTGCTAAAATAAGCATACTGATTATCGTGTTTTTGTTACGTTATGACGAAAAAATTGTATAATAAAAATTGATTTTATAATTAAAAAATGAGATTCAAAATAATTTTATTTCAAATCTCATTCTTTTACTTTTATCTATTATTAAATCCAGACCAATCCGTCCAATTATAATTAGTAAGATATTTATAATCATCAGCCATTAAAAAATCGTTACCTTTTAAATATAAATTTTCTAATTTTCCACCATTACCTGCATTTTTATTTAATTTTGCTAATATTTCTAAATTATTTACCGATTTCTTTTCGCCATTTTCATCATAATTATATTGACTTTGCAAAGCATTTGAACTTAAATCAAGAGTTATCAATTGTTTTAAATCCTTCAAATAATATGTACCACTAATAGAATTATTCGCTAATTTCAATGTTTTTAGCTGTGATAACTTACTTATTCCTGAAACATCATTAATACCACAGTTCGGCAAGCTAATACTCTCCAAATTCGAAGCATTCTTTAAAAAATCCAAATTATTTAATTTTAAATTTCCTGTTGCTATACCTTTAAGATTAACAAAATTTCGATACCAAGACACATTTATACCAGATAAATCAATGATTTGAGTTGGCACCTCTATTTGTAAAAATTCAACATTACAGTTTTCAAATAATCCCTTTTCTAAAAAATTGCTAAATGTAGACAAGTTCTTAGGAGCCGATAACATAAGATTTTTCACGCTCGAATCCGATTCCCTTAAAGCTTTCAAAACATTCTCAAACCACCCTGAAAAGCCATCAGCACCTCCAGCAAGTAATTTTAATTCTAATACTGACGTCTGGTTCGAAAATTTATAAACATCATTTCTCGCACTCCAAAAATACGATGCTACTTGCGTGTCTGAATGTTTTCCAGTAAAACATTTAGGAAGCACCCAAGAAATATTAGCTGAGCTAGGCTGATCATACAGCCATACCAAAGAAGTTTCAGATAAATTAACAGTAATTTCTTTCTCAGAACTCATTTTATTAGTAGCTATATTCTTTAAATCATAACAATTCGCAAGTTGCTGAATTAAGCTAGCTAGCCTATAACCCGCACCACAATAAAGTTCAAAAGCGTA
Organism: uncultured Clostridia bacterium; assembly: GCA_947632835.1. Lineage (GTDB taxonomy): Bacteria > Bacillota > Clostridia > TANB77 > CAG-508 > Scatovivens. The sequence goes on from CANRQI010000104.1 coordinate 2,711, forward strand.
CGAACCACAATAAGCCTGTGTTCTATTTATAGTAGGTGTCATTGCCGACACATTAATATCCGAATTATTGCACATAAAAGATTCACAGTTCGTATCATTTAACTTCGAAACTTCATCTCCGACTACATTAGTATTCATAAATAAAATTTGTTCTAATGAAGTATTTCCATCTAAAAAATCAAATGTTGTCAATTGTGAACAGTTATTTACATTTAAACAAACAACATTATCATAGTCCTCTAAAATATGATTTAATTCTTCATTTGATAAAGTTGAACCAGATAAATCAAATTTTTTTACTTTATATTTATCTTCCTTTGGTAAATTAATTAAATAATTAATTTCTCTTACATTCTCTTCCGTCAAATTCGCATAACTAAAGATATCACTTCCCCATAAGTACTTTTCTAAAGCTGAATCAATACTTTTTCTCGATAGTGGACAATTATTATAAATATTTTTAATTTCACTAATTGAAGTCCCTTGCAAATTCTCGCACCCTGCTAAATAAAAATATTGTATCTCTACACTGTTTCGTAAATAATCTATCCATTTCAAAGAATTATTAGATTCCAAACCAACAAAGTATAACTTAACTTTATTAGCTAAATCAGCCAAACTATCACTCAATTCATTCTTTTCTTTTGCTATTTCATCAGCACCCAAATTATTATTATTTGCCCACAAATATGTTAAATTATTCATATTTTTCACACCTTTAAGTGTAGTTAAATTATTAGTTTCAGCCCTTAAAAAATAAACATTTTTAAAATCTTCTAAACAAGATATGCTAGCAATGTTATTATTATTTAATGATAAATACGTTATCGCTTCTTTAGTCACAATATTCAAATTCGAAAGCGCAGATATATCTGTTAACATATTATTATGAATCGTAGTATTTGTAAGTTTTTCATCAACTTTATTCACACTCAACGCATATCCACTTAACGCAAAATAATGTAATTGTGAAAATGCACCCTTCGCAATTCCTTTGTCAGGACTACATAATTTTCTCACCTCGTCATTAGTAGTATTTATCAAATATAAATATTGTAATCTATTTTCTAAATTATTTATTTTTGAATAATCATCTGATGTAAAATTTTCTAAACATATATAATTTATTTGTGAACAATTTTCTATTCCTGCAAATGAATCTAATTTTATATTTTTTAATGTTAGTTCTTGCAATCCATTTAAATTATATAAATCTGATAAGTTTGTTATTTCAGAATTTTCATCTATTGTAAATGCTTTTACACTTTTTACTTCTTCTGCACTTATTTTTCCATCTTTATTTACATCATAACTATCTAAAAGTCCTGCCATTTTTGAACTCTCATCAAACACTTCTCTCAATGGATTATCTTCATCTAAACTTTCTTTCGCTAATCCCTTTATACTATCTACTCCACCTGAACAATAATAAACTTTTAAGTTCGAAGTTACTCCATACACATCCTTCAAGCTTTGATAATCTGCATAACTGCCCTCTCCTGCATCTCCTCCTATTAAACTTTCTTTTATATCATCTGGAAGTCCTGATTTTTTTATTAAATATAAAGCATG
>CANRQI010000105.1 GCA_947632835.1 uncultured Clostridia bacterium
AGCAAGTAACTTAACAATAAAAGATGCAGCAAAATTAGAAGGAACATTAACACCTTATTTTGAAACATCAGCTTCTTTCTCAGGTGGAACAAGCTCAAATGGTAGTGCATTATTATTAAGTTCTCGTGGAGGAAATTATACATCAAATACTGATGAAATAACTGTAAATATCTCATCAGATATAGAATTCAGCTTTGCAGCAAAAAATAAAGCACACAATGTAGAATTCATCGAGAACACAAAGGATAAAGATGGAGCAAGTTTCAATATTACTTGGGACGGACATACTTGGAACGATGTTTGTGCTAGTATGCAAACACCATCAACATTAAAATTTGTAAAATTCAATGGTGAATTTGTAGCAGGGAATTCAATAGCTGAACAACAATAAATTCGCTTATAAGAGTTTTCCTACTCTTATATTATAAATTTTTATTTTACAAAACAGCACATAAATTTCGGTTTGTGTGTTGTTTTATTTTTTTATATTTTTCGTAACTTTTGTATAATTAAAAAAATTTATATAATGTTGACAAAAGTTATTTTATCGACTATAATAATATTAAATATTAAAATAGTCGATAAAAGGAGATTAAAATATGAAATATATAAGAAGAAGTGCTGAAAAAGTTATAATGAAACAGGAAAAAATGTTTAAAGCTATTTTGATTACAGGTAGTAGGCAAGTAGGAAAAACAACTATGCTAAAAAATGTAAAATCTGATGTAAATTATGTAACATTAGATGATATGTTATTGAGTCAATCAGCTAAAGAGGATCCTAATTTATTTTTAAAATCAAATAAACCACCAATTATTATTGATGAAATACAATATGCTCCAGATTTACTTAGATACATTAAAATAGCAATTGATAATAGTGATAAAAAAGCAATGTTTTATTTAACTGGTTCGCAACAATTTCATTTAATGGAAAATGTGAGTGAAAGTTTGGCTGGAAGGATTGGAATATTGAATCTATTAGGCTTAAGTTTTAGAGAAATTAAGAAGATAGATTTTAATAAACAATTTTTACCAAATAAAGAATATTTTGATGAAAGAGAAAAATTTAATACAGAGATTTCATATGATGAAATTTGGGAGATTATTCACAAGGGAAGTATGCCAGCACTGTATCAAGAAGAAAGCGATTTTGAAATGTTCTATTCAATGTATGTAAATACTTATATAGAAAGAGATGTTAGAAATTTAACACAGGTAGGAGATACATTAACATTTTTGAAATTTATGACAGCTTTAGCGAGTAGGATAGGTCAATTGTTGAATTTGAATAGTGTAGCTACTGAAGTTGGAATAACTGTTCCAACAGCTCAAAGATGGTTATCTATTTTAGTATCATCAAATATTGTATATTTATTAGAACCATATTATAATAACATAATGAAAAGGGCTGTAAAAACACCTAAAATTTACTTTTTAGATACAGGATTAGTTTCATATTTAACAAGATGGAAAGATAAAGAAGTATTAGAATCAGGAAGTATGTCAGGTAATTTTTTTGAAAATTTTGTTATAGTAGAAATAATAAAAAGTTATTATAATAGTGGCGAATTGAGACCACCAATTTATTTTTATAGAGATAAAGAAAAGAAAGAGATAGATTTAATAATAGAACAAAATGGAAAGTTATATCCAATAGAAATAAAAAAATCTGCAAATCCAAGTAAAGATATGATTTCTAATTTCAAAATATTAGAAAAGGTTGGAGATGTTGGTGAAGGTGGCATCATATGCATGTATGATAAAATGATTAATTTAGACGATAAGAATAAAGTTATACCATATAAATATTTATAATTAATAGATTAGTTATTAAGTCAAAAAGTTTTAATATATTTTTTAGTTATGGTTTGTGGAGAGAGTAACTAAAAAAATATATTAAAACTTTTTTTAAATTATGTTAAAAATATATGTTTTATTTTTTCTCCAAGCATACGCACAGAATGAACTCTTAAAATAAAATCCTTATAAATCAGTACTTATAGCTGTAAATAGTTAACATAAAAAAAAAAAAAAAACGACTTACGTCCACAAAATATTGAAAAACAAGTACTAGGTTTATATAATAGGCATGTAAAGCGATAATTTACAAAAATAAAGGAGGAAAAATTTTATGAGTTCAAAAACATTCAGAAGAGCGCTTACTGTTTTAGCAATAGTTACAGCAATATTTACTGTATTAAGTGTAAAAACACAAGCAGCTACAAATGAAGAAGTAAAGCCTGTAGTTTATGATGCAGAATATTACATAAACTCAGCAAACGATTTAAAAGAAGCATATACTAAAGCAGATGGTTCAGTAGACCAAGAAGGTTTATATAATCATTATTTAGTATATGGAATCAGAGAAGGAAGACAAGGAAGTCCTGTATTTGATATAAAATATTATTTAAATTCAAATAAGGATTTATTAAACGAATTTAAAGAAGGAAATTATGCAAGAGCATATCAACATTTCTTAGAATTCGGATTTGCAGAAGGAAGAAGTGGATCAAAATTATATAATTGTGCATATTACAAAGCACAAAATGGAGATGTAGCAAAAGCATATGCAAATCAAAATGGACTATGCTATGTACATTTCGCAGTATTTGGACAAGGAGAAGGAAGAAAAGCTAGTACAGAATTTGATGTAAAATGCTATTTAGGTTCAAATAAAGACTTAAAAAATACATTCAAAACAGATTACAAAGCAGGATATAGACATTATGCATTATTTGGATATGGTGAAAATAGAGTAGTAGTACATACTTGGAAATCAGTAAATGAAGCAGGAAATTGCCAAAAAGCTGGAAAAACAGGAAGAGTATGTACAACATGTGGAACTGAAGAAGTAACAGTTACTGCTCCAGCAGGACATAAATATGTAGAAAAAGCAGAGGAATCAATTCCTGCTACATGTACACAAACAGGTAGAAAAGTAGAAGTTTGTGAAATTTGTGGAAATAGAAAAGAAACAGTTACAAATGCTTTAGGACATCAATTTGAAGAAGCAACTGAAGCACAACTAGCAAGCAAAGAGTTGCATAGAGCAACATGTGATAAAGATGGAGTAACTGCTTTGATTTGTACTAGACCTAACTGTGGAGAGTTAACTAATGTTAAAGGTGAACCTGCTTTAGGACATGTTTGGGGTGAACTAAGAGCAATAACAGAAGAAGAGCAAGAAGAATTTGCTGATAAGGTATATGTAAAAGAATGTGAAAGAGAAGGATGTGGTAAAAAAACAGGAATGACTTTAGAGGAAGCATTCGAAGACCCTACAGTAGCAAATTTAGAAGTAAATGGAAGTGAAGAAAATAATAAAACAGCACTTTCAAATATAAAAGATTTAGTAGTTCCAGCAAATACAACAAGAAAAGTAACAGGAACATTAGCATTGAATGAAGAAGGTAAACTTACTGTAGAAGGTAACTTAATAATAGAAAATGGTATTAAATTTAATGAAACAGATGGAGATGCAACAAAAATAACTGTTGCAGAAGGTGCAACAGTAACAATGTTAGCAGATACACATACTAGATTAAGCTATGCAACTGGTAGAGATTATATAACAAATATAGAATTGACAAAAGATATAACAGTAGAAAGTCAAAAAAATTCAATAGTATTAGATGCAAAGACAGATAAAACAATTGATTTAGCAGGACATAAAGTTTCAAGTTCAGAAACTAGTAATGAAGCAATTACAGTAAAAAGAGATGCGAATAAGGATGCAGTAGTAACAATAAAAAATGGAATAATTGAAGCAAAATATAGAGGTGTAACTGCTAAAAGTAATTTAATCATGGAAAATTGTACAGTAAAGATTACAGATTCAGCTACAGAAGGTACAGGAATTTATGCAGAAGGTCCATCTAACAATGTAAGTAGTGAAGAAAAAATTACACTTGATTTAAAAGATGTAGTTATAAATGCTAACACTTATGGAATTAAGACGAATGGAGATCATGATAATGTAGATATGACTTTGACTAATTTAAAAGTTTATGCAAGTAAAAATACTGGTTGTGCTTTATATTTACCAGCAAAAGGTAATACAGTAATCAGTGGTGGACA
>CANRQI010000106.1 GCA_947632835.1 uncultured Clostridia bacterium
TTTTATTGATTTTTTGCATTTTTTCTTACATTGCATTTAATTTTTCGAAATTGCATTTACTTTTTTAATTGACCTTTATAATAAAAATCGCAGAAGCCATAGAATCGTTATTCTATAGCTTCTACGAAAATCATTAATATTTTGAAAGGTACGGAAATTCCTTGCAGAGCTCTTTGCAAGCTTTTTCAAGGGCATGGCAATGCGTTGAGCATATCATCCTTACGACATCTAACGGTACATTCCCGAACTGATTCTTTATCTCCACGATACCGTCCGACTTCTCGCCCATCACCCAATTTAAAAAAACATTTATCACTCCTTCTTCATCTCTAAAAATAGCTATACATTCGCGAACAGAAAGTCCAGCTAAAGGAGGTAAATAACTAATATAACTACGTGTAACTTCACGCTTTACATTAGCATGTTTTTTTACATACTCGCTATTAGGCGAAATATCAGTCTCTACTGGAATATTGTTAAAAACTCTATCCCACAACAGCTTAACCATCCAGCCAAAACCAAATCTTTTTACATGTGAAGATAAAACCTCCTTATCTGCAAAAAATGATCCTTCCAACGCTGGTGATACAAACACAACATCAATCGAATCGCACTCTCCATTTTCTATAGCAAACTCTCTAATATCATTTTGAGAATCTGCTGATTTTGAGTAACCAATCAACCATAATTTTTTCCCGACTGAATGTGTACAAACAAACTCTTCTAATTCTTTCGTAGCACACTCAAGTCCCTCGCACGTATCCTGATAGTAAACGACAAGTATTTCTGCATCGTTTCGAAACATGGAGATATCTGGCTCGTTCCGCTCATTAGCCATATAGGATGTTTCATGCACTTGGCATTTTGATGTAAATCCATTCGAAATGAAGATACACACATCACAGCCATTTTTAGCATTTTGTAACCTCTGAACCCACACTTGTGAACCACAGAAAATTACATTTTTAACTGGCCCCCGCTTTCTGCGTTTTTTCATAGATTTCCTCCTTCTTAATAATTTAATAATTTTGCATTCCTGCAATAAACTAGCTTTATTATTTTAGCATAAACAAAAAAATAAAGCAACTAAAATAAGTTTTAGTATTTTTGACAAAATTTAACCAAATGTATTTTTTTATTACTTTATATTTGTTTTTTGAATTTATGTTAACTTTTTTTATTTTTATTTAATATTTTTCTGTGGATAAATAATTGTGGATAATGTGGATAACTTTGTGAATAACTATATTATCAGCTCTTTTTCGACATATTTTATTCACATTACAAAATTCTGTTTTTTTCTACAATTTTTTTGTAAAAAAATTATGTGTACAGTAAATTTGTTTTGTGTAACCTTTAATTTTTTCACATTTTTCAGCACTTACAAGAATTATATTTTCTCAAAAAAATTATAAAAAACTCACAATTTTATGTGAGTTTTCTCGACTAATCATCTAAACATTTGTCTAATTTTTCTATAATTTCATCTTTATTCATATTTCTTCCTATAAATACTAATTTTATCATTCTATCTCCGTATTGTTCGTCCCAATCTTCAACAAGTTCTGGATTTTCTCTTAATATTTGAAGTTGTTCCTGCTTTGGAGCTGATGCTATCCACTCCCCAGATTCAAAAGCTTGTACTTGTTTACCTGCTTGTTCAAAAACATATCCAATGCTAGGTTCATTTGAAAACCAAAGTAGCCCTTTACATCTTATAACTGTTTTATTTGGAAAGTTATCTGCAAATTCTTCAAATTTTGACCTATTAAATGGTGCTCTTCGATAATATACAAAAGAACTTATTCCATATTCTTCAGTTTCCCCATGCTCATGTTCATGATGGTGATGATGTTCATGTCCATGTTCGTCATGATTATCATCATGGTCATGCTCTTCATGTTCATTTTCATCACTTTCTAATTCTTGTAACCATCCTGCTGAAGAAGCAACTTCATCTAAATCAAATGATTTTGTATTTAATATTTTTGCTACATCAACTTTACCATAATTAGTTTCAATTATTTCAGCTTTTGGTTGCAATTTTTTTATTACCATCTTCACTTGTTCTAATTCTTCAGGTTTAATTTCATCAACTTTGTTTAAGATAATAGTATTGCAAAATTCTATTTGTTGTATAATTAAATTTTCTATATCTTCATCATCAACCTCATTTTCTAAATATGAACCACATCCAAATTCTGTAGCTAATCTTAAAGCATCTACAACTGAAACTATATTATCTAATCTACAAATTTGTGGTAACCCATATCCTTCTGCATCCTCTGAAATTGCTGTAATAGTTTGTGCAATCGGAATAGGTTCACAAATTCCACTTGCTTCTATTAAAATATAATCAAATTTTCCTGTTGAAGCTATATCTACAATTTGTTTCATTAAATCAACTTTTAATGTACAACATATACACCCATTTGAAAGCGGAACTAAACTATCATCAGTTTGATTAACAACTCCACCTTTTTGAATTAAAGTTGCATCAATATTAACTTCCCCTATATCATTTACTATAACAGCAACCTTAAAACCTTTTTGATTATTTAAAACATGATTTACTAAAGTAGTTTTTCCAGCTCCTAAATATCCTGTAAGTAACGTTACTGGTATCAACTTTCTCATTATAAAACACTTTCCTTTCTTTAAATTCTTATATTTTAATATTATATCATATCTGTCAATACTTATAAAATCTCGTAAAACATATTTTCATAACTTTAATATTTTTCAAGAAAGCGCCGAAACTTAACGAATAAAAAGTTGAAATTGATATTTGAATATGCTATAATATATATATATGTGAAAATTTGTAAAAAGGAGAAAAATTATGAGTAACGAAAAAATGGGAAAAAGATATGCTGACATTTTGACAATTTTGTTAGTAATAGTAATAATTGCAATATTATGCTTGTTAGGATATTTTGGATTTAGAGCAGTTAATAAGCATAATGTTGGAACAAATGCTAGTTCAGCATTAGACGAATTTAAAAAATCAATAGCTAAAAAACCAGATTCTGTAGATGATACAGTTGAAGAAAATGTAAGCAATGATGTTGAAGATAGAAGTGCAAGCTTACAAAACTTTTTAAATACAAATACAGATGCTTCTTCTCAAAATCCTTCTAGTAGCGATTCTAGTAGAAAATCTGGCGTTAAAAAAACATATTTAGATGGGTATGAAATCAAAGGCGAAATTACTATAAAAAAACCAGAAGCAAATGTAAATATCGATTATCCTATTCTTAATAGAGTAACTGTAGAATCTTTAAAAAAATCTGTAGCTATTTTGGAAATAAAAGCTTGTAGTGAAATTACTACAACTGTTGAAGATTTAAACGTTCCTGGAACAAACGCTTTAATTTTAGGACACAATTATAGAAATGGACTATTTTTCTCTGATAATGATAAATTAAAATTAGGTGATAAAATTCAAATCACGGACCAACTAGGAGTAACTATAACATACACAATTTATAATGCTTATTATACAGATCCAAATGATATAAAATTTTTACAAAGAGAAATAGACCCAAATGTTAGAGAAATAACTCTTCAAACTTGTAATGAAGATTCTTCACAAAGATTAATACTTTGGGCAAAAGATTCTTAAAATATCAATAAAAATTTTAAATAAATTGGAAAGCCATAAACTTACATATTAATTTTCTCATTATCGGCTTTCCATTTTTTGCATACAAATATTATAAAATAATGATAATAATATGAAAAATACAAAAATAAAAATACATCACAACATAGCAAAAAATACATATAAAGTTCTTGACAAAAATAAATAAATGATTTAAAATAGAATAGAATTATGTAATTACGGTGGATTTAGCGTAGTTGGTTAACGCGCCAGTTTGTGGCACTGGAGATCATGGGTTCGAGTCCCATATTCCACCCCATTAATTTATAGATATTGGGCTGTAGCCAAGCGGTAAGGCACCAGACTTTGACTCTGGCATGCGCTAGTTCGAATCTAGCCAGCCCAGC
>CANRQI010000107.1 GCA_947632835.1 uncultured Clostridia bacterium
TACAATACTTTAAAGACTTTAAAAAATTCTACAAGTATTTAAAGAACTTTTTTGAAAAAATATAATAAAAAAGTCTGCAAATCAGTTTATATCAACTGTTACAGACTTTTTATAAATTGGTCGAGGTGAACCTCAAAAAGCTTAATATATCAGGATTTTTTGACTTTTTGTGAGAAATATGTGAGAAATTGTGATGAAAAAACAAGTAATTTTGTATAAAATTATATAATTTTATATAGTTTTATATAGTTTTGAGAAATAAAATAAAACTTTTTAAAATGAAAAATGCCTACAAATAGCACTTTTGAGGCATAATTCAAAAAGGTCAAAAACCACGCGCTATTTTAAAATGCCATAAAAAAGAATTTTAAAAAATGCAAACCATAGTATTGCATTATACTATAATATGTGATATAACTTTTAACAAGGAGAATTTTATTTATGAAAGAATATAAAGTTGGTAGCTTATTTGCTGGTGTTGGTGGAATTTGTTTAGGGTTTCAAAATGCTAAAACAGATAATGCTTGTTATAAATTAGTATGGGCGAATGAAATTGATGAATATGCTTGTACTACATATGCTAATAATTTTAATCATACACTTTTAAAAGGAGATATAAAGTTAATTCTTCATCCAGAATTGACTGAAAATTTGATAGATAAACAATATTATGAAGAACTTCATAATATTATATTGAAAGAGCCTATTGATATATTAAATGGTGGTTTTCCTTGTCAGGCTTTCAGTATAGCTGGCGAACAAAAAGGGTTTAATGATGAAAGAGGAAACTTATTTTTAAGTATTATTGATTTAATAGAAATGTTAGGCGAAAAATTTTATAAACCAAGAGTTTTATTTTTAGAAAATGTAAAAAATTTAAAAGACCACGATAAAGGTAGAACATATAAAGTAATTAAAGAAAAATTAGAGCAAACAGGTTATAAAATATTTGAAAAAGTTTTAAATACTATGGAATATTCTGACTTACCACAAAATAGAGAAAGAATTTACATTGTAGGACTATTAGAAGAAAAAGATATAAAATTATTTAATATGTTTAATGAAGATGTTATATCAAAATTTCATAATAATAAAACATCAGAAGATAGAATCAATGATATTAAAAATGTTATAAATTATAATTTAACAAAAGAAAATGCTGGTAAATATTATTATACTAAAGAGAAATACCCATTATATTTTATAAGTGCTGATGAGTTTGAGAAAACAAATAGAAAAAATAGAATAAATCTTGATGAACAAGTAAATGAGATGTATCAATTTTATCAGTGTAGAAGAAGTATGTATGTAAGAAAAAATAAAAGTGGAGTTTGTCCAACATTAACTGCAAATATGGGAACTGGTGGACACAATGTTCCTTTAATAAAAGTAAATGACGGAATTCGAAAATTAACACCAACAGAAACCTTTAAACTTCAAGGTTTTCCTGTTGGAAATGGATATAATTTACCTACTAAAATCAACGGAAGAGCATATCCTGATTCGCAATTATACAAACAAGCTGGAAATGCGGTTTCAGTTCCTGTTATTACTACTCTATCAACAGAAATATTAAAAATATTAGAAAAAAATGATGAAACATAAAAAAGTGATATTCTGATTATCACTTTTTTTATTTTAGCAATTTTAGATTTTGCTATTGCATAAAAATAAATCAATATTGCAAAGTGTCAGTTTGTTTATTTATTTTTGAAAATATCATAAAATTGTTTTGGGGGAAATATATGGATAATAAACACGCTGAAAAGTATATAAGAGTGGGACTAAACATCTCATTACAAAGAAAATTAAAGAAAATGACTCAAGCAGAATTAGCAGAGAAAATAGGAATAAGTAGAACTCATATGAGTAATATAGAAGCTCCTAATATGATTACGCCAGTTTCTTTAGAAGTAATTTTTGATATATGTGAAGTTCTTAATATACCACCAGAAATTTTGTTTAAAAATGATTAGTCTATATATAAGTGATATATGAGTGAAATTATAAATGTAAGTATAGAAGATGCTAAAAAAACAGTTTATTTTATTGCTAATCTTACTCAAATGCAAGGGAATCGACCAATGAGAGGAGCTTTAAATTCAAAAGGCGATTATATGGGTGGAATTTTTGATAGGTGGATAAATATAATACCTGAAAGTGTAATATTTAATAAAATACTTTTACCAAAAATTGCTGGTGGTCATAAAGTGGAAGTAATAACTGATTATTATGACTATGATCCTAAAACAGTAAATATAGCTCCGGATGTAATAGGAATTTCAATAGATAATAAAGCAGTTCCATTTGTTAAATTTAATGATGAATGGGTTCCAGTTGAAAATATGCCACAAATCGAGATAAAAACATTTAAGAAAAATCAAAAAATGGTTTCATTAAGAAATCAAAATTATGATGATAAATATTTAGTATTAGCTGAAACAGATTTTAGGGTTGATTATTTAGTACCTTTATTTAAAGAAGAATTATTCTCAGATGATGTATATTGTCAATTAAGTATGAATGATAAAGATTTTATTGTTTCTAATAGTAAAGGTTTGATAACACAAGCTCCAAAAGTAGATTTAAGTAGAAAAGATTTAGGAACAATTAGTTTATTACGAGTAACAACTGCTAAAAATTTTATGGATAATGCTATAAAATGCGAGAGTGGTGTTAGTGTTGAATATATAAAATCTATAAGTGAACGAAAGACAAATATAAATGGAAGAATTGGCTTGTTGAAAGATTATTGCTCAAAACAAGAAAGTGGTTTATTTAGGTTTAATGAAAATTGGTATGATAAAATTGACAGTGATAATATTTCATACAGAAACGATAGAAAAGTTAGAACTTTAGATTTTTATACTAACAATATTGATGCCATAGAAATATTAAAAATAAACAAAGGTTCAATAAGCATAAGGTCTCTTGAAAATTGTATATTTGAAAATTGTGAACTAAAAGAAAATACAATTTATGATGTGAAAATAGATTGTTTGGAGAGAGGACCTAATGGAGAAGAATACTTTATTTCCAAGACATCATTACCTTATTTAATTAACAGTCAAGACGAATTACTTAAAAAAATGGCAGATATAATAGAAAAATATAAATAATAAAAGTAAAGAAGAAAGAAAATCTCTTTCTTCTTTATTTTTACTAAATAATTAGTTAACTACATAGATAAACTCATCAATAAAGCTTTTAGTATAGAATATATCTTCATCATATTCAAAACCAAAAATCTTTTCAAAATTTCTTTTACAAAGTCTTTCGTTTCTATTGTCTAAAGCATATTTCATAGCCATTCTAATTTGAGTCTTATTTAAAGTGGGATAAAATTTTATTATTTCATCAAATACATCTTCTAATACGAAAAAATCATTATTAGATAATATAATAAGTTGAATAGTTGTATTTAAAAGTTTTGTACCATTTAATTTCTTGTTTAAACCTAAAGAATGAAGTTTTTTATTTATATCTACAACCTTTTCCTTTTCAATTATAAACTTTCTACAATTACGATTCATAATATACTTATCTCCACTTTAGAAATAATTAACTTATAAACTAATTGTCTTTAGTGAGTACAAGTATATTATAACAATATTATGTAAACATAACAAACGAATGGTTTTTGCGTGATACGCAAAAAAATGCCCTTTTTTAACCTGTTTTTAGTCAAAAATGAGCATTTTTTGTCGAAAATATGCTTTTTTTAATAACTTTTTGCGTATGACGCAAAAGAAAAGCATAAGAAAAACACAGGTACAACCAATGACATTTTGAGAGAAACCTGTGTTTTTAAGTGTTAGGAAAACTATTGCAGTAGCTTTACTAACTAAATTTATTATATATCAAATCTATAAAAATTTCAATTTTTTTATAAAAAA
>CANRQI010000108.1 GCA_947632835.1 uncultured Clostridia bacterium
CTTGCCGGAGAAGGCTGGTATCAAGAAGAAGGAAAAGAGGCAGTAAGCCTTAAACCTGGAATGGTTATTACAATTCCAGCAAATGTAAAACATTGGCATGGAGCAAAAAAAGATTCATGGTTTAGTCATATAGCAGTAGAAGTACCTGGAGAAAATACTTCAAATGAATGGTGTGAACCTGTTACAGATGAACAATATGATAAATTATAATTCAATTATAGTAAAAAATCTTAAGTTCTGACTTTTTTTCATTACAAAAAATATCGAAAATAACTTACATAAATTTTTAGTTTGTGTTATAATTAATAAAAATTAATAAGAATATTTTAATAGTGCGTAGTCTTTTAAGGGCGTAAATCCAGCTTTTAAAAGATTATGTACTATTTTTTTATGTCTTATAAAATAAGGAGGTTAATTTAATATATGGATGAGCAAAAAACAAATAAAATGGCAAGTACACCAATGAAAAAGCTATTTTGGAAAATGGGATTACCAATGATAATATCAATGGTATTACAAGCATTATATAATGTAATTGATAGCATATTTGTAACTAATATGGGTAAGCAAGGAGCTATTGCAAATCAAGCTCTTACTATTGCATTTCCTATACAAATTCTTATTATAGCAGTAGGAGTTGGAACTGGAGTAGGATTAAATGCCCTTCTTTCAAAGAGTTTAGGCGAAAAAAATGCAGAAAAAGTAAATAAAGTTGCAGGAAATGGAATATTTTTAAGTATATGTTTATATGTTATATTTTTACTATTTGGAATATTTGGTTCAAGATGGTTTATTTCACTTTTTGCGGGTGAAAATGAACAAGTTATATCTATGGGAACTGTATATTTAAAAATATGTTGTTCATTGTCAGTTGGTGCTATTGGGTTTACAGTATATGAAAGATTTTTGCAAAGTACAGGAAAAACAATGCTTTCAACTATAGCACAAATATTAGGAGCTATAACAAATATAATATTAGATTATATATTTATTTATCCATTAAAAATGGGAGTAGCAGGTGCAGCTTGGGCAACAGTTATAGGTCAAATTATTTCATTATTGACTGCTATGATATTTCATTATAAATTAAATAAAGAAATAAATGGAAATCCAAAATATATTAAACCAGAATTAAACTTGATTAAAGCAATTTATAATATAGGAATTTCTGCTGCAATTATGCAAGGTTTACTTTCAGTTATGATGGCAGGAATGAATGCTATTCTAGGAATGTCAAAAGCTAATCCTATAATATTAGTAGGTTCTTTTGGTATATATTATAAAATACAACAAATTGTATTATTTTCAGCATTTGGTTTATCTAATACTATAATTTCAATTTTATCGTTTAATTATGGTATGAAAAATAAAGAAAGAATAAATGATTGTATTAAATATGGAATTATTGATACAATAATTGTAACTTTAGTATTAACTTGCATTTTTGAATTATTTGCTAAACCAATTTCTAATTTGTTCGGATTTACAGGAGAAAGTACAACAGAAATAATAAAAATATGTACAATAGCTTTAAGGATAGCAAGTATAGGATATATATTTATGGGATTTTCTGTTGCAGTGCAAGGTATATTACAATCTATTGGATATGCTTTGAGGCCTTTAATAATATCATTGTTAAGATTAATTATATTTGTATTTCCAATAGCATATTTATTTACTTTATCTAATAATGTAGCAAATATTGTTTGGTGGACTTTACCAATTGCAGAAATTTTGACAGCAATAATTTCGGCATTTATATTAAAAAAATCTTATAAAGAAAAAATATGAATTTCGAGTATTGATTATACAATAACAATATGATATTATAAAAATGTTCTTGAAATAAAAAAATAGGAGATTAATATATGGATATTAAAGTAATAACAATTTGTGGAAGTATGAGATATTCAAAAGAAATGATGAAAATAGCGGAAGAATTAGAATTAAAGAAAGGATATGCTGTTATTCAGTGTGTTTATAATGTTGATGGACAAAGATATGAAGGAGTGGATGCTAGTATATTAGATAAAATCCACAAAAAGAAAATTGATATAAGTGATGCAATTTATGTTGTTAATATTGATGGATATATTGGGAATAGTACTAAAAATGAAATAGAATATGCTAAAACCAATGGAAAAGAAATAATTTATCATGAAGCAATAAATTAAACATAAATTTAAGTTTCGGTGTTTTGTAGAATATGCAATAGTTACGAAAAATATATGTTTTATGAATGAGTTTCGTGGGGACCAGATAGCTACAGTCTGTTAAATTTTTTGTTCTACAGAATTTTAAAATTTTACAGACTGTGTGTTGTTGGGAGGACGAGTAAAACATATATTTTTCCATAACTTAATTTTTTATATTGCTTAAAAGCTTTAATATATTTTTTAAGTTATGGTTTGTGGGGACCGTTTTAGAAAATGTTACGAACGTTAGTGAATTACATTTTCTTAAATGGGGAGAATAACTAAAAAAATATATTAAAACTTTTTGAAACGTATATAAAAAACACCGAAACTAAAAAAACAGAAAATATTGAAATTAAATTTTCATTATATTATAATATTAAATATAAAAAATATACAAAGGAGAAAAAAATGAGTGATATTATAAAATTTATAGTAATGGTAATAACTTTTTATATTATAGAAAGAATGGTTCATAATATACATAAAGAAAAGTTAGATGAAAATGCAACAGATACTAATTATTCTATAACGCTTCCAAAAGCAATAATATATGTTTTTTCATTAATGTTTATTTTTGGAATAGCTTTATTCATTATTTTCTTTATTATTAAAATGACAGGAAATGAAACAATTACAGGTGGACATTTATGGTTAGCTTTAATCTTTTCTTTAATTGGTGCATTACTTGTGGCTTGGGGAGTAAAATGGAAAATTATAGTTAATGGTGAAGAAATTGAAATACAAGGACTTTTTAAAGGAAGCAAAAAAATTAAAGTCAATGAAATTGAAAAAGCAGTAATAGAAAAAAAGCAAATGAATGATATGGGCGAAGTAGAAAGAGTAATTATATATAAAGATGGTAAGAAAATAATTGATGTGGAAGATTCAACATTAAATTATTCTCGTTTGATTAATACATTGAAATCTTATGGAAAATTATCATAAAAAAATACTGAAACTTAATAATAAAACTTAAGTTTCAGTATTTTTTTAGCATATATATTGCAAAAAGAATTGACTTTAAAATATTTTATGATATAATAATTATGTTAACTGATGACTCAGATTCATGGAAAGGAGAGTTCTAATGGGAAAGCGTTTTAAAATGAAGTGTAAATACGGGTGCTTTCTTATTGGTGAACCTGAGACGACCAGCTCGGGAATAAAAGCCCTTGCTTTGGCCGTTTTAACGGCAGATGGTCGGAAGGTGGATACAACATATAACAAACCACGAACCATTATGGTGAGTGGTGATGTGGTCTGCATCGAGGTTTTACCGGAAGAAGACTACATCAAGTATATGTTTGATTAAAAACTAAAGATAGAGGTCAAGATGAAAATTTTGACCTCTATCTTTAATTTTAACGTGAAGTAAAAAAGTAAATGCAATTTTGAAAAGTAAAAGCAAGTTGTATGAAAAAGTGCAATTTAAAAGCAATATT
>CANRQI010000109.1 GCA_947632835.1 uncultured Clostridia bacterium
GTATAATTAGTAGATTCTTTTCGTTTCTTAAGTACAGTTTTCTTTTTAGAAATTCTTCTAACTTTTCTTTTTAAAGAAATATTGGTAATACCCCAATCTTTAAATAATCCCATTTCAATATAATTATATATTGTTTTTTCGCAAAATTTAATTTCAAGATGATTATTTAAAATAGTGTAAATAGATTGACCTCGTTTAATTAAAGGACAAACAATATTTTCCATAAATTTGCTCCATTTCTACCAAAAACATTTGCTAAACAATTATAACAGAAATGCTTTATGTTGTACAGTAACATTAAATGTAAGACTTGTTGCAATGGAGCTTATTCATAATTGCATTTACTTTTTTAATTGAGGTAAATTTTAAATTCAGAAAATCAAAAATGTCAATTGAAAAAAAATATAATATATGCTATTATTTTTATAGAACTTCAATATCATTTACAAAATATAAATTGCAATTATATTTGAAAGGAAAAAACTTAAGATGAATAATAATGATGACAATAATGAAAATGATAATCAATATAACTTTACAGAAGAAGAGCTTAGAGAACTTAATTTATATGCAGAAGAACAAAAACAAGAATCAATGGCAAAGTATGGCCGAAATATCTATGATGAAAAAGGTAAAATTGGAAATGAAAAATTTTTAAAAGTTACTAAATTTATTGATAAAATATTTGACGTTTTCTTTAATATACGAATATATTTATTATTTGCAGTATTAATTATTATCCTAATTTTTGTTTGGGGCAATGTTTTTGCAGCTAGAGGTATTCTATAAAAAATTATAAAAGAAGGAAAAATACTCTATAAAAGTATCGTTCCTTCTTTTAAATTACTAAAATTACTTTTTGAATTTCATCTACTGAAATCTCTATAAAATTCACTTTTCTTTATGATTACAAAATTATAACTCTAATTCTGGACATTCAACCCAATCAAATGCTGTTTTATATCTACTGTTTGGGCTGGTTCTATCTATTCCAATCCAACGACCTAAAACTCCATATAAATTCGAACCTGTTCCATAAACTTTTCCATCTGCGCCAACAGCGACATAATAATCTGTACCTGCACTAATTTCAATAATATTTTTACCTTCCAAACTAGAAATATATCTTGTTTCTAGTTTATCTCCGTCCGTAATTCCAAGTCCTAATCTATTTCCAGGACCATAGCCAAAAATCCTATTTTTATCCGTTAAAAATAAAGCTGAAGATCCTCCTTGCAAAACAACATTTTTAACCTTTTCATTATCATTTAAATTCAAAACAAACTCACTAAAATTTTCAGTTGCAACATGACCGCCATCCCAGCCAGATGTATGTGTACCTGTCACATACACTTTACCATTTTTTAAAACAACATAAGTTCTCATCTGCCCTTTTTTTATTAATGCAATTTCATCAATATTATTAACATCAATTTTTAAATCAACTAAAGTCGGAGTATAATATTGAGTTCGTCTACCAGAAGCATTTGCACCGAAAATAATTATCTCCCCATGCATAAAATTTTCCATCAGATGTAATCGCATTTTTTGTAGTATACCAACCTCCACTATTATCAACGCAAAAGAAAACTACATCATCCAAAATTTTAACAAAATTTATTTTATCCTCTTTCTCAGCCCAACCAGGAAATTGATCCAATCCAGTTGAATCTGATGTAAAAGTACCTGTAGCCCATAATGAATTATCATCCAATAAAACATAAGTATTACCATCAACATTCCAACATTCACTTACTTTACCCAATATATTTGTATCTGGACATTTTATATAATTTTGAATGTTTTTATAATTTTTTGATTCATCACCTAATGCACAATATTTTGAATTACCATCTATCCAAAGATTTTTATCTTTGTCAACATAACAATTTCCAATACCATTAAAAAATGAAACGTTAGATGCTATCATCTTCCAATTTTTCACCAAAATATCATCACCAAACATAATATTTTGATCACCTGTCACATATATTTTTCCATCATTTATAGCTACACCCACACATCCAAAAGGGGAATGACCGTCTCTTAATCTTTTCATTATAAAATTTTTCTACACTTTCAAAACTCAATTTAACAAAATCATTTTCAAAAGTACTTTCCTGAGAATTGATACCAAGTGAGTTTTTTCTACCAATTCCCCAACATTCGCCATTTTCTAAAATAAAAAAAGCTGCTGAAGATTTAACATACACGTCCTTAACCTTTTCACCTCCAGTAAAGTTCGCCAAAGTTGGAGTAGTCGATGCATATTTTCCAAAATTTTTATCTGTACCTAAAAAATAACAAGTTCCATCCTTCTTCTTCAATATAACACCAGCTTGACTAAAAGGAATCAATTCACTAAAACCATTTTCTTGATAAGCAGTAAAATTACCTACTTTCACATCCTCATTTAGCCCACCATTCATATATGACGGATAACCTGCAAACAAAAGTGTCCCGTCATTTTCTAAAACCAAACATTGTGCATTCCAATCAATAGAAACAATTTTATCATCAATATCTGGACCAATCTCACCATTAAAAATCTGAGTAAACTTTTGGTAAATTCCTTTTTTTAAAATATTATTACTATCTTCACCTGCTAAGTAAAAAGTTTTATCTTTATATTGTATTATTGTTACTCTACTATCTCCAGATTGAGTACAATATATACATTCTACTTCTCCTTTCTTATCAATCGGAACCTTCTCAAATGAAGTCGTAGCATTATTATGATTCAAACCTAATTCATAATTCGAATTTCCTCCCGCAGCTAAAATATCACCATTTGTCGTTATTAAAAATGTACTATAAGGACCACAATAAACATCTTGAACTTTTGCACCGTTCAAATCTACCTTTACAATTTCTCTACTTGTATAATTTATTAACTGTTCACTATTCAATCCGAGTTTGTTACTTAAAGTATTAGAACCAGTAACCCATAAATCATTATTTTCATCTATAAAAAACAATCCATTAGTACCTATAATAATTTGTTTACATCCATTTACTTCTGCTGGAATTTTCCACTCTTTCCAAACATATGGATTTATTTTTTCCATTTCTTCTGATGATGTATTTAATTGTGCCCCTTTAATTCCTTTTCCATATAAATCTCCATTATTATATAATTTGAATATATTATTACCTGATGCAATTATCTTAAATCCATTCGGATTTTTCACTTTGTTTTCTTCACTTACAATATTTCCTTCTTCATCTACATAATTTCCCTGTTTATCTTTTAAATATTCTTGTCCTGCATATGCTAAATTATCTCCACTTCCTGAAACTTCTGCTTGTGCAAATTTTGGTGCTGTTGTTACTCCATTTGCTATTGCTTTATACATTGGTAAACTATGTACATCTACATTTTCTACTGTATACCCTGACAACGCATATATTATTCCTGTTGTCAAATCTATTATATATCTTTTATCTTCCTCTAAACCTAATTTTTCATTATCTAAATAATAAATATCTTCCACTCCTCTTGGTATATACGCTATATCTCCATCATATATTTTGTTAAAACTTTCTGTATCTAGTTTTATTGATGTATCTGGCATAGCTCCCGTTTCAGACCATCTTCTATAATATGCTACTTC
>CANRQI010000110.1 GCA_947632835.1 uncultured Clostridia bacterium
GTATGTAAAATTTAAAAATTTAACATACTGTAGCTAGTCGGTCCCCACGAAGCTCATTCATAAAACATATATTTTTTGTAACTTTAACTTAATTTTTTATAATAGCTTAAGAGTTTTAATATATTTTTTAAGTTATGGTTTGTGGGGACCGTTTTAGAAAATGTTACGAACGTTAGTGAATTACATTTTCTTAAATGGGGAGAATAACTAAAAAAATATATTAAAACTTTTTGAAACGTATATAAAAAACACCGAAACTTAAAGAAATTTTTGTTAAGCATAAAATTATTAATTATTGAATAAAAATTGCATAAAAATCAGCATTTCCGACATAATATTTTTTATTTTTATTTTAATTGCAAAAATACTGTTGATTTTATTTTTTTTTTATCATATAATACCTACAGAAAAGAATAAATCTGTAAAAAATTAATTATGGGGGGATGATTATGAAAACATTAAAAATTCCTGAGAGTCATGCTGGAATAAGTAAAACACTAAGACTACCTGAAAATATTGTTCAAGATATTCAGGCTTTAGCTGATATTAAAAACACTTCTTTGAATCAAGTAACTATACTTTTAATTAAATTTGCATTAGAAAATTTAGATGATTCAGATAGAAAGGCCTTAGAGTCTTACAAAAAAAATAAATAATCATAGTTTAGTTTAAAAGAGAATTTTTTAATTCTCTTTTATTCTTTTAAAGCGTTTGAGATATTTGTACATAAATCTATAAATAATTTATGATTCTTTTCTGGAATAGAATTTAATAATTCTTTAAATGTTGTTTCAACATTTGAAGGATTTATTCCACATATTAAATAATCTATATTTAATTCTAATACGCTTGCTATTTTTACTATAACTGCAATACTAGCTATACTATTTCCTCTTTCAATTTCACTGATATATGTAGGAACAACATCAACCTTTTCAGCTAACTTTTCTTGTGTTAGCTTAAAGTTCAAACGTTGTTTTCTTATTCTCTTTCCCATTTCCTTATAATCTATTTCTTTCATACTTCACTCCTTAATCATTTTGCTTATGTAATATTCTATAATAAAAAATAATCAATAAACATAAACTATAAATGTTAATTAACATTTATAGTTATAAAAAATTAAAAAACAGCTATTAATTTTAAAATTATTATAGCTGTTTTTATGATATATTATACATTTGTTTTTATAATTATTTTTTCATCTATATTAAATTTTATTACTACTTTATTTTCTGAAACTTTTTCTACATCATATACTTCGTCAAATGATATTGTTACTACATTATTTTTTGCTTCTTTTATTGTTAGTCTATTTCTTCTACAAATAAATTTAAAATTATTAATTTTTATATTCATATTAATAATTCCAGTCATCATTAGTATTACAGAATTTGAAAAAAAACTTTTCAAATACTCTTCAACAACTGTTACATTTGACATATTAATCCCTCACATTTCAAAATGTTTTGCTTTTTCTATAAAATCACTCTCCTTAAATTTTTTCTATATTATATATTATTAAGTTGTATTTGTCAAACGTTTGTTTTCAAAATATTAAAATATATTTATCTTTCATCATAATCTTCAAATATTTGTGTTATTTTCTTTTTATCTTCTGTATTTATTCTTTCTTGTGCATTTTTAAACTTTTCTATTTCTTCAGGTTTTAAAATATCAGTTAACTCTAGCTTTCCGTGCTATTATTTCCTTTTCTTCATTATTAACTTTATCAAATATTCTACTAATTACTGCATACCTTAATTTTTGAATAACTCTTATTGTAGTATCACTCAAATCCATAGGAATATCCATGTCTACTATTTTTAAACATTCATCTATATCTACTGTTGACCTAGTTAACAATATATACTTATATAAATCATAATTTCCTAATCTATTTTTCTTTATTCTTGCTACACTAATATAATCTGACAAAATCTCATCTAAACTTTTTCTTGTTCCATCTTTATTATATTCAATACGGAAAATTGGACGTTCCTCTAATATTTTTGGTTCTTTCAAAATCAAACTATCAAAATATTCTTCAACATTCTCAACTTTTTTACCATCAATAACCTTTTGTTTTGCACCATTAAATTTGTTAAGAGTATGATTTTTCCTATTTGTTATTATTTCTAATATTTTTTTATAAGTTTCTTCTTTTTTGAAATTTTCATGCTTTAATGTTTTTAAAAAATTTAATAAAGTATTAAAAGAAAAATATTCAGCATCTATTTCTACATACATATAATTATAATTTGTTTGATAAAATTCTTTATCATAATGTCCAATTAACATTTCTTTTTCAATTATGTATAAAGCATGATCATAATCAATATTTCCTAAAGATTTGCATTGCTTAACATGTCCAATTTCATGGAATAAACCAATCAAATTTCCTAAAATTCTTGGATTTCTAAGAATATCTTCGGATATACTAATCACACCATTAAAATAACTCGCACCTTCTTTTTCATCTAGAAAACGTGATGAATATAATGCCAAAATATTTACATCTGTTAATGCTTTTATTTTTTGAGTTGCAAAATCTTCTAAAATTATTTTTTTCTGATCTAAATTAATAACATTACTAACATTAGAATACTTACATAAAAGCTCCCCTACTAGATATTCTAAATATTTCATATCTATTTTTCCATTTTTAAAATTCATTAGTAAAATATCTTCTAAAAAATCTCCTAGCATATCATCATCCATTGATTTACCAACTAAATATTCTTCATATCTTTGCATATCTGGATTTTTCATTTCTTTTCTATGTAATTGAACATCAAATATTTGATTAAATTCTTTGTCAATATCTTTAGGTAAAAGTTTAAGCTTTAATAATTTATAAATCATACTAATAACTTTATCTTCAGTTATAATCCTATAATAAGGATTCATTTTATATATTTTGCTTAAACCTATCATATAATTTTTTAAAATATCTTTATCTTTTTCAAGATTTGGATAATTATTTTCTGTTTCTAGTTTATATGCAATATTTTCTGCTACTTCCATACAAGCTTCAGGATTTAATTCATTAATAAAACTTTCATAATAATTTCTATTTTGACTCATATTCAACCTCTTTTTATTTTTGTTTTTTCTATTTTACCACTATTATAAATATTTTCAAATATTTTTGCATTAATATAAAAAATATATGTTTTATTCGTTCAATATAGTTTAAAAAAAGTTTTAATATATTTTTTTAGTTATTCTCCCCATTTAAGAAAATGTAATTCACTAACGTTTATAACATTTTCTAAAACGGTCCCCACAAACCATAACTTAAAAAATATATTAAAACTTTTAAGCTACTAATTAAAGTTACGAAAAATATATGTTTTATGAAGTTATTTCGTGGGGACCGACTAGCTACAGTCTGTTAAATTTTATGTTCTACAGAATTTTAAAATTTTACAGACTGTGCGTGGTTGGGAGTACGAATAAAACATATATTTT
>CANRQI010000111.1 GCA_947632835.1 uncultured Clostridia bacterium
GTGGTGGTTGTGCTGGAGCTGGTATTGGAGGAAATGGTGGTGCTGGTGGACAAGCTAATTTAGCTTTTGGTTTGGATGGATTTAATAATAGTTTTGATGTTTCTGCTCGTGATGGTGAAGCTGGTGAGAATTGTGGCTCAGTAACGATACATGATTCTTTGATTGTTTATGCTTATGGTGGTGCTCGGTGGTAGTAGAGTAGGAAACGGTGCTTCACATGGTCGTGACTGTGCAGGTGATGGAGGCATAGCTGGAAAAGGTGGAACAGTATCAGTATCAAATAATTGTAAGATATTTGCATTTAATGGTAATAAATTTACAGATGATCAAGATTATAAAGATGGAGAAAATCAATTAGAAATTTTTGCTCAACATGGAGTTTTAAGAGAAGTTTATAAATATACTTCATGGTGGGGTGTTAAAGAAAATTATAATAGTGAATTTTTTTCCGAATTAATGGGTGAAAGTGTGGTTCCTAATATTTCAGATATAAAAGCACCAGTTGATTTATCTGGATGCAAAAATGTGCTTATAAGAAATGAAACAACATGTTCAGTATTAAGTGAGTATGTAAATTCAAAAACTAATAATTCGTTTGGGATAGGTTCTGGTGCAGGTTATATAGAACTATCAAATGGAACATTCACAATTAATTCTTATTTTAATTAAAAATTCAAAAAATATCCATTACTTTATTTTTAAAGTAAAAATGGGTATTTTTTTGTAGAGTCCAGAGATTTTCTAATTTAAAATCTGATATGAAGAACAAAATAGAGATATACTCTATAATTATTCGTGAAAAAATCAAAAACTGACCACTTATTATAATTACTTTTTCCAATATTTGTAGTATAATATTTTCGTATAAAATTATGATTTATAAAATCATAAATTGGAGGAAAAATAATGAAAATAGGATTTTTATTTCCAGGACAAGGTTCTCAAACTCTTGGAATGGGAAAAGATTTGTATGAAAAATATGATGAAGTAAAAAATATATATGATGAAGCAAGTCAAGTTTCTGGTATTGATATTGCAAAATTAACTTTTGAATCTTCAGAAGAAGAATTATCACAAACAAAAAATACTCAAATTGCAATTTTAGTAATGAGTTTAGCAATTATAGAAATATTAAATAAAAATGGAATAAAAGCAGAAATGTGTGCAGGTTTGAGTCTTGGAGAGTATTCAGCATTAGCTTATGCAAATTCAATTAGCTTTGAAGATGTTATAAAAATCGTAAAAAAAAGAGGAGAATTAATGCAAAATTATACTCCAGATGGTGAATGGAAGATGGCGGCAGTTTTAGGATTAGATGATGAAAAAGTGGAAGAAATATGCAAAAATGTAACATCTGGTTTTGTTGTTCCAGCTAATTATAATTGTCCAGGTCAAATTTCTATTTCAGGTGAAAAACAAGGTGTAAATGAAGCTATTGAAAAAATGAAGGAAGCAGGAGCAAGAAAAATTGTAGAGTTAAAAACAAGTGGACCATTCCATACAGAAAAATTAATGGAAGCTTCTGAAAAATTAGCTAATGAACTTGAAAATATTAATGTAAAATTACCAGAAATACCAGTAATAAAAAATATAAATGCAATGCCATATAATAATTCTGATAATATGAAAGAAATACTTGCAAAACATGTTATAAATCCTGTGAAATTTTCAAAAAGTGCAGAATATATGCTAAAATCAGGAATAGATACTTTTGTCGAAATAGGTCCAGGAAAAACTTTAACTGGTTTTGTAAAGAGAATAAATAGAGATGTAAAACTAATTAATATAAATAGTGTAGAAACACTTGAAAAAGCTATAGAAGAATTGAAATCATAAAAATTTAAAGATAATAAGGAGGTAGTTTTATGGGAAATGGAAAAGTTGTTTTTGTAACAGGTGCTGCTAGAGGAATTGGAAAAGAAATTTGCTTAGAGATGGCAAAGGAAGGATATGATATTTCTTTAAATTATAGAACAAAAACAGATGATATTGAAGATTTAAAAAAACAAATTGAGAGTTATGGTGTTAGATGTGCAATAGTTCAAGGTGATGTTGCAAGTTATGAAGAATGTGAAAAAATGGTTAATCAAACAGTTGAAGAATTAGGAAAAATAGATATTTTAGTTAATAATGCAGGAATAACAAAAGATGGATTATTACTTAGAATGAGTAAAGAAGATTTTACAAATGTTGTTGATGTTAATTTGGTTGGAACATTTAATGTAACTAGAAATGTTATTCCATTAATGGTTAAACAACGTTCAGGAAGAATCATAAGTATTGCATCAGTTGTAGGAATTGCAGGAAATGCAGGTCAAACAAATTATTCTGCTTCTAAAGCTGGAATTATTGGATTTACAAAAAGTTTAGCAAAAGAAGTTGCAAGTAGAAATATTTTAGTAAATGCGATTGCTCCAGGTTTTGTAGCAACAGATATGACAAAAGTTTTATCTGATGATGTAAAAGAAAATATAAATACAATGATACCATTAAAGAGAATTGGTACACCAAATGATATTGCAAAAGCAGTTAAATTTTTAGCATCAGAAGATAGTTCATATATTACTGGTCAAGTATTACATGTAGACGGTGGAATGTTAATGTAATAAAGGAAAGGATTTGGAAAATGAGAAGAGTAGTAGTAACAGGTTTGGGAGCTATAACTCCTATTGGAAATACAGTAGAAGAATTTTGGAATGGTATACTAGAGAAAAAGTGTGGAATAGATGAAATAACTGCATTTGATACAACAAATTATAAAGTAAAACTTGCGGGAGAAGTAAAAAATTTCAATCCAGAAGAAGCATTAGATAAAAAATCTGCAAGAAGATTAGACAGATATATACAACTTGCTTTGGTAGCTTCAAAAGAACTTATGAAGGACAGTAAATTAAATGTAGATGAAATAGACAGTACTAGATTTGGAGTTATTGTAGGATCTGGTATAGGAGGATTGATGACAATAGCTACAGGTGTTAGAGTTGTTGATGAGAAAGGTCCTGATAGAGTATCTCCATTTTTTATTCCTATGGCTATAAGTAATATGGCTGCTGGAAATATTAGTATTGAAGTTGGAGCAAAAGGTGATTCATACTGTATAACAAGTGCTTGTGCAACTGCTACTCATTCAATAGGAGAAGCATATAGAACAATTAAGCATGGATATCAAGATGTAATTATAGCTGGTGGGGCAGAAGCAAGTATTTCAGATATAGGAATTTCAGGATTTGCTAGTATGAAGGCTTTAAGTACTTCAACAGATAAAAATAGGGCAAGTATTCCTTTTGATAAAGAGAGAAATGGATTTGTTATGGGTGAAGGTGCTGGACTACTAATGCTTGAAGAATTAGAACACGCTAAAAAAAGAGGTGCAAAAATTTATGCAGAATTAGTAGGTTATGGTTTAAGTTCAGATGCTTATCATATTACAGCTCCTGCACCAGAAGGAGAAGGTGGAGCAAGAGCT
>CANRQI010000112.1 GCA_947632835.1 uncultured Clostridia bacterium
GACAAGACTTTTCATGATTACAAAGAAAAGAAATTATCTGAAGGTAAGCATTATTTTATTGCATTAAGCCATGTTACAAAAAAACTAATTAGAGTTATATTTTATTTGCTAAAAACAGGTAAAACGTACCAAGCTCAATATCTATCGAATGTTGCTTGATTTATATTTACATAATACTAATTGCGTTGCTTAAAAACGCTTATTTGTCATGCAATTTTTCAATGTACTAATTAATTTTTTGAAAAATTTAATTTTTTTCGTAAAAAGACTTGACATTCATATAGTTAGTCTCTGGACTTTCTATAAATTTTACCCAATTTCCCAACTCTTCACTTACATCTCTATATTTCTTGTATTTTGGTAATTCCAGTATATAAAATTCCAATTTGTCTGTCAACACTTCTTTTGGATAATTTTCTTCCCTTATCTGCCATTTTGTCAACGTTTTTCGGATTTTCCTCTGTTGGTTTCAATATTTTTCCCTCCATTGCAATGTATTTTTTAATTTCAATGTTTTTTATAGTTATGAAAATATATGTTTTTTTCGTTTTCCCAACCACGCACAGTCTGTAAAATTTTAAAATTCTGTGGAACATAAAATTTAATAGACTGTAGCTAGCTGGTCCCCACGAAACAACTTCATAAAACATATATTTTTCATAACTCATATATTAAATTAATACTTAAATTTTAATTTGTACTTCTCTAAAATTTCAATTTTTCTTGGATTTTTTTGGTTTGAAATAAACCAATGATTTAAAAAAATTTGACAAAAATATTGTAACACACTTCATTATAAAATGCAATACTTTTTGATTGCATTTTTTGCATAAAAAAAATAAACTATGTACAACAATACATAATTTATTTTCTCTACATCTTTATTATCATATTTTTCTTCTAATCTTCTGGTTTATCTTTTTCATCTAAAATCAATTTATCCCATTTTAATTTTTCATTTTTAATTATACTATAATCATCATATAAATTTCCCCATAAATATAAACTCTTTAAATTATTATTTTGATTCAAATCTGTTAAAACTGTTTGTGTATAATAACTATTTCCACTAATATCATTAGCAAAATCTGATAATTTGTTATTATTTAATTCCAAATGTGTAACACTAATTAAATCTTTTAAAGGAGAAATATCAACAACCCCATTGTTACCTAATTTTAAAGATTGTATTTTTGTTTTTCCTTTTAATCCTTCTATGTCTGCTATTAAATTATCTGACAAATCAACATTTATCAAACCATTGATATCTTTCAAAAAATCAACATTTTTGATATAAGTTTTATTTATTGTTAAATCTGTTAAATTTTTACAAGTTTTTATATTATCTAAATTCATATTCCCATATCGAATCTGCAAATGTTTTAATTTACTTAACTCAGATAAATCTGGAAAATTTGCCAAACAACCACCATCATTCGTCCCAAATAAAATTTCAATATCTTCTAAATTTTTACCATATTTTAATCCGTCTAAATTGTCCCACTTATACCTCGACCAACCACCATTTTGCATTATACTTATTTTTTTAAAATTTACACAATTCTCAAATTGTTTTAAAAAATCCAAATTACTAAAATATTTTCCTCCACCACTATCTTGATCTAACAACTCCAAATATTCAAGAGCATTATAGTCTTCCGGCAAAGTTGAGAGTATTTCATTCAAGTAATCATTTCCCGTAACACATATAAATCTTATAATCTTTAATTTTTTGCATAAACCAAGATCACAACTTATAAAATTGCTAGTACCATACCTAAATTCTTCTAAATTCTCTGGCAACACAAGTTCAGGAGCATAGCCCGAATAAAAAAATTTTTTTAAGTTACTGCAATTTGATAAATTCAACTTTTCAGGAATAGACTTTATGAAAATTCCTCTCCATCCTGGTCTAATATATAAACTCGTTATCTCAGCACAAGTACTTAACTTCTGTAATAAAGTGTTATCACTTATAATTACTCCTAAAATCGAATCAGATTCAGACAACACTCTCGAAGAATACCAAAACCCACATAAATCAAGCTCTAATATATTTCCATTATAATGGTTACCAATAGCAAAACAATTTTCTGACACAATAGAAATAGTCTTTTGAATTTTTGTTAAATCAATATTGGAATTAGATAAAACCAAAAGATATAATTCTAAAGTACCTTCATTCGCCATATTTTCTATAATACTTAAATCAGTTAAACTAGAATCACCATCTAAATATAATTCTTTTAATTTTTTCATATTTTTTACAAAATCAATACTATTTAATTTTGGCTGTTTACTTATTTCTAAATAATTCATATTTGTACAAGTACTTAAAACTTCATTTATTACAGAATTATAAGTCTCACTATCCAATTCTGAATTATTATCTTCCACAATTTTGGCACCATTTAAGTTCAAAGCATATAAGTTTTGCGCTCCCTTTAATTTTTTAAAATCATTAATATTTATTATACTTCCTTTTAAATTTAATATTTTACTATCTTTTCCAATCAAACTTGAAGCCATTTCTCCTGGATATGAGCACTTTTCACCAAGACGATTTGCTAAACTTGCTAACTGACTAAAATCAAGAATACCTGAACAACCGTCCAAATTCAAATATTCTAAATTATTCAAATCTTTTAAATACTTACTCCATTTAAATGTCGAATTATTAGATAAATTAATATATATTAATTTGCTCAATTTCTCGATAGAAGCCAAGGCATCATTTTCTGTATAATTAGAAATAACTTCGTCTTTTCCAAAATTAGATGATGTTTGCTTATTCGCAAATAAATACTCTAATTTTTTACAATTCTCAATCCCTTTTAAACTAATTAAGCTATTATATTCACATCTTAATACTTTTAAATTAGAAAATCCATCTAAGCATCCACTTAAACTACTTATACACATATGTTGTATATACAAATTCTCTATACCTTCTTTAGTACCATTAGTTAAATTAGAAAAACAATCAAGTGATGTTATTTCAAATCTATTTTGACCATAATCTCCCACACCCAAACCGCTTATCATCATCTAGATGTTCTATAAATGCTGGATTTCCTGTTACAGCAAAATACTGTAAATTAGGTAAATCTCCACCACCTATTCCATTCGTTTTACTACACAAATTTTCTACATCTGTATTTTTACCAGTTGGAGCTATTAAATATAACTTATTTAATTTTTGATTTTTCAACAAATCTGAATAATTATTTACAGAACATTTTTCGAATCTTACCTCCTCTAAGTTAACAGCTCCACCTATTCCATCTAAATTTTCAATATTATTTATATTCTTAAATTCTACTTTAGTTAAATTTGACAAATTTTTAAATTCTTTTAATAATTCTAAATCTTCACTTTTTTCTATTAC
>CANRQI010000113.1 GCA_947632835.1 uncultured Clostridia bacterium
GAAGAGTAAATTTTAAAGGCGAGTTGATTCTCGCCTTCTTTATTAAAACTTCTTTTTTAATTCACTATCTGAAATAAAGTTTTTTACTCTGTGGTAATTTTTATCATGCCCTCTATTAATATCTTCTGGTAATAATCCATGTCCTCTAGTTCCATCTTTAGCTATTACTGCAGCTATATCATAATTATCTTGTTTATTTGCATTAGGATTTAGTTTTTTATATGCTACTATGTAATCATTTTCATTTTTGGGTGATGTTCTATTTTTAGCTATTTTATTATCCATCTTATATTTTCTCCTTTTCCTATTATATTTATATAAAATTAATTGCAAGAATTTTGTTCCCTTCTGCCCTCTTGCAATTTAAAGAAGAAATATGCTATAATTAAACAAATAAAGATTGTATGCTTTATTTATTCGTTCAATGTATTAGCATTGGGCGATTTTTCTTCTTACTTTATTTATATACTAGTAAGAATACTTAACTTGTATTAGTACCAATTTCATATTGTACTTTTTTAAATCAAATATAACTTGATATACTGTTCCCTGAAATTTTCCATCTAACCAATTATTTAATGTATCCTTAGTATATTTTTCAGGTTCATCATTTAATATTTTACCTTTGTATATGTCAAATCTAAAATCATCAAAAACCTTATATTGCCACTTTTGTTTATTATTTTCATAGCATAATAATGCCATAGTTTCTGAATTTAAATCTACATATTTGCATAATAACGAAGTTAGTGAAACTTGATACTTTTGTGCTAGTTTTTCTAATTGTTTAAAATTTCTTAGTGAAATGCTTTCTAATTCAGAATCAATAAATTTACTAGGCATGATTAGTTCAGCTGCAAATTTATCAACATCTGTTTCTATTTTCTTTCTTTCATTTTTGTACATATAATCTGTTCTTGTATACATATCATCTACCTTTTCCAAATGATTTGGTAAAAAATAGTGTCCTAACTCGTGTGCAATAGTAAATTTTTCTTTTTCAGTATTAACAATTGAATTACTCAAAAATATTACTTTTTTACCTTTTCGTATTCTAAAATACGCATAAGCATTTTTTAAATTTTCTTTTACAATTTCAATATTACATATTTTACACAATTCATATAAATCTATTGGTGGTTCTAGTTCTAACTTTTCAATTAATTCATTTGCATATATTGCATTTATATCCATATTAATTTCCCTCAAAATATTTATTCATAATATCTTCATCTGTATTATCTTTATTATTTAAACCTCTAGCTGCTAATAATTCATCATCTTTTCCTAATAAACTTTGTATATCTTTTTTCATAAATCTCCATTCTTTACCAATTTTTATAGGTTTTAGTCTTCCATCTTTAATCATATTATATATAGTTTGATTTGATACTCTTAAAGTTTCTGCTAATTCTGATACATTTAAGTTTATTTCAGATTCATTTGTCTTAGTTTCTGACATTGCCAAACATAATTTTTCCATCATTTTTATATCATTAGAATCATAAACTATTTGACCACATTTTTGGCAAACATACGCTTTTATACCATTTAATTTTAATGTATAACCATTTCTTGAAATCTCTAATTCTCTAACTTCTTCCTTCATTTTAGAACTACATTCAAAGCATATTCTTTCCATATTATTAGTATCTAGTTTATTCATTTTAACACCCTCCTTTGATAACAGTTACTATTACTGGAAGTATCATTTCAGTTCCAAGTGCTACTATTATTTTATCCTTTGTATTAGTATAAAATTCATATCTTTCACTGTTTCCTTCATTTTTACCACGTTTGTAATGATGATTTAATATTATATCTTCTAGTTCCTCAAAACTAATATTACGTTCATTCATTCGTTGATTCGCATGTGGCGAAATATCATACATTTCGTTGCTTACCATTTTTCTTATATATTCTGCTTCTTTAATGATGTCTGGCACTTGTTTAACCTCCTTTTTTATAAATTGTTATAAAATATTATAAATTGTTATAAGTATAATAAACAATTTTTTTGTATTTGTCAATATATATTTGAGTAATTTGTGTATAAATTTTTTATAAAATTAGTAAAAACTAAAAAAAGCAAAGCAAATTTAATAAAATATCAAAATTTGTTTCACTTTTTATCTTTATATTTACTAACTAGCAACTCTTTCTTACCATTTTTCAATGTATTTTCTTTATTTATTTTTGTAACTTTTCTATTTCATTAAAATCAAACTTGTATATTTTTTCACATTGGCTTTAATTGATTTTCTTACATTACATTTCATTCTAGGTTTAATTTTTATAATTCTATTAACCTCAAAAACCTTTTGTCAATCTATAATTTTTCCTTTCATTATACATATTTTATAATTTTTTAGTTTTCATTTAATATTTTCTTTAAATCATCCCAAATATCAAAATTAATTGATTCTATTAATTCACCTTCTATAGATTTTAACATTCTTTCTTCTTTTTCTTTTAATCTATCATAAGTTCTTTGATCAATTCCATCTGCTAGAGCTGAACCTTCTAAAACCAAATAATAATACTGTGTATATTGGTTTTCTGGCAATCCTAATCTATTAATTCTATCTCTTGATTGAAGCATGTGTGTTAAATTAAAACTATATTCGAAATAAACCGCATCATGACAGTTTTTATGTAATGATACAGATTCAGCTAAAGTGTGTGGATTGGCTATTAATACATCAAATTCATTATTCTTAAATTGATCTATTATTTGCTCTCTACTTTCTAAAACAGTTGAACCATATATTTTTTTACATCGTATTCCTCTTTTTTCTAATTCAACTTCTATTCTATCAATAGTTCTTACAAATATAGCCCAAACAAGTACTTTCTTTTCTTCCTTAACTAGTTTTTCTACTAAATCTATACCAGCCCAAAATTTTGATGTCATATCAAGTTGATTTATTAATTGTATTTCTGATGATTCTAATTTAGGATTCTCTTCTATATTAGTAACAATAATATTGTTTTCTTCCTGTTCTTCATCATTAAACAAATCATCAATAAAGCTCATATCTACATCACTTAATAATAATCTTGGATTTGTGGAAGCTTGTAATAATCTTATATATAAAAGTAAACCATTATGTCTATATTTTTTCCAAATACGATTAAATAGTGTTTGTTCTTTTGCTGTCATATTTATTCGAATACATTCATCTTCATTTGGAGTAGGAATTGCTAAATCTTTTTTAGTTGTTCTACAAAAAAATGGATAAATAG
>CANRQI010000114.1 GCA_947632835.1 uncultured Clostridia bacterium
GGGCATCTTTCTGCTAACTTAGGATATTTTGTTAACCAATCTTTGAATATTGTTTTTAGAGCATTTTTGATTTCTGTCTCTTTCATCGAAGGAATTTCACCGTTTATGCCTAAAATAATATTTTCATAATTGATTTTTTCAACATTATAAGCAGTATTAAATGCTGCAATTAATATTTTGTTCATATTTTTATCAACAGCATTCATTCCGATATCAACCAAAAAGCCTTCAAGTTGACTCTTAGGAGTTTTAGTTGTATCTAGCTTATCAAATGCAAAACCTATTGCATCTAAAATGGCAGTTTCTTCTACGGCACTACCTTTTTCAGGTGTTTTTTCTGTTATTTCTGTTAAAGTTTTTTCAACAGAAGGCTTACCTATTTTACTTGCAAGTATGTCTGTAAAATCAAAAACTTTTGGCAGTGTTTCTAACAACTTCTTGAAAAAAGGAAACCTCGTCTTTCCTATTATGGAATGTATCCTTTCAATTCTGACATATTTTGCTTTATTTAGAAGTACAGTGCTACCTTTATATGAATCATTAAAATAACTTACATCTTGTTGTGCTATTATATCCATAAATTTTGATGACTCTTCTGTATTGTCAGCACTTTTAGTCATAGGAACAACATAAATCATATTGCCATTGTAAATATCACATACAATGCATGCAACTGATTTTCCATTAATCTCACCTTTAATGTGCATTCCAAAATACACATCTACAACATCTCCTATGTGGAGATTTGTAACTATATTTCTTGGTGAGTATGCCATATTCATTTCTGTCAAAAGTGTGAATATTCTACTAGTTATTTGATATTCTTCAACAGGTTTATTTTGCAGTAACCATTTTATAGATTCACGCAGTTTATTAATGCTGTCTTCTATAAAGGGTGTTGTAAAATAATTCTGATTTGAAGTCAAAACCTCTTCTGATATTTCTTTAGATGTATCTACAACATTTTTTGTCACTTTCTCAGAAGAAGTTACAACATTTTCCGTCTCTTCCTCAGAAGAGTTTACAACATTTTCTTTCTCCTCCTCAGAAGTATTGTCAAGCTCAACACTTAAAATTTTATAGTACTTATCAATTAAGTCTATAACATTATTAATTAAAGCGTTGTCAAGGTTTTTAACTGTTATGCAGTTGTTTTCAAAGTCAATACTCAGCCGACAGGAAATGTCGTTTACATCCTTTAATAAAGATGCAATAGAATATTCTTCCTTAGATGTTACTTCAAATGTTATCATTTTCATAGTTTTTTTCCTCCTATTAAATCAAAAAACTGTTTACCAAACGAATGAAATCAATTGTTGAAGTGTTTTTTAAATTAAATTTTTCTTTAACTCTTGCGACAATTAATCGGGTTATTTCTTCTTTTTTTACATTTACTTTTTTCGAAACTTTTTCAGATAATGTTTCGAGATTAAAGTATGTATCTTTTGGCGAAGAAATAATTGCTTCTTGCAGGTATTGAATCCCAACTTGATTCAAGTCAAAACCAAACAATTTAAGAATGGTTCTTATTTTTTCCTCGTCCGAAATATCACGTTGAGATATTGATATCAGTTCATTAATATCAACAAGTGATAATAATTTAACTTGTGCCATATTGATATCTCTGCGTTGTTTTTCTGGATTATAGTTATTTAACTGTCCATTCTTGGTTTGTTCTCTTATTTCTTGAAGTTTTTGCTCTTTATACTCCTGCAATTTTTTTTCGCAGTATTGTTCAATTTTGTCTGAGAATATTGAAATCATAACTCTTTTTTCAATTTCTTCCATGATTTTTGGAGTTACTGTTCCAATATATTTTCTTAGCCTTTTTTTGTCAATACTTGTAATGTGTTCTGCTAAAACTATATTGTTTTTGTTTCCGACTCTTATTTCATCATAATCTGTAATAGTTTCAGAAGACATTTTTATTTCTAAGTGAACTGGTAAATTATTGTTTTTCTGTGTCGTACATGCTATTACAATTGTACAAGGAGAATAGTTATTTCCTATATCATTTTGTATAACAATAGCATATCTAATATACCCTTGCTCACTGCCATAAGGATCTCCAAAATCACAAACATATATTTCTCCTCTTTTTACTTTTTCAAAAAGGAGATTATATTCATTTTTTCTAACCAGTTTAAAATTGGTATTTCTGTGATTTGAATTGTCTGCTAAACTAACTTCTACGGTTGATTCTTCGAGTTCGGTCTCGTCTTCTTCGACTTCTTCCTCAACTTTTTTCTTGTCTTCAATTAAGGTTTCATCAAATTCGTCTTCGATTGTACTTTGCTTTTCAACAATAGTTTCGTCGAGTTGTGTTTGGTTTTCAGAAGATTTTTTCCGTAATTCGTTTTCTGTTTGCACCTCTTGTTTAATAGTTGGTTCCTCTGTCACATTAATTGGTTCATTACCTACATAGTTTTGAATTGATGTTATCTCAACTATACTACATATTTCTGAAAGCAATTGTTCTGAAATGTCACCTGCTAAAGTTATTGTTTGGTTTGTAATGCTTGCTTTTATATTGTATTTTACAAGCACTTTACTAACCCGCATAACTTCATTACATTTTGTTTTCAGCTGTAACACTAAGATTTCCTCCTTTTTTATTTTTTGGTTTTGCTGATTTTTTTATTGCTTATAATAGTTCCTCCTTTTTTTAGACATTTGTTACTACTATAGCAAATTATTTGACTATAGTTGTTACAAAATTATGTAAATATTATATCATATTTTCTTTAAATAGTCAACATAACTAGTAATGTGATTTTTTAGGTTTCATTAATGTACAATTGATTATTAACTATTTTGTCAATGGAAAATAATTTCACTTTTATATTGCGAAATGAATATACTATTATAAGATTAAGTTAGGGGTGTTAATTTATGTTTTCAATTTTTTTCAAAATAGCAAAATGCCATATAAAAGGGTCTAAAAAATACCCTAAAATTGATGGTATTGTAACTTTTAAAGAAACTAAAAATGGAGTTTTATTAACTGCAAAGATAAATGGTTTACCGCAATCTATAAATCACTGTAAAGGAAGATTTTTTGGTTTTCATATTCATGAACGGTACTTCTTGCACAGGAAATGTTGATGATGAATTTGCAA
>CANRQI010000115.1 GCA_947632835.1 uncultured Clostridia bacterium
ACTAGCTACAGTATGTTAAATTTTTAAATTTTACATACTGTGCGCAGTTGGGATAATGAATAAAACATATATTTTTTACATAATTATTTATAATAGGTTAAAAATTTTTAAGTTATTTTTCCCATTTAAATAAAATTAGTGTTTACAATTTTAATATAGTGTGCTATAATAATTTACATAAATAAAAGCCGTTTGTAGAAAGCAAAGTAAATAATTAAAAAAATATATACAGAGAGAACAAATTGTAAGTTGAGAGTTTGTTTATATATGAATTATTGAAATTTCACTTTCAAGGTTTTACTTTGAAATCATAGTAGGAGTAAACGTTAGCAACGTTATAGCTATAATGAGGTTATATTTATTATAATGAATTTAGGTGGTAACACGTTAAATACGTCCTATGCTTTTTGCATAGGATTTTTTTATAGAAAGGAAGATATAAATGAAAGAAAAAATTGAGAAAATTAAAAAAATGGCAGATGAAGAACTTTCTAAGATAAAAGATTCTGAAAAATTACAAGAGATGAAAATAAAATATTTAGGGAAAAAAAGTGAACTTTCAGAATTATTAAAAAGTTTGGGAAGTTTATCTACAGAGGAAAGACCTAAAGTAGGTGCTTTAGTAAATGAGGTAAGAAAAGATATTGAAGAAAAAATATCTAATATGGAATTGGTAATTAAAGAAAAAGTTCTTAAAGAAAAATTGGAAAGAGAAAAAATTGATATAACACTTCCAAGTAAAAAAATAAAGAGAGGAAGTAAACACCCATTAAATAGGGTTATTGAAGAAATTGAAGACATATTTGTATCTATGGGATATGATGTTGTTGAAGGGCCAGAACTTGAAACAGATGAATTTTGTTTTGAAAGATTAAACTTACCAGTTGGACACCCTGCTAGAGACATGCAAGATAGTTTTTATATTACAGATGAATATTTGCTTAGAACTCAAACTTCTAGTGTTCAGGCTAGAACAATGGTTGCAAATGAAGAAAAAACGCCAATTAGAATTATAACTCTTGGAAAAACATATAGAAGAGAAGATGATGCAACTCATTCACATCAATTCAATCAAATAGAAGGCTTAGTTATAGATAGAAAAGATACAGTAAATATTTCACTTGCAGATTTAAAAGGAACTTTAGAAATATTTATGAAAAAAATGTTAGGAGAAAAAACGAATCTTCGTTTTAGACCAAGCTATTTCCCATTTACAGAGCCTTCTTATGAAGTAGATGTAACATGTTTTAAATGTGGTGGAAAGGGATGTCCACTTTGTAAAAAAACAGGTTGGATAGAACTTCTAGGTTCTGGAATGGTACACCCTAATGTATTAAGAATGAATGGATATGATCCAGATGTATATTCAGGATTTGCTTTTGGAACTGGAATAGATAGATTGGCAATGTTTAAATATGGAATTACAGATATGAGATATTTATACACAAACGATATAAAATTTTTAACTCAATTCGACAGAAAAGATGAAGAGTGATGTCGTGAGAAATTAATTAATGAATAGAGAAGGGATATAAAGATATGAAACTTAGTTTAAATTTTGTTAAAGATTATGTAGACATAGATGCTCCATTAAATGTTATAGCAGAAGACATGACAAGAGTTGGAAATGAATATGATTCAGCTGAACATTTAGTAGAAGCAACAAATTTAGTTATTGGTGAGGTAAAAACTTGTGAAATGCATCCAGATTCAGATCATTTACATGTTTGTACAGTTGATGTTGGAAATGAAGTATTAAATATAGTTTGTGGTGCACCAAATGTAAGAAGTGGAATAAAAGTAATTGTAGCTAGAGCAGGAGCAGATTTGCCTGGAGGAGTAAAAATAAAAAAAGGTATTATAAGAGGTCAAGAATCAAATGGAATGATTTGTGCGTTATATGAAATTGGAATAGATAAAAAATTTTTATCTGAAGAGGATAAAAATGGAATTCATATACTTCCAGATGATGCCAAAGTAGGAATGAATCCTGTGGAATATATGTGTTTAAATGATGAAGTTATAGATTTTGAACTTACTGCAAATAGAGGAGATTTATTGAGTATCTTAGGTATGGCGTATGAACTTGGAGCTATATATGATAAAAAAGTAAAAGATATTGATTTGAGTCATAAAGAAACATCTGATGATATAAATAAAACTTTTAAATTAAATATAAATACAGATAATTGTTCACTATTTTTAGCTAAAAAAGTTCAAAATGTTACTATAAAAGAAAGTCCTGATTTTATAAAAAATAGATTAATTGCAAGTGGAATAAGACCTATTAACAATGTTGTCGATATTAGTAATTATGTTATGTTAGAATGTGGTCAACCTTTACATTTTTATGATGCAGATAGATTAAATGGTCAAATAGAGGTAAGACAGGCAAAATCAAATGAAAAATTAACAACTTTAGATGATATAGAGAGAATATTAGATGAAAATGATATTGTAATTTCTGATGGAAAAAAAGCTATTGGTTTAGCAGGTGTTATGGGTGGCCTTGATACAGAAGTTGAAAATACTACAAAAAATGTTATCATTGAATCTGCTATATTTGATTCTGTAATGGTTCGAAAAACATCTAAGAAAATTTTAAGAAGTGAAGCTAGTAACAGATTTGAAAAGGGATTAGATCCAAATAGAACATATATGGCAATGGAAAGAGCATGCCATTTACTAGAAAAATATGCTGATGCTACAATTTGTGGTGGAATGTG
>CANRQI010000116.1 GCA_947632835.1 uncultured Clostridia bacterium
CTGTATGTGGGGTACATTCTTTTAATACTTCTAAGTTATATCCCAAAGGACGAGCAGCAGCTTCTAATAATTCAAAATGTATTGGTGCCATTTGAGGACATAAAATAGTGTAACCTTCTTTTTTCATATCTTTTGTAAACATTATTTTATTTATGTCATAATTTCCTAGTGCTTCTACATTTTCATTTTTACAATTTAATTCATTTTTTTGAGCGAGTTTTTTATTCATACTAGCTAAAAGTGAACGAATTCTAATACGAATAGCACCTAAATTGTTTATTTCATCTATTTTTATTAAAGTGTACATATTGTCATAACTTTTTAATATTTCTTCGACTTGGTCTGTAGTAACAGCATCAACACCACATCCAAATGAATTTAATTGTACTAATTCTAGTCTATCATTTTTACCAACAAAATCAGCTGTTGCGTATAATCTAGAGTGAAATGCCCATTGATCAACAACACGAATAGGATGCTTTGCTTCAGAAAGATTTGAGATGCTATCTTCAGATAGTACACATAATCCTAAACTTGTTATTAAAGTATCTATACCATGGTTGATTTCAGGATCTACATGATAAGGCCTACCAGATAGTACAATTCCTCTTGCATCATTTTTTTCAATATAATTTAATGTTTCTTGACCTTTATTATGAACATCTTCTCTATAATGTTGATATTCTTCTTCAGCAGATTTTGCGGCTTCAGTCAATTCTTTTTTAGTGAATTTATATTCTTTAAAACATTCTAGTTCTGATATTACTTTTACTAAATTTTTAATATTATCTATTGGTAAGAACGGATTTATAAATTTAATATCCTTACTTTTTAATTCCTCAATATTATTTTTTATTACTTCTGAATAAGATATTACAATTGGGCAATTATAATGATTATCAACATTATCATATTCTTTTCTAGAATAAGGTATACAAGGATAAAAAATAGTTTTTATTCCTTGTTCTAATAAACTCATAATATGACCATGAGCAAGTTTTGCAGGGTAACAAACTGATTCAGAAGGCATTGATTCAATACCTTTTTCATAGGTTTTTCTTGTACTTTTTTCTGATATTATTACTTTAAATTTTAATTTAGTTAAAAAAGTAAACCAAAAAGGATAATCTTCATACATATTTAAAATTCTAGGGATGCCAATAGTTCCACGAATTGCTTCTTCATCTGATAGTGGTTTGTATGAGAAAAGTCTATCAAATTTATATTTATATAAATTTGGAAGTTCAGAGTGTAATGTAACTTGTCCATTTCCTTTCTCACATCTGTTACCAGATATAAAAGTTTTTCCATTTCCAAATTTATTAACTGTTAATTGACAATTATTTTCACATTTACCACATCTAATATGTGAAACTTTTATATCTAAATTATCTAATTCGTTTTCCTTTAATATTGTAGAATAATATGTCATATCTAAATTGCTATTATATTGTTCTTTGGAAAGTAAAGCAACTCCATAAGCACCCATAAGACCTGCAATATCTGGACGTATTACATTTTTTCCAACTATTAATTCAAAACTACGAAGAACTGCATCATTGTAAAAAGTACCACCTTGAACAATAATGTTTTTTCCTAAAGTGGAAACATCTCTAACTTTCATAACTTTTTGAATAGCATTTTTTACTACTGAATAAGAAAGTCCACTTGAAATGTCACCAACAGAAAAACCTTCTTTTTGAGCTTGTTTTATTTTTGAATTCATAAATACTGTACATCTTGAACCTAAATCAACAGGATTTTTAGCTTTTATGGCTTCATTAATAAATTCTTCTATACTTAGATTTAAACTTTTTGCGAAAGTTTGAATAAATGAACCACATCCTGATGAACAAGCTTCATTAAGCATAATATTGTCAATAGCATTATTTTTTAATTTTATATATTTCATATCTTGTCCACCAATGTCTATGATACTGTTTACTTTAGGTAAAAATTCTTTTGCGGCAGTATAATGTGCAATTGTTTCTATTTCATTTAAATCTATATTAAGTGCAGTTTGGACAAGCTTTTCACCATATCCTGTAACTCCACTAAATCTTAATTTAGCTTTTTTTGGTAAAACTTTATATAATTTCTTTAGCATAGAAATAACACTTTTTAATGGATTACCTCCATTACTCTCATATAAAGAATACAACAAAGCGCCGTTATTGTCAATAAGTACTAATTTTGTAGTTGTCGAACCAGCATCAATTCCTAAAAAGCAATCTTCAGCAAAACCTTCTAAAGAACGTGTTTTTACTTTGTCTTTTTCATGTCTTTTTTTGAATTCTTGGTATTCATCATCATTTTTAAATAAAGCTGGTAAAGGTTTACTTTCAGAATATTTTGCATTTTTAAATTCTTCTAATTTATTTTTTAAATCTTTATGTGTAATTTCTTGATTTTGTTTTGAATCTAAGGCAGCTCCTTTTGCAACAAGCAAGTGAGCATCTTCTGGTAAAATTATTTCATTTTTTGTTAATCCTAAAGTTTCGATAAATCTTTGTCTTAATTCTGACAAATAATTTAAAGGACCTCCTAAAAAAGCTATATTTCCTCTAATAGGTCTACCACATGCTAAACCACTAATTGTTTGATTGACAACTGCTTGAAAAATTGAAGCAGATATATCTTC